>NZ_CP033906.1:0-303803 GCF_003816055.1 Bacillus sp. FJAT-42376
AGATTCCACGTCACCATGGACACCCTTGCGTTAAGCTAACTGCTACTTCTGCCTTCGCAGTTCGGGACTCCCACCCTATAGATTACACCCATGCCAGGCGCACAAAATAAGAGCAAAGCCGCAGCTTTGCTCTTTTCTATAATTCTTCTTTCTTCCCTGCTGTTAAGCGCGGAATCAGGATGAGCAGGATTAGGAGCAATCCAATTCCGATGATGGCGATGTATAGGATGGTAAGGCTGGATCCTTTTGTTTCTGCCGCCGCATCGGGTTCGAGTTCCTGGCTTCCGGTGTTTTGGAAGAGTTCTTCTTCGCTGTCCATGAAGAGCCCGGCTTCGACGGTTTGGACGGCAACATTGCTTACTTCAAATTGGTTTGGAGTGTAGGCAGTGAATAGTTCTTCCAGCTGCTTTTCTGTTTTATTGGGGTCCGGGGATAGATAGTCCAGATTCTTCAGTTCTTCCGGCGCGTTGTATTTCTTTTGGTATAAGGTTTCTTCATGAAAATAGTCGGTTTGCTTTTTGATTTCTTTCTTTTCATATACGTTTGGTGCAATGGTGTCGATATCGGGCGGATCTGGCACTTGTTCTTCGGCCTGGACGGCTGGTGCCTGGATGAGAAGGAGAAGAGCCGTTAACAGGACGGCTCTTTTTCTCATTTTTTTCGTTTGGTTCATTGTGTTCCACCTCATCAGGATTAGGCTTCGTGCGCTTCGTCTCGGGAGGCGCGGTTGTCCATGATGGCTTGGATGATGAATGGGATCAGCGTGACGAGTATCAGGATTCCGCCTAGTACGAGGACGCCTTCTGTAAATTGGTTGCTGGCGTCTTCCTGGATGGAGATGTAGACGGCTGAGATCGGATCGCTGTAATTAAAGTTCGGTACGGTCAGGGCAAGGAGCGGACTCACGAAGTAGGCGGTGAGTGCTACGCTTGCGAGCATGCCTGGTGTGTTGCCGAATAGGAAGGCGACGCGGATCAGGCTGGATGCTGTGAGCAATAACAAGATCGTAAAGATTGACCATTGGATAGCGCGGTCGTCAGCCAGGGAGTAGATGCTGGTTCCGAATAGGCTGATGAGCAGGCCGACGATGACGTTGAGCAGGATGAAAAGGGTTGCCCGCAGCCAGAATGGTGCTGTTTTGAAATAGACTCCGCTGAAGTAGCCGATGAGCAGGCTGCTTAGCAGAACAATGACAAGGATGACGACCGGCGGTACGGTTTTGGCTTTTTCGATTGGTTCTTCCCCGGAAATTTGAATCGGGTTCGCCAGGTGATCGTAAACAAATCCGTTATCCTGGCCGTCTACTCTTGCATTGCTGAGTACTTTGAAGACTTGGTCTCTGGATAGCTCGGTTGCGGCTACGTTGGCAGCCCATTTATTGTTTAGTTCGTCGGATTTTTGCTGGACTTCGTCTACTTTTTTATAGAGCTGGTCTGTGTTGGTGAGGACGTTTGTCTGACGCTCTCCAAGTGAATCCATCAGGCTGTTCATTTGTTCGATAGTGCCTTTGATGCTTTGAGTTCCGGATACGAGTCCTGTGCCGCTTGCAGGAACCTGAGATGGACCGGCTGATACATCAGGCTGCCCCGGTGCCGTTCCCCCCTGCAGCTGCTGCATGAGCTGGTCTGCGTTCGCCTGAACGGCTGTCAGGTCTTCCATCATGGCGTTTTGCTGTGTGTCGATGTTTCCGCTGTACTCTGAGATGAAGTTGGTGAATGATTCTTCGAGTTTTGACATTTCAAGCTGGGCGGATGGGAAGTTTCCTTGCATCGCATCTGTCGCACTGCTCTCTTCTTCTGTCGGAGTGAGTGCGGTTTTCATTTTTTCGTTTAATTCTTCGTTTGCCAGGACTGTATTTTTGATAGTGCTGTCTGTGCTGTTTAATCCATTCAGGGTTAGCTCGTATTGGTCTAATTTTGCATAGTAGGTGAAGACCGGTTCAATCGTTCCTTTAAGGATTGGTTCCCTGAAAATCGGCTCGAGCTTCTTTTTCCGTTCTTCGGAAAGGTTGGATGCGCTGAGTATAGCCTGTTCTTTTTTCTTAATGGCATCCGCGATTGGCTGAACGTTGCCTTGCAGGAACAGGATTTGATCGGATAGACGCTTAATTTCTTCTCTTAGTTTTTGCGTTTCTGTGATAATAGAGCTGTTATCCGCGAGAAGTTTCTCGTAGTCTTTTGCCAGCTGATCGTATTTCTTTTGCCATTCCTGATTATTGGCATCTTTTGCGGCTAGCTGTTTTTCAATTTCATCCGCTTTGACCGCAAGCTGGCCGAGGCCGTTTGCTGCATTTACCGCTTCATTCGGCTTCGGATCCGGGATGGCATTTAACGAATCCTGAAGCTGTTTCGCCTGTTCAGCTACTGCTTTTAGCGCGTTTTGCTGATCCAATAGACTGCCGATTGGATTTGGATTCGGCTGCTGTTCCGGCGTATCCGGGTTCTCAGGGTTATCCGGAACCGGCGGTGTACCCGGTTCGGTAGGTGTTCCTGGCGTGCCCGGTGTACCAGGTGTTCCAGGATCCGGTGTGTTCTGCAGCTCTTTTCTTAAGTCAGCAAAGCCGTTTTCAAGGGTAGTCAGTGTCGTTTCATCCATTGATCTTTTGTATAAATCGAGGTATTCGGACTGGACCGCTTTTAAGTCGTTCATTTGGCGTTCCATCTGGCCCTGGAGAATACGGTCGATTTCACTTGCATTGTCTGTTCCTTCCTGGAGGGTTGCCTGAATGGCGGACATTTCATTGTTGATTTGTCCAACCTGTTCATTAACTTGCTGGAAGGAGGTGGAGCTTCTTTCTGTCTGATTGGACATGCTCTGCTGGAGACCGGTGATGGTCTGATTTTGAACCTCTCTCATCAGTTCCATCTGTTTTTGCTGATACTGCTGGTATTGGTCGGTATACGCTACAAAGGATGCAAGGTCTTTTTGAAATTCTTCTGCGTTTTGAGTGCGTTCTGGCGCGGATTTTGATGCATCTTTCATCGTTGCCTGAAGCTGCTGAAGCATTTCCTTCTGATAATCAATTTCGCCTGACAGGTCTTTAGAGCTTGGTTTATAAAAAGCGAACATCGTTTTTTGGAACTGGTCCTCTTTATCGAGAATCTGATCGAACTTTTCTTTCACATCGTCCATTTCCTGGGCAATAGAATCCCAGTAGAAGACAGCCGTTTTTTTGTTAGCCTCTTCAGTGGCGTCATCAATGGTACGGAGGACCTTTTCTTTGTCTACGGCTGTCAGCTGTTCTTGGACTTTAAATTTGAATTCCGCTTTTGACGGCTGGGTTTCTTCATAGGTCAGAATGTTTGTTGTGAAGTCGGAAGGGACATAGATGATGGCATCTATTTCCTTGTTCTTCATTTCGTTTTCAGCGGCACCGCGGCCGAGCTCTTTCCAGTTGTATTCCGAGTTTTTGCTCATGACCTGGATGATGTTGTTGCTTAGTTTATCTTTTTCGTCGCCTGGAAACGTATCTTCATTAACGACAGCAATCGTTCGGGTTGCTTTATCCTGTACCTCCATCGGATTCTGGCCGATGGTCTGGAAAAACAGGGCAGGGACGGCAAGGATGAGAATGACTGCAAGGACCATTTTCACCATGTGTTTGGTTTGTTCCGTCATGAATAGATCTTCCTTTCAATTGCGCTTAGAGGAATTTGGATTTTCGTCACTCTGCCATTTTCCGCGTAATAGCCGAAGCCTGCGTTGATTTCCTCTTCTTTCCGGTCATATGGAAGAGTCAATATCGTCTGCTCGGATTTTTTCATTAGGATAATGGCTTGACGGATTTGTTTCAGCTCAGATGTCATTGTATCGTAGCCTTTTGATATTTCAGCATTGCTACCGGCGACAAGGATGTTGAATCCAAGGTGGCTGAAGTTTTTCATGAACTTCACGATCCGGTCATGGATGAGCGAATCGGTTGCCTGCAGGAATCGCGCATAGCCGTCGATGACGAGCAGCAGCGGTGTGAATGATGCTTCGCCTGCTTTTCCGGCATTGATGGCTTCCATGTACTGCGCTTCCCTTTCGGTCATGAGTGCTTCTACATAATCGAGCCATGCTGCAATGCTTTCTTTTGACTCTACATAGTCGATTTTTTCCTCTGCCGCGTAGCTTGACAGTCCTCGGTCAATGGAATCAAACAGAGCGATCTTTTCTTCCTGCTGGCCCATTACAGTGTTTATGATGACTTTAAGCACATTCGTCTTCCCTTTTTGCGACTGGCCGATGATGAGGCAGTGCTTGTTTTTCAGAAGGTTGAGATGGACCGGCTGCACCTGTTCCTCGTGAAGGCCGATTGGGATGATGCCCGGACGATGATGGCCTTCGATGTATTGCGAGAAGGTAATCGTCGAAAGATCGGTCGGCAGCATCGGCACCGGTTTTGGACGGGTATAGCTGCTGTATTTTTCCACGAACATTTGAATATCTTCTTTCAGCTGATCGAGCAGTTCATAATCATTCGCTCCATCTGCCGGCAGAAGCATTTGGGCAAAGTACGTATGCTCCTTCTTAATGAAGGCGCGTCCCGGAATGGCTTCCATCGCGTATGGCGGACGGCCGACAGTGGCATGAAGCTCAGAAGCGTCCAGCATATAGTGCGCGATTTTCGTCTTGAGGTTACTCATGATGGAATGACGGACGGCGTTTGCACGCGATGCCGTGATGATCATATAAATTCCGAGAGACTGGCCGTCCCTTAAAATCTGGTTCAGTTCGGTTTCGAGGTCATACATTTCATCTTTAATAATGTCGAAGTTATCAATGGTGATGAAAATGACCGGAAGCTTATCGCCGCTCACGTTGTTGTACATTTTGATGCTGCTGACTTCCTGCTGCTGGAACAGCCGTTTTCTTTTTGAAAGTTCGTCTTTAATAATGCTCATGAACTTTTCGATTTTTCTGGACTGATCGACGAGGAAATAATCCGCCGTGTGCGGCAGCTGGCGCAATGGCAGCAGCGCTCCGTTTCCAAAGTCGAGAATGTAGATATGAAGTTCTTCCGGACTCATTTTGGACGCCATGCCCATCAGTAGGGTCATAGCGGATACCGATTTTCCGTATCCGGATGTTCCAAAAATTCCGATGCTTCCGTCGTCAATCATGTTGTAGGCAAAGGCCGTTTGGCTTTGCTTTTCCGGTTCGTCGATGATGCCCATCACAATCTCGCCCTCTTGTTCGGACATGTGCCCGATTCTTGAGATGCGGTCTTCAAGCGGAGGCAGCCACGGACTTGGCAGCTTTTGAATGCCGAGTTTCTTTTGGGTTTCGGCGATTTTTTCAACGACGACGTCGATTTCGGTTTGGACATCCCGCTTCTTCTCTGTTGAAGCAGAGACGTCTGAGAGTGGGACAAATCCAAGATCGGTGACGAGCGCGACCTCGTCTTCGCCCTCACGCGTTTCTTCGTTGTAAGGTGCCCCGCTCCAGGCGGACTGGAACAGCTCATATACTTCGTTGTTTCCGACCTGCAAATATCCTCGGCCGGTTACGGTAATGGCGGCTGCGTCCCCGTTTTTCAGGATTTCTTTACTGTCGCTTGCGTCCTGTACTTTAAGAGCGACGCGGAAGCGGGCGTTACTCCAAATCTGGTTGTCGATGACACCGCCCGGCTTTTGGGTCGCGAGGATCAAGTGAACACCCAGGCTCCGCCCGATCCGCGCGGCAGAGACAAGCTCGCGGATGAATTCCGGCTCTTCGCTTTTCAGCTCGGCGAACTCATCAGAGATCAGGAACAGATGCGGCAGCGGGTCGCTTGCCTCACCCTTTTTGTACAGCTTCGTATAGTCGTTAATATGATTGACGGTGTGTTTATCAAACAGGCGCTGGCGGCGCTTCAGCTCGCTTTTAATGGAGGCAAGTGCCCGTGCGCTGAAGTTTTTGCTGCCTTCAATGTTTGTAATCGTTCCAAGCAAGTGAGGCATGTTTTTAAACGGCTGGGCCATTCCCCCGCCCTTGTAGTCGATTAAAAGGAACGCGACTTCATGCGGATGGAAGTGGGCTGCGAGAGATAAGATATATGTCTGCAGGAATTCACTTTTCCCCGATCCCGTCGTTCCGGCGAGCAGTCCGTGAGGGCCATGGGCCTTTTCATGCAGGTTCAGCTCGACGAGGTCTTCTTTTCCTTTTAAGCCGATCGGGACAGCGAGTGATTTGGCCGATTCTCTTGTCAGCCAGTTCTGTTCAATCGGAAGCTCGTCCACTTCCTTTGCCTGGAACATGCCAAGGAAAGAAACACTGTTCGGTATGGAGTTCGTCATACCGGTCAGGTGATCAAGCGTCCGAAGTGTTCTCGCGAAGGTTTCGTTCGTTTCAAGTGAGTGCTGGTCGAGATCGAATGGAATCTGAACGGCTTTTTTCTCCTGGATGAGAATGTCCCCTTCTTTTTCATTCACGTAGCGGATGAGCGTATGGATATGCTCTGTCAGGCTTTCTTTATTTTCCGCTGCGAAAATAGAAGAGATTCCAAGTTTTTGATGCTCGCCTTCCAAGTATTCAAGAATAATATGATCCGCAATCAGCTGCTGATTCGTGACAATAAAGACGATATGGGGGGAGAAAAAGATGCCTTTTTCATCCTTTTGAATATCGCGTTCGCGGATAAGCTCGTATAAAGAAGATAATAGCTGGTCTCTTGTCTGTTCATTGTAGATCAAGCCTTTTGCGTAGGCGTGAGGCAGCTGGAAATGCGGCAGCCATTTCACCCATTGCCATTCATCGTATTCCTTTTCATCAAAAATGAAGACGAAGCGGAGATCATGGTAGCTGTGGAAAAAAGCAAGCTGGCCAATGAGCTGGTGCAGCTCTTTTTTGACCGTTTTTTCTTTTCCGATCAGTCCCATTGCTCCTTCATTCAGATTGACCGGGATGGGAACCGGGCCGACTTCCTTGTACGTTTTTTCAAGCTCCTGGGACTGTTCGAGCAAATCGTCAATTTCCCTGTTCGCAAGGTCGGAGCTGCTTAAAGTGACGGTGTAGCTCGAGGGACTATTTCCATGACCGATCCGCAGCTGCAGGAAATCCTTGCTGTCGATGGTGCGCTCCCAGATCCGGTCGGAAATGTCCTGGGTTAAGTACTTCATTTTTTCAAAAGATGGAAAATGGTAGCGAAGGACCTTCTTTTGACGCTCAGACAGCTCTTGAAGCTCCTCACGGGAACGTTCGAGGTATGCTTTATACACCCGGACACGGCGCTCTTCCCTTTTTTTGCGCAGCTTGCGCTCTTTGAAGTATTGAGTGGTGGAGGTGATCAGCGTCATGGAAAACATAGCGACCGTGATGATGATGTAAATCCCTCTTGGCTGAACGAGGGCGACGATCCCCATCAGGATCAGCATCACGAGCGGAGGAAGAACGATGAGCCAAAGCCCTCTGTTCGTATCCTCAGTTTCCTGAACCGGCATGTTCAGGCTTACCTTTTCGTCCGGGAGATCATAAATCATCCGCGGTGTTCTGCGGTAGGCCGGGTATTTCTTTTTCATTTCGCTTTCCGGCTTTTCAACGGAAGGAAGCGTCGTTTTCAGTTCCTCCATATCGCTGACAGCCACAATATCTTCATCTATAAAGGTAATGGTCATGAAGCCCCACAGCAGAATATCCCCGATTTGCACATCTGTTTTTTCGGCGATGCTGTGGCCGTTTTTGTACAAACGCTGGCTGCCCGATTCGAGTGTCCAGCCTGTACCGGCCTTCACGAGTCGAAACCAGCCGTCTGAAGCGGGACTTGAGCTGGATACCGCTGCATTTTCTTCATTTGAGAATAGAATTTCATGCTCATATCCGGTGAACAGCTGCTTCGGATCAGCTGCTTCAGGAGTAAGGCATATAATGAGGCTTTGTCCGTTTTCCTCCCAGATATAGGAACCCTTTTCTGCAAGACTGCCCTTTTTTTCTCCATTTAAATGGATGGAAAATTCGCCTGTCTCTTCCTCTCTTGCAAGCTCTAAAGAGCCTGAGGAAAAAGGAAACGAGCGAACCGTGAGTGTATCACTGTAATCCGGTCCGATGGTCAGGGAGCGGGTTGTCGAATCTGAAATAGAATATGGCTGATAAGTCCGCTGATAAAAGACCCATAACGTGCTCATGCGAGGATCCCTCCTTGGTTTATGCCCATATAAGGCCCGCCTCCCGGTGGGTGAGGCGGACCTTCGTATTATTTCGGGTTAGTCTGGCCTGCCGGCGGAGCGGCCGGCTGTTTGCCCGCTGCCGGAGCTTGCGGCTGTTTCGGTGCGGCTGGAGTTCCCGCTGCCGGAGCTGCTGGCTGCTGAGGCTTAGTTTCAGCAGCTTCTTTTGCCTCTTCTTCTTTTACTTTATCGAGAGCCTCTTGTTTTTTCTTTTCCTCTTCCTCGGCTTGTGCTTTTGTTTCTTTTAATCTCTTTGTATTATCCGCTATTTCGGATTCAAGTTCTTTAATTTTTGCCTGTCTTTCTTCACTTTTCATCTCTTTATCGGCTTGAATGTCAGCCTTGTACTGGATAAGAGCCACCGTTATGGTGAATGGATCTCCAACGTTCCTTGCAATTTCAAGTGCCTTTTCACTTTCCCCGCGTCCCATTCTGATAAAGAACTCATAATAACGGTTATCCGTTCTTAAAGTCAGGTCCTTGCGGATGTTTTCCTTCTGTTGGTCCAACACAAAATCCCCCGTTACTACGTAGGAATGTGCAAGCTGGTATTTAACGATATCCGGCATATCCTCAACCTTATATTTCTCCAGACCGTTGATGACATCACTGTAATTGCTCGTCTGGTAGTCCTTTCCGCTTTGGACATATGCTTCCGCCCTCGGCTGAAGGAAAAATACAGAATAGGCGGTATAAATAATGGCGGGAATTAATAGAATGAGAAGCCCAAGGCCGACATAGCGGAACGTTTTCCACTTCTTCTCGGGAATATGTACAAGACTGCGCTCTTTTTCTTCCAGAAGGACAATTTTCCGGCTGATCAGCGCGGACAATTCTTCGGTTGTTTTCGTATCAAAAATCTCTTTAACAAGGGTGGATACCTGGAGTGTGTCGTGAAATTTGATGTATTGCTCAAATGTGAATTTCTCATCTACGGCTGCGGCAATCACCGCTCTTACTTCATGCCAGATCCGCTCTTCATCTTTTTCATACGGCGGGAGGCTTTCTTTTACTCCATAATGCAGGAAGGAAGGAGCCAAGCCTTTTGTGAGCACCAGATTATCCGGAGCCACGATTAAATGAAGTCTAGGGTACGTGTGGGATTTGACCTTCTCCACAAGCTGGTGGGCAAACACCCAGCGGCTGTGGCGGTCTTTTTTGTGAAGCTCGCTGAAATTCTGGTAAGACTCGGCAGGTTTTACTTTAATATTCAGTTCATCTTCCGTCATTTCAATCTCTCTATGAATATCCTGGTCCATTTTTGTGAGCATTGATATTTCAAGCGGATCGTCCAGCTTGATTTTCTCCTGCTGAAAACGAAATGTCCGTTCCAGCTTTTCTTTCGTGATCGTGCATTCCAGCTGCTGTTCCAAATAATCCGGATTCTTTTCTGCCATGTGCTCTGGCTCCTTTACAGTATTTCAAGTCGATCTCCAGTCATAATGCCGCTGATCCCAAGCTGATAATCCCCAGGAATCACCATGTGCTTGTTTGGAACGCGGACCCAGTGCCCTTCTCGAGGTGGGTCAGAAATGCATTTAGCCTGCCAGACGATATCAATCAGCTTCTTGACGGAATGATAGTCTGATAGGCGAAGGTCAAATACTTCTCCAGTATAATGTTTTAAATCTACGGTCACTTCGATATACATGCCTTTTCACCTCAAAAATGAAGAAGCGCCATAATCCGCGAAGAAAATGGCGCCTCCTAGCGTCCTTGCTGGATTAACTGGTTTAAAATTAGCCGCGGATTTGGTTTGCGATATCCTGGTCAGCGTTGCGCAATGCATCAGCTGTTTTGTTCAGCTGCTGGCTTACTTCCGCTAGCATTGTTTCCATTTTCTCAACAGAAGGTCTTAGCGTTTCCCACTGCTCGGAGAATGCTTCACTCGCAGAACCTTTCCAAAGATCACGAAGCTCGTCCATTTTTCCGTTCAAACGTGTAATCTGCTGATGTACGTTTTCACTCTCTGCTTTAAAATCGTTTGATTTCACTACAAGTTCTTCTGGTGTTACTTTAATAAGTCCTGCCATTTTTCAACATCTCCCTTACCTGAATTTACTTTAATTGTAAAATTAAACAGCCCCTAATTTCAATTGATACTTAGAAATTAGTAGAAAATTGGTTAATTCTATCTACTTATACCCGAAATTGGAAGTAATAAACCAGTTAAATAGAGTAAATATTTCTTATGTTAATTTCTTTTTTGAAACTATTGGCTTATTTCAACAGAAAATTAGGAAATCTATTATTTTCTAGTATGTGGAATTTATATTACGAGAATGACATTTTTCTACAGGAATTGTTATTTATTTAATACAGTTGTTATATTCTGGACATTCATCACCACCTGTATTTTTATCCCTAACCAAAGAGAAATTTCCCATGAAGCTAAGTAATTAAACCTATATTTGTCTTTTTTGTTACCTATTTACACTTAAATAAAAAGCTCTGTTAAACTTGGCTGTTGATTGCAGCTAGCAGTCGTTCGCTTTCCGCTCCAATCAACAGGTGTTAAAAATCAACATCAGGCTTTAACATAGCCAAACAAAAAAGAAGAGACTCCCGTCTCTCCTTCTCTTACTTTGTTTTAAATTTTTCCACTTCTTCTTTCAGTCCTGCTGCCAGGTCAGCGAGATGGCTGATGGATTGGCTGATTTCTTCCATAGAAGAGAATTGCTGCTGGGCGCCGGCTGCGACTTGCTGGGTGGAGCTTGCGGATTCGCTTGCGATGCCGGCCATTTCTTCGACGGAGGCGGTGACTTCTTCTGAGCTTGCCGACATTTGCTCGGCTGTCGCGGAGACTTCCTGAATCTGGGCGTTCACGTCGTCAACTGCTTTCAAAATCAAAGTGAAGTTTTCTCCGGTTTCTTTCATTAAATGAAGACCGCCTGCCGCCTGTTCTTTTTCTTTGTCCATTTGGGTGATCATGATATCCGTTCTTTTCTGGATGGAACGGATGAGGGCCGTGATTTGCTCGGCTGACTGCTTGGAGCCTTCTGCCAGTTTTCTCACTTCATCCGCCACGACCGCAAATCCTTTGCCGTGCTCGCCTGCGCGTGCCGCTTCAATGGCTGCATTCAGTGCAAGCAGATTGGTCTGTTCAGAAATTCCCGTGATGACATCGACAATTTTATTAATTTCTGCCGATTTGGCTCCGAGCTCTTTTACGAGCGTGGTGGTCTCTTCTACCGATTGATAGATTTCATCCATTTGCTTCACGGCTTTATCAATATACACACTGCCTTTTTGCGTCTGGACGGCGGCTTCTGATACAGAGTGGCTTACGGAGGATGCCCGTTCTGCCACATGCTGGACGCCTGATGCAATTTCCTGGATTGCCTTGGCTGTTTCTTCTGTGCTGACCATCTGCGTCTCTGCCCCATCTGACAGGCTGTCGACGGATTGGGCAATCTCTTTTGTAATGGCGCTCACCTGAACGGAGTGCTCCTGAACCTGCTCTGTTGACGCAACAAGAGTCTTGGAAGAATGCTCTATTTGGGTTAAAAGACTCCTTAGTGAATCAATCATGACATTGAAACCGGTCCCGAGCTGGCCAAGATCATCTCTCGATGTCACGTTCACTTTTTCTGTCAGATCCCCTTCGCTTACCCGTTTTGCGACCGCTGACAAATTGCGGATCGGCCGGACGATGGAGCGAATGGTAACATAGTTAAAGGCCGTTCCGACTATAATGAATAGTGCAATAACGACGATCATATTGATTAAAATCGGTTTTGACTGATCGGTAAACTCCGATGTATCAATGGTTCCAAGAATTTTCCACCCGGTTTGATCATTCGTTTCAAACATCATTGATTTTTTTGAACCATCAAAATCGTAGGTGAAGCTTCCTTTTTTCGACTGATAAATCGGATTGCTGATGGTTTTGTCGAGCGTTTCACCCGGCTTCAGCGTAGGGTGGACGACCACTTTGCCATCCCGGTCTATAATACTCGGGTAGCCTTTGTTTCCGATTTTTGTTTCCAGCACGTTTTTAGAAAGTACCCCCAAATCTATGTCCATGGCCATTACGCCGCTTCCATCGCTCAGCGAGCTTGCAATGGTCACGACCATTTTGCCTGTCGATGCATCCTTATAGGGACTTGTGATGACGGCCTCGCCTTTATTTTCCATCGCTTCTTTGTACCAGTTTCGTTCCGCTGGATTGTATCCGCCGGGGAATTCCGTTTTAGGGAAAGCGTACATAGACCCTTCACTCGTTCCTATATACGTAAGCGTGACTTCCTGAAAGGCATTGCTGATGTTGCCTAACCGCTCGTTCAGGTAGACTTCGTCTTTAAAAGCGCTGCTGTTGAGTGTCTTGGAAAACAGCTCCACAACATCGCGTTTGTTTTGGAAAAATTCGTCCGTCAGGCCGTTAAGAAGGGTAACCTGCTCTGCGGAAGCAATTTCGATTTGATCCTGCACTTCATTTTTTGCTGCCAGGTAGCCAAAAATTCCTATTGATAGAGTAGGAATGAGCAGCAGCACAAAGGAAAAAATAATTAAACGATTGCGGATTTTCATATTTTTAAACATAAGCATGCACTCCGATTCTTGATGATAGCGTACATGCTATTTATCGGATGGAAGGACGTAAAGTTGAGTTAAAAAGCCGGACTTTCCTTTGGAAAGTCCGGCTTCTTCGTTTAGCTATGCTTATATTTTTTCCGTCTCTTCACGTACCAGACAATCACCATGATCACGAGAATGGCCAGTACGGCATAGATGATATTGGAATAAACACTCATGTATTCGCCAATCTTCGGCCATGCCTGACCGAGCTTGGCGCCGAGTACCACGAGCAGTGTATTCCAGATCAGCGTCCCGAACGTCGTGTAGATCAGGAAAAGCCAGACGTTCATATTGGACATCCCGGCCGGAATGGAAATCACACTTCTTACAAACGGAACCATCCGGCAGAAGAAGACCGTCCATTTTCCGTATTTATCGAACCAGGCATCTCCCCGGTGAATTTCTTTTTTGGAAACGAGCAGGATGTGGCCCCACTTGTCCACAAACTTCTCCAGCTGTTCTACATCGAGCAGCCTGCCTACATAATAAAGAATCAGGGCACCGAGCACGGAGCCTGCCGTAGCGGCTAAAATGACTCCCGGTATCGTCAGTCCCGCTGTCGTTGTCATAAAGCCCCCGAACGGAAGAATGACCTCAGATGGAATCGGCGGGAAGACATTCTCCAAAGCGATCATTAAAAAGATTCCCAAGTACCCAAACTGCTCCATAAATTGCGTAATCCAGTTTTCCATGTATCCACAAGCCTCCTGTTTCAATCTACCCGTCCCCGAAACCAATAGTACGGATGGGAGCCCAAAAGGTTTCATATTCTCATTAAAAGACTTCCCGAAAAGAAGATGAAGCAAACCAGACACGCGCGGGCGTCCTGCTGCAAGATAGGGAAACATGAAAAAACCAGCCAAGGCGGCTGGTCAAGTGAGGGGGGATCGAGGCAGTTTGTGATTTTTTCTAATGAAGGGAAATGGAGGGGAAAATCAGGCTTCCTGTTCGGCGAGCTCGCGCGGGCGCCCGCTCATGAACCGTACCGAGTCTGCGACCACTTCGGTGACATACACCATTTTGCGGTCGGCATTTTCGTATTTGCGGGACTGGATTCGGCCGGTGACCCCGATGATGGAGCCCTTTTGGCAGTAGTTGGCGGTGTTTTCAGCGGTTCTTCTCCAGAGGGTGCAGTTGACGAAGTCGGTTTCAATCTCACCGGCATTGTTTTTGAAATTCCGGCTGACGGCGAGGGTGATATAGGCGACGGCCGCCCCGTCTTTTGTATAGCGGATTTCCGGATCCTTAGTCAGTCTTCCAACCAAGGTTACGTGATTGATCATCCTGATTCTCCTTTCTTCTTGGATTCAATCGTATTGTAATCGAAGAATACAGAAAGGGAAAATCAGGGAAAAACAATTTTCAGCGGGTATTTTGTAATCATTGCAGCTGATTCCATTGGATCAGGACATTTAGCGGATCTATTTCCCGATTTTCGTAAAACATAAGAAAAATGCAGCGCTGTGTTATAATGGGAAAAACGACTGGATAACAATGCGGAGGTGGATGATGATGAAGACGTTTAAGCTTGTTTCCATGAAAATTGCACGGAATGATGAATACGGACGCCATTATGATGAGATTCCTTTGAAGGACGGACTTGTGATTAATAAAAAAGACGGCGAGAATGACTGGCTGCTTGAGTCGCTGATCAGCCGCGAGCACCTCGGCCGTTTTCAAAAGCTGATGACAGACAATCAGGAACAGACACTCGTGGTCACCATTTCCAAGAAGACCAATACACCCGCCAAGCTAAAAGCGGCAGTGAGCAAGGTGGTAGAGCTTGAAAATGAACTGATTTCCGTTTTATTTTCCGGAAAAATGGCAGCAAACCGGCCGTTCGGCAATGCGGAGAAAATTTTAACCGAGCTTCTGGATGAGGGATTGGATGGAGAAGATCTTCTTCAGGCTTTTTCTGCCCAGCTTCATAAACAGCAGGATCAGCAAACGGTATCCTCTAAATAGAAAAAGCCAGTCCCCGGTGCGGCTGGCTTTCATTTTTTAATCCATTCGATCCTTTTTTATCTGTTTTTCTTTCTGCCGTTCCTTTTGGCGGTTCATTTCATCCGGATAGCGGCCGTGCTCCATGCCTCCCGGAACCATATTCCCGTCCCTGAGCTCCATGTTATAGCTCTCCTGCTCAACCGGCGGATTTTCATCCTTTTTTTCTTCAGGATCCGGATCGTCTGCGCATCCCGCCAGAACTGCCGTAAGGGTAAAACCGATTAGAAGACCGTATACTTTTTTCACGCTGCATGCCCCTTTCTTGATATTCTCAAGATTTAGCATGCCCATCGGAAAAATCCCCCATACGAAGGAGGAATGAGAATGAAATACGCAGCTGCCCTTTTAGCCGGAGTCGCCGTTCTATTTGCCGGAACGAAAAAAGCGAAGGCCCCTGTTAGAAAATAAGATTTTTTAAACGGATGTCACGCGCCAGGCTTCTTCCACTTGAATTAATTCTCCTGTACCCCATTGATCTTGTTCATTTTCCCAGCCCGTTAACCGCAGAAAACGGTTTGTGTTTTCGGAAAAGGCCAAGGTCCCGCCAAGCATTCCCTTGGCTCTTTGAGATTCATCAAAGCGGAAGTTCTCGTTCTGCGTAAAAGCCGCATGAATCGATCCTGCCTTCCTCAGCATCGCAACAGGGTCGGGAATACTCTGTAATTCCTGATACAGGCTGATCTGTATGGAAGTATAAGCAGCTTCTTGCTCAGAGCTTGCAAAAATCCGGTCATGTACCTCTTCCATGAAATGCTGATAGTCTGTCTGACCTGCCCAAAAGGAATAAATGCAGGCAGTCAATGGCTCGTTCTTGCTCCAGCCCCCTAACTGCCCTAAAAACCCCTTTACTTCTTTAAGCGGACTCCATTGTTTTTGCTGCTAAAAAAAGGCTTCCTTGCAGCTTTCTTCTACCTTGCACGTAATCTTCTTTATCATCATGCTTACATCCCCTGCCCGTATACAAAATAAAAACGCAGGCTAGGATGCCGGCGTCTCTTTTCTACTCTTGTTTTTCCCCTAGGGCAAACATAATTTCCGCTTCGCAGACAACTTGGCCTTCTACAGTGGCGGTCGCTTTCCCTTTTCCTAGGGCACCGCGGGAACGGATGATTTCCACTTCAAGACGAAGCTGGTCGCCCGGCTTGACCTGCTTTTTAAATCGGCAGTTGTCGATTCCTGTGAAGAACGCGAGACGGCCCCGATTTTCTTCCTTTTTCAGCATCGCTACTGCTCCAACTTGCGCAAGTGCTTCTACAATTAACACACCCGGCATCACCGGGTAATCAGGAAAATGTCCATTGAAAAATTCTTCGTTCGCCGAAACGTTTTTGATTCCGACAGCGCGAGCGCCTTCTTCTACTTCAAGGATGCGGTCCACCAGCAAAAACGGGTAGCGGTGAGGAATAATTTCTTTTATCTGCTGAATATCTAGCATATGGAGTTGGCTCCTTTCGACTTCTCTGTTTATGTATACGGCAAAAGGAAGGGAAATCCCTTCCTTTCGCTTACAGAGTATAGACTTATTCGGATTTTTTTTCAACTAAATCCACAATGTGCTGCCATGTAGAAGGCTTGAGCACGTCGATGGGGTTTCCATCTCCTATTACCCCATATCCGACCATCGCCCCAGTAATGGCCGCTATGATGAGCAGGACAAAAACGAGCACTAAACGCAGCCAAATTGGAATGAGCCGGATCCGGATTTTCCGGACTGCTTGTTCCTCTTCTCTTACAGGTGCGGCGCTTTTTTCTTTTTGCTCCTGCTTGTATTTTTCGCGGGTCATGGACGCGTCTTTGGAGGACATAGTGAAAACTCCCTTGACTTCATTAGCGGACTGAGTTGATTAACCCCAGCATCTGATCGCCGATTGTGATGGATTTTGCGTTAAATTGGTAAGCCCGCTGTGAAACGAGCAAATCGGTCATTTCCTTTGAGATATCGACATTCGACATTTCGAGAGCACCTTGCTCAATCGAAATTTGTCCGCGCTGTCCGCCCGTTAAATTCGTAACAGCGCCTTGATCATTCGGGTTCACGAGTGTATATAGATTTCCGTTTGTCTGAACAAGCGACTGCGGTTTATTAGCCTGGACGATTCCCAGGCTGAACGTTCCGGCGGGCCGGCCGTTTCCGTCAAGAGCCGTCACGGTTCCATCCGCGGATATTTTAATGGAGGAAGCCGCTCTGTCCAAAACAATCGGCTCATCCTTTTCATCCAGAATCCTTTGGCCATTTGCATTCACAAGACCAAGCCTGCCGTCTGCCTCAGCCGAAAGATAAAGCGCCCCATTTCTTGTATAGCGGGTTTGTCCATCTGCATCGACTTTTAAAAACTGACCGGGCTTCGTAAAGGAGAAATCCAGATTCCGGTCTGTTTTTTTAATCGTTCCCTGGCTGAAGACCACATTCTGCATCAGCTGGGCTCCGACGCCCTGACGGATTCCGAAATCCGTTGACCGGCCGATCTCTTTGCTTAGATCCTTTTGATTGTCATATTGCTGGCGCACAAGTTCACCAAAGGATGTCTCGGTCCGCTTAAACCCTTGAGTATCCACATTGGCTATATTATGCCCAATTGTGTCGAGCTGCTTTTGCACCTGGTTCATCGTATTGGAAGCGGTAATCATGGAGCTTAGCATTTCGTGTTCCTCCTCATTAGCTTAACCGGCCAATTTCATTCACAGCTTTATCCAGGCTTCGGTCGTATGCCTGCAGCACCTTCTGATTCGCTTCAAATGAGCGGTAGGCGGTCATCATTTCCGTGTAGGAACGGGCTGTATCAACATTGGAGCTCTCGACGAATCCTTGCTTAATGGAATATTGTGCGCTCCCTGCCGCCGGAGGCAATATCGAATTATCGGCTGTTCTGAACAGACCGTTTCCCTCTTTGACAAGATTGCGGACATCCCCTGCAAAACGGACGTCAATCTGAGCGGTTTCCTGATTGCCAATCCGGACGCGGCCGTCAGACGTAATCTCGTAATCGCTCCCTGTGATGGTAATCGGAGTTCCGTTTGTGGAAAGAACAGGGACACCCTGCGCTGTAAGCTGATTTTGATCATTGAGAGTAAAATGGCCGTTGCGTGTGTAGCGGATGTCACCGTTTGGAAGACTGACAGAAAAAAGAAGAAAGCCTTTCATTCCGGTTTCTGCATTGTTGGGCACCGCTTCTTCTATAAGAGCAATATCGGATGGCAGACCCGTTTCTTTTACATCACCTTGTGTAAACTGGGGGACAAGTTCCTGAACATAAGCACCTGTATTCAAAGAGCCGACTGGCGTCTGGGTTCCAAAATTCATGGGGTTCTTGGTTGGAGCGTCTTTTCCTTCCATTCTGCTGAGCAGCATTTCCGGAAAAGCACGGATGGCCGCCTGGTCTGATTTATAACCGGGCGTATTCACGTTGGCAATGTTATTCGACAGCATCTCTGTCCGTTTCTGTTGCGAAAGCATGCCGGCCGCAGCCGTATAAAGCCCTCGTAGCATATTCCACCTCATATCGGCGCATTGGAAGCGCCTTTTTTCCTATTTCTATTATAAATGACAATTCCATAAAACTCCTACTTTATTTTTTTCGACAAATTGCAACAAATTTTTACTTTAACCCTTCAAAAACCGACAAAATGTCGTATAATGTATGTGGGACATATCCTATATGTTCCCCTTTCAAATTGTGTTTGGTTCAGGATTTTGTTCCCGCTTAATCCCCGAACCGCATTTTAGGCACCAAGAGGCCTTGCTGATGGACTGGATCAGTGAGGTGCTCGGGTGTCTTTTTTTTGGTGGGTGGTTTTGGGGTGGCTTCGGCGGTGTACTGTTTTTTCATTGATTTATACTGGGGTTAATTGGTTTGCACTGGCCTTGGTTTGCTTTGCACTGACCTTCGTTTGGTTTGCACCGGCCTTCGTTTGCTTTGCACCGGCCTTCGTTTGCTTTGCACCGGCCTTCGTTTGGTTTGCAACGGCCTTTGTTTGCTTTGCACTGACCTTCGTTTGGTTTGCGCCGGCATTCGTTTGGTTTGCGCTGACCTTCGTTTGGTTTGCGCCGGCATTCGTTTGCTTTGCACCGGTCTTCGTTTGGTTTGCACTGACCCTCTCTCCTTTAAAGCAGCGGGGGTCAGAGGGAAGGTTGCTTTCTCTCATGACAATGGCAGGGTTGGGGCAGATGGGGACGGAGGTTTAGTGCTTTATCAGAGTGGGGGTCAGTGCATTGCACTGACCCTCACTGCGCTAAAGGAACGGGGGCCAGAGGACGAAAGCAGCAATGTGTTGATATCATTGGACCAATATAAGGCAGGGACGGAGGTTTAGTCCTTTACCAGGGCGGGGGTCAGTGTAAACAAACAAAACAAAACAAAACAAAACAAAACAAAACAAAACCAGCCGCCACAAAAAACCCGATATCCCATTTCCCACCCAGCACACCCAATCATTGCAAAATACCCAAATTTGAATATAATAATTTTAGCAGTTATTTTTTTTATCGGAGGGAGAAGCCGTAATGGTGACATCTGAAAAACATACTCGGTTTATTGTGGCTGGTTTGCTACTTGGGATTTTTATGGCGGCGATGGATAATACCATTGTTGCGACGGCGATGGGGAAGATTATTTCGGATTTGGGCGGGCTGGATATTTTTGTTTGGGTGACGTCCGCTTATATGGTGACGGTTATGGCCGGGATGCCGATTTTCGGGAAGCTTTCGGATATGTACGGCCGTAAACGGTTTTTTGTTTTTGGTTTGGCGGTTTTTATTTTGGGTTCTGCTTTGTGCGGGATTGCTCAGAATATTGTGCAGCTTAGTATTTTCAGGGCGATTCAGGGGGTTGGGGGCGGTGCGCTTCTGCCGATTGCCTTTACGATTGTGTTTGATATTTTTCCACCTGAAAAGCGCGGGAAGATGACGGGGCTTTTAGGGGCTGTGTTTGGTTCGGCGAGTGTGTTCGGTCCGCTTTTGGGGGCTTATATTACCGAGTATATTAGCTGGCATTGGGTGTTTTATGTGAATGTGCCGATTGGCATTTTGTCTTTGTTCTTCATTATTCGCTTTTATAAAGAGTCTCAGAGCCACAGGAAGCAAAAAATTGATTGGACGGGGGCGGCGACGCTTGTTGTGTCGGTGGTGAGTCTGATGTTTGCACTTGAGCTCGGCGGGAAGCAGTATGCCTGGGATTCTGTGCAGATTTTAGGGCTGTTCGGGATTTTTGTTGTGGCACTCGCGGTCTTCTTTTATGTGGAAAAGCGTGCGGAAGAGCCGATTATTTCGTTTTGGATGTTTAAGCGGAGGCTGTTTGCTGCATCCCAGATTCTCGCTTTTCTTTATGGCGGGACGTTTATTATTTTGACTGTGTTTATTCCGGTTTTCGTTCAGGCCGTTTACGGCGGATCGGCGACGAATGCAGGGCTTATTTTGACGCCGATGATGCTCGGATCGGTTGCGGGAAGTGCGATTGGCGGTATTTTCCTCACGAAAACGAGTTTCCGAAATTTGATGATTGTTTCTATTTTTTCTTTTGGAATTGGGATGTTTTTGCTCGGTACGATGGAGCCGGATACGGCGCGCTGGATGCTGACGATCTTTATGATTTTGACGGGTTTTGGGGTCGGATTCAGCTTTTCGCTGCTGCCGACATCGTCTACTCATAAGCTGGATCCGCAATTCAGGGGTTCGGCGAACTCCACAAACTCGTTTGCCCGTTCTCTTGGGATGACGCTTGGTGTGACGATATTCGGGACGATTCAGAGCAATACGTTTACGAGTGAACTGAAAAAAGGATTTGAAGGAATGGGCGGCGGCGGATTTTCCGGGGATCCAAGCTCTGTGTTCCAGGCTGGAGCACGCGACAGTATTCCGCCGCAGATTTTGAATAAAATTGTGGAGGCAATGTCGTCTTCCATTACCTATGCTTTCACGCTGGCGCTGATTCCGATTGCGATTGCCGTTATTGCCGTATTTTTGATGGGGAATGAACGGGTTGAGGTTCCCTCTGTTGCAAAGGAAAAGAAAGCTGCAGCACAATAAATAGGAAGCACGAGTTTTACTTCGTGCTTCTTCGCAATTGAGGTGGCCTTACAGAATGAGTGTTAAATTAGTGATTTTGGGATTGCTGCTGGAGGGGGATAAGCATCCTTACGAAATTCAGCAAATTATTAATGAACGGCAGATGAAGCATTATATCAAGCTTGCGAGCGGTTCGCTGTATTATGCTTTTGAAACGTTAGAGAAGGATGGATTTGTCAGAGTGGTTGATGTGATCAGCGATACGAACCGCCCTGAGAAGACAATTTATTCGATCACGGATTCGGGGAAGCAGGAATTCGAAGAGCTGTACTTTCAGCAGCTGCTGAAAAAAGAGCATATGGACCGTCCAATTTATGCGGCCCTTTCGTTTACGTCTTATATAGACCAGGAAAAACTGCTCGGTGCACTGTCAAAGAAAATAGACGAAACTGATGCGTACCTGGCCAAGATGAAAAGGCTCTATCAAATAAAAAAAACCGATCATACCATTGCCCATCTATCCATCATCATGCGGGTTATTATGCATTTAAAAATGGAGTTAGCCTGGTTTCGGAATTTGCATCAGGCGGCTGAAGAAGGGCGATTAACAGAGACGGACGAAACGTATTTTGAGCGGATTGAATCGCTCTTGGATGACGTGTAAAAAAAAGAAGCAGCTGCCTGCTTCTTTTTTTTAGCATATATTCTCCACTTCTCCGCCGGGAAGCGAGATGAAGGAAAAGTCATTGTCTCCGTACAGCTCCCAGCCTTCGAAGGCGGCACTGTTGTGAAAGATGTCCAAGACGGCTTCGTTGTCGGTTGTAATTCTTAAGATATCGGCTTCTTTCCACCAGCATATGCTGTGGATTTCATGGCCGGCCAGAAGTTCGTTCAGTTTGTCCAAATAGTCTCCGGATGTGTCTGCGGTTTGGAAATCAGTTTGGCCGACGATGATGCGGCCGTCTTTTTTTAGGCGCCACGGGCATTCTATGACGAGACCGCCGTTCGAAAAATGCAGGATTAAAGGAAGGGGCTTCCCGTTTTCAAGCTTGGTTATGGTTTGTCCTTTAAAATAAGGAAAATCAAGGCTTTCGTTCATGGTCTCTCCTCCGTTTGGCGTCATCCTGTTCTTTCTCCTTATCAATCGATAAGTAATATGCAAAATAAATCTTTAGTTTTTTGAGGATAATCCGTGCAGAATGACTTCTGTATATAATTTAGCCCGGTGATCAAGGGGCATTTTTTCCGGCAGCGGGTGGCTAAGCATGCTCATCAGCATATGGGTATACGAGGATGGATCGGTGTCCAGCCTTTCCGGGTCTTTGACGGTACCTTCGATTGCTGCCCGTTCAAATATCGATGAAATCGGAAGCTGGTAGGCAGCACTCCAGCTTTGATGGATCATCCGCTGGTCGTCAGGCGTCATCTCGTATTCGATGTCATGAAACATTTGGCTCAGCTTCTTCGGCTGATGCATTAAAATGTAGCGGATGACGCGGAATAGAGAGTCTTCGAGTTCCGGATGACGTTTAATGATCCGCTCGAGCCCCATTTGCATTTCGTATAGGTAGTTCTTTACGACTTCCATGTAGAGGCTTTTTTTATTGGGGAAATGATGATAAAGGGCTGGCTGAGTAAGGCCGCATGTGTCCGCAATTTTGCGGGTGGAGATGGCGCGGTACCCGAATTCCATGAATAAACCTTCCGCTGCCTTGATAATGTTTCTCCGTGTGTCCCCTATATCGGCTGCGGCATTTTGTTTGGGTGCCATTTCTTTGCCTTCCCTTCTGCTGCTTATCATATGATAAGATTGTAAGCCTTTGTTTTACCCGGTGTCAACCGCTATCCAAAAAATGGCTTGATTCTGTAATTGAATCAAGCCATTTCGTTTAGATTAATTTTCTTTTTGCGAGACGGTCGACGTTGTCGAGCATAATGCCTGTTCCAATCGCTACACAGTCCATTGGGCTGTCAGCCACGAGCACGGGCACCTTCAATTCTTCAGCCATCAGCTGATCCATTCCATTGAGCAGGGCTCCGCCGCCTGTGAGGATGATTCCGCGGTCAATAATGTCTGCGGACAGCTCGGGAGGGGTGCGCTCGAGGACGCCTTTTGCCGCTTGTACGATGACCGAGACCGATTCTTTAAGGGCCTGTTCAATTTCTTTGGATGTGACTGTAATCGTTCTTGGCAAACCGCTTACCATGTCTCGGCCGCGGATTGCAATTTCTTCCTGACGTGCGCCTGGGAATACCGTTGCCACTTTAATCTTAATATCTTCAGCCGTACGTTCTCCGATCAGAAGCTTGTACTCCCGTTTAATATGATTGAGGATTTCACTGTCGAACTTGTCCCCCGCCATTTTAATGGAAGAGGCGGTGACAATATCGCCCATGGAAAGCACAGCAATATCCGTCGTTCCACCGCCTATATCCACAACCATATTTCCGCTTGGCTGGAAGATATCCATGCCGGCCCCGATAGCGGCCACTTTCGGCTCTTCTTCCAGGAAAACATTTTTCCCACCGCTTTTTTCAGCTGCTTCCTTAATCGCTTTCTGTTCAACAGATGTGATGTTTGTCGGGCAGCAGATCAGCATGCGCGGCTTGGAAAAGATGCCTTTTACATTGAGCTTATTGATGAAGTGCTTCAGCATCGCTTCAGTCACTTCGAAATCTGCGATGACTCCATCTTTTAACGGACGGATGGCAACGATGTTCCCAGGCGTACGTCCAACCATTCTTCTTGCTTCTTCTCCTACTGCCAGCACCTTGCCGGTATTGCGGTCCATTGCGACGACGGAAGGCTCGTTCAGAACGATTCCTTTCCCTTTAACATGTATCAGTACATTGGCTGTACCGAGGTCAATTCCTATGTCCCTTGCAAACATTCTTCCGATTTCCTCCTTGCAAATCACGATTCCCGTGTATATCCATAATTGCACCTAATTACATATTGTATCACATAATGCAAATAATAGGTGTTATTTGGTAAAGAATCTACACATTTTTCAGGGGGTTGGATTTACAAAAAGATTCCGTTATTTCACCGTTTCTTCTTGAAGAATGTCTTCCTTGCGGTACTTCAATTTCGTCGCTTCTCCGCCTCTCAAGTGGCGTATGGATTTATGATAATCCAGAATTTCCTTTACCTCTGCTGCCAGTTCCGGGTTAATTTCAGGCAATCGCTCTGTCAAATCTTTATGGACAGTACTTTTGGAAACCCCAAACTCTTTCGCGATTACGCGAACTGTTTTTTTAGTCTCCACGATATACTTTCCAATCTTGATAGTACGCTCTTTGATGTAATCGTGCACACCACTCGACCTCCCTAAAATGGATGTGAGAAGTGTGAAATGAGACCCGCATATTAAGAGACATCAGCTGCTGGGATGGAATGTACTCTAAAGATGCTTCCGCTGGTGGATTCACAATAAACAGCCACGATCCTCACCTCAAACACTCTCTTTGTTAGGTTTGTAACATTCTATTAGCTTGGTTGCAGTAATATGCTAAAAAGTCAACAGGGACAAGGGATTGCATGAAATTTTCTGTTTGCTGCAAGAGCATATGATAAAGAATATGTGAAAGTTATGGGAATTTAGAATCGGATTTTCGTTTTTGGACAGAAAAAAGGAGCAGCTTTGAGGGCTGCTCCTTCGGGTATGATGGACTTTTATTTTAGTTTGAAACTTCGTCCGCCGGATACACAAGGCCAATCTGACGGCGGGCCAGGTCCATTATCTCCAGGGTGATCAGGGAATTTTCAAACGTATTCACACTGGATTCCGTTTTTCCTTCACGGATTAAGCGGGCAAATTCTTTCGCTTCATCAAACATGGTGTTCTCTTTTTGTTCCACATTGATGTCTTCTGTTTCCCCGCTGCGGTACTGGATGCGCACGTTTTCCATCGTGCTGAATTTATCAATAACGATGCTGCCCTCTTCCCCTTGAATTTCAGACGGAATATAGGAGTCTGTAATCTTGGAGAACATGACGACAGCGTCGTGTTCATCATATTGGAACAGGATGCTTCCTTCGCCGTCCACACCGGATTCAAGAAGGTGAGCAGTCGCCTGGATGGAGTTCGGTTTGCCGAACAGGGCGACCATAGGCGCGATGCAGTAAATGCCGATGTCCATCATGGAGCCGTTCGAGAACTCAGGCTTAAAGGCGTTCAGGATGTTTCCTTCTTTATACGCATCATAGCGGGATGAGTATTGGCAGTAGCTTGCTACGTAGCGGCGGATTTTTCCGATTTTGTTCAGGTTGCTTTGAATGGATGCGAAGTTTGGAAGCAGCGTTGTTTTCATTGCTTCCATAAGCAGAACTCCGTTTTCCTGAGCCGCTTCCATCATTCTTTTAAATTCTGCTGCATTCGAGGCTACGGGTTTTTCGCATAGCACATGCTTTCCATGATTCATGAGAAGAATGGCTTGCTCTGCATGATGGGAATTCGGGCTTGCGATGTAAACGGCTTCGAATTCAGGGCTTGCGGCAAATTCTTCAAGATTGGTATATGTATGCGGAGCACCGTGCTTTTCTGCAAATTCTGCTGCGCGTTCTTCTGTACGGGAATAAACAGCGGCAAGCTCCAGATCACCGGTTTGCGCGGCAGCGTCCAGAAATTTTTCTGTTATCCAGTTGGTTCCGATTACTCCGAAACGTATCATGTATCTCTCTCCTTTGACATTGGTCATTCCGAATTCATTTTACCATACCGCGGACCGGAAATAGAAAAGCCCGCCTGATACGGGGGTATCAGGCGGGCTTTCTTAAAGTGATTCAGATTAAGCGTTTTTAGAAGGAACGGAAGCTTCAGACTCTTTTGCCTCTTCTTGCTTCGCATCTTTCTTTTCCTGCTGCGGTGCAGCTTCTGTTTCTTTGCTGGCCGCTGCTTCATCCGAGATGGCAGTAGCAGGCTTTTCAAGAAGGTTTGCAGGGTTTAATGCTTTTCCGTCTTTACGGATTTCAAAGTGAACGTGTACGCCGTTCTTTTCATCTAATAGATTTTTCCCGGCCTTACCGATTACTGCATGCTGTGCGACTGAGTCGCCTTCTTCCACTGCAACTGATGCAAGAGATTGATAGACAGTTGTTACGTTATTTTCATGCTGAATTTCAACTACGTATCCGAGAATCGGATCTTTTACGGCTCTCAAAACAGTTCCGCTGAGAGAAGCTGTCACGTCGAATTCCTTACCGTCCTTTTGCGCAAGGTCAATTCCTTGGTTAGGACTGTACGTGTTATTATAGGATACGAGTGCCGCTTCTTGTTCTTCTTTGGATGCTTTGGCGTCATAGAATTTTTTCACGACTTGGACGGATTCTTTGTTCAGTGCAGGCGCTGCGATATTTTCCACCGGCTTTGATACTTCTGCTGCCTCTTTGCCCTTTTCTGTCTGGGGCTTGCCTGGCTGCTCGCCTACCGGATTCAAATCACGGGATGCCTGGTACCATAGAACACTAGTTAAAATCAAAGCTGCACTGACTAAATAGATTGCCGGAAATACCCAGCGTTTTCTAAAAAACTGCTGAACCTTTGATTGTTGAGAAGTACGATTTTTTTCTTCCTCTCTCATCTTCATCACCTCAGCAATCATTCTGAACACAATTCTGAAAATATATACACCGCCCGAAAAAAATTTATAAAACGCTTAGTATGCTCTAGTGTTTTCACATTATGCAAAAGAAAAGGATGTTTTGTTTATGAAGAAATTCCTCTACTGGGCACTGACCATTGCGCCCATCGCTTATATGTGGCTTATATGGGAGCTGTCGAGTATTCCAGGCGATCCAAATGCTCAGGATACGTTTGCAGCGGTATTTAAGGATTCCCTCCATTTCATCGAGTTCGGCATCTTGTTCTGGCTGTTTGCCTTCGCTCTTGCGGTTCATGGAAAATGGACGGCCGGCACAAGCATAGCCGTGGTCGCGGTTTGTCTGGCCTATGGGGCGATTGATGAGATTCATCAGATGTTTACGCCGTTCCGGACATCTACCTGGTATGACCTGTTTAAGGATGCCGTCGGAATCACGGTTTCCTATATCATTATGAGGGTTACTTATTTTGCATCGCGTAAATCACGGATGCACCGCTTTTTTCAAAGGCTTGAAATGCTTGATCGGAGGAATGGAATGTGAAACTTAGAGTGGCTCAGCGAGAAGACTTGAATCGAATTGTCGATATTTATAATACAACGATCGAATCCCGGATGGTTACGGCAGATCTAACGCCAGTTACCTATGAAAGCCGGGAAAAATGGTTTGACGACCATACCGGGAATTACCCGCTCTGGGTGGCAGAGGATGAGGCAGGCACAATCACGAGCTGGATCAGCTTCCAGCCTTTCTACGGGAGGGAAGCCTATAAGCATACGGCGGAGGTCAGCATTTATATAGACCCTGCAAACCGCGGAGCCGGTCTTGGAAAACAACTGCTGCAGGCCGCTCTTGATCAATGCGCTGAATTGGACATCCAAACCCTGCTCGGATTTGTGTTTGGCCATAATGAACCAAGCATCCGGCTTTTTGAACGGTTCGGATTTGAGCGGTGGGGCACTCTTCCGAATGTGGCGAACCTTGAAGGTACGGAGCGGGATTTGGTGATTTTGGGGAAACGGGTGGGATAAGAAATAGGCCGGTCTGGTGAGGACCGGCTCTTTTTTATAGGGGCGGGAGACGCGCAGAAGCAGAGCGGAAATCTGCTTATTAAAAAAACAGCCCCAAAATGAGGCTGTGTTCTATTGCTGTGCAGTTAATTTTGTTAAAAACGGATCGGCTGCCGCGAGTGTCGTTCCATTATAGTAGTAGCTGACGATGTCTTTATATGATTTACCATCCTGCGCCATAAAGTTTGCCCCGTATTGACTCATGCCGACTCCGTGCCCGTATCCTTTCGTTTGGATGACCACGTTGCCGTCTTTCAGGGTCCATGTGAAGTCGGTGGATTTGAGCTGAAGCTTATCACGGACATCACGGCCGGTTAAGGTTTTGCCGCCGATTTCCACTTTTGCGACACGGTGGCTTGAAGTCCGTTCCGTCACTTTTCCGACTGAATTTGCGCTTGTGAGCTTAACGCCTAATTTTCTTTGAAACTCGCCGACGGTGAAGATCTGCTGGCTGTAGTATTTAGGTGATTCTTTGTCCCACGTGCTTTTTACGCTTCTTAAATATGGAATGGCGTTTGGCCAGTAATCTTCCGAGTTCTCGGTATAGCCGTTGCTTGTTGAGAAGAAGGAGGCCGTAATCGGCTTATTCTCGTACGTGAGAATTTGACCGGCAGTTCCAGAGACAGCGGCCAGCACTTTTTCCGCACGCCATTTATAATCCTTCCCCCATATCTTTTTCAATTCTTCCTTGTTCCGGTAGACCTGATGGATCACGGTATCCGTGACGTTTGCCTTCGCACCTGACGGCGTTGAAATTCCATTTCCTGCTGTCAGCGATTTGACAATGACCGTTCTTGCCGCAAGGGCCTGCGCTTTTAACGCCTCTTCTTCAAAGTCAGCCGGCATTTCGGACGCGACCACTCCAAATACATAATCCTCAAGCGGCACATTTTCTACCTTTTTTTCTGCTGTCCGGTAAACCGATACGGTCACATTTGATTTCGATTCGAGCGGTTTCTCCTGTTTTTCCTCCTGCTTCAGTTCCTCTCCCAGCTGTCCACTTGACTTGCTGACAAACGGGGAAACAAGCAGAGCCGGAATCATCAGAACGATAACAAAAAGTCCGGCTAGTACGACCAATAGCGGTTTCATAGATTTCATCCACTGAGCCTCCTGATTGAATGATGCGTATACTCCATCTTATGGGCTTGGACAACCTTTTATGACTGTTGAAAGACAGATAGGGAGACTTGCTAAATTCGTGAACTCATGTTTCAAACACGAGCCGGGTTATAGAGGAAGTTCGCGAAAATTGTTTCCCGTCAGACAGGAATGAATTTCCTTGAAAGAAGGTATACTGGAAGTGATACCTGCTGAGGAAGATTCGGAGGGTATTGGTTCGTGTTTGATTGAGGAGTTGGGCGTCTGGATGAAGGTTTTGCGGGTTTATTTGAAGGTTTTGCAGTCGGAAAGGCGGTTCGGTGTGGTTGGTTCCGGTCTGAGATCAAGGTATTGCTGACTTTTTACATCTAATTGCTGACTTTTTTCATTAATTGCTGACTTTCCTGACCTAATTGCTGACTTTTTCCGATAAATGCTGACTTTTAAGAATGAATTGCTGACTTGGCCCTTTCCCCCATTGATGACTTTATATGTAGGGCAAGATATTTCAACAGCACGAAAAGCTTATGATGAATTTCTGAAATTTATAATGAATTTCTCGAAGGTTATAATGAATTTTTCAGGTTTTATGATGAATTTTCGAAATTTATGCGGAATCTGCCGCAAATCTCCCTAAATTCGCAGCCATTCGTATTCTGACTCGGGGGCATTCAGTTTTCTGTATCCAGCACACATCTTATAAACGCCATTAAAAAGAAGCCGCCCAGTTGGCGAGTCCCGTTTGGATGAATTTTTGAAATTTATGCGGAATCCGCCGCAAATTCTCCTAAATTCGCAGCCATAAGTATTATGCACCGAGGGTGTTCAGGCTTAATGACTCAGCACACATCTTATAAACGCCATAAAAAAGAACCCGCCCAGATGGCGAGTCCCGTTTGAGAGTATAAAATTATGCATTTAAGTCCGATACAGCCTGCTGCGCCGGAATGGATTGTTCGTCGGCTGTGATGCGTTCGATGTCGGCTCCGATTCCAGCAAGTTTGCCGTGGAAGTTTACGTATCCGCGGTCGATATGCTTCAATTCCGTTACGCGTGTGTAGCCATCAGAGACTAGACCAGCCAGAACAAGAGCGGCACCTGCACGAAGGTCGGTTGCTGCTACTTCTGCTCCTTGAAGCTCGCCTGGTCCGTTGATGATCACGGAACGGCCTTCAATTTTAATTTCTCCGTTCATGCGGCGGAATTCTTCCACGTGCATAAAGCGGTTTTCAAAGACGGTTTCTGTAATCATGCTTGTTCCCTTTGCCTGAAGAAGCAATGCCATCATTTGAGATTGCATGTCTGTCGGGAAGCCCGGGTGAGGCATGGTTTTAATGTCCACCGCTTTTAATTCATCTGGTCCAATGACACGCAAACCATCTTTTTCTTCGATGATCTCTACGCCCATTTCTTCCATTTTCGCTACCAGTGATGCTAAATGTTCTGGTACAGCGCCTTGAACGAGTACATTTCCTCCAGTAATCGCTGCAGCCACCATGAAGGTTCCTGCTTCAATACGGTCAGGAATGATGTTATGCTGAGCGCCGTTTAATTCAGCTACCCCTTCAATACGGATTGTGCCGGTTCCGGCACCGCGGATTTTACCGCCCATCGCATTGATGTAGTTCGCCAAATCAACGATTTCAGGTTCTTTTGCACAGTTTTCAAGAGTTGTTGTACCTTCTGCCAATGCAGCTGCCATCAGAATATTTTCAGTGGCGCCGACACTTGGGAAGTCCAGATAGATTTTGGCTCCGCGCAATCTGCCTTTTACTTCGGCGTCAATAAAGCCATTTCCAACCTTGATCACAGCACCCATGGCTTCGAAGCCTTTTAAATGCTGATCAATTGGACGTGAACCGATTGCACATCCGCCCGGCAGTGCTACACGCGCGCGGCCAAGTCTTGCAAGCAGCGGTCCCATTACAAGAACGGATGCCCGCATTTTACGTACATATTCAAATGGTGCTTCGGTACTGAGCTCTTTGGATGCATCTACAATTACTTGATTGTTCTCAAAATGGACATCTGCACCGAGATGGCGCAGAACTTCATTAATCGTATATACATCAGAGAGCGTAGGTACATCACAAATAATGCTCTTTTCATTACTAGCTAATAAGGATGCAGCGATAACCGGCAAAACGGCATTTTTGGCACCTTCTACCTTTACTGTGCCGTTCAACTTTTGACCGCCGCGGACGATGATTTTTTCCAAGGTATTCCCCTCCGCGTCCCAAATTCTCTATATTAATATTCAGTCGTGATGATTGGTGTTCCTGCGACTACAGTAGTATTTTCGCCCAATCCGCCGTGTCTAACGGCCACTTGCATGTTCATGCTGCCTTGTTCAGCCGGGATTTTCTGATCCCAGCGAGCTGTATATGCCGATACCGATACGAACGCCTTTTCTTTAAGCTGTTCAAGCGGCACCGCGTTAAATTCTTTGAGCAAAGCATCAGCTAGATGCAAAACACCTACCATCTTATCATCTTCACTGCCTTTAATACAAGAGAAAATTGTGGGATATTCATGAAAAATGTCGAATGATTGCTTTTTAAATTGATTAATAATGGAGGTCCAGTCCCTGGAATTTCCACGGCCGTGAACCTGATACAGGATATACGAATTCAATTGCCCGTTTGTGTCGGTTGAAACGATTTGCAGCGTTTCCGTGGCGCCTGATTTTTCATTCCATCTGGTGCCCGCAGCCTTCCAGCCACTGCTGGTCCGTTCAGTCGACCATTTAAAAAGACGATGCTGCTCTGTAAAACGTTTCACATTTTCCGAAAATTTTTCGCTTGGGAATGAAATTTTTTTCTTTGAATAGACCGTCCATTCGTTTATTTCAATTCCCTGTTTTTGAAAAGCGCCGGCCAATTGTTCAATTTCCGGCTTTACTTGTGCAGCTTCACTGATTTTTCCGCAGGCAGCCGTGACGACAGCAAACACGATTGCGATCCATAGCATCTGTTTTATTTTATCCATTCCGTCCACTTCCTCTCCTTATTACCATTGTTGCCGGAGAGAGGATGGACATACGTGGAAAAAGTCGTCATTGTTCTACAGAATCATGCCGTTTGCAAGGCCTTTTGTCCTGAATGGCGATGAGGTTATAAAGAATCTCTTCTTAAAAGAAACTCCATGGCCAAACTCATGCCCGCCAGTCCAATTTACGCCGCTGGGATTACTCCGCTGCAACCCCTTCTCCACCTATATTCCCAGAGGAAAACAGGCGTAAACTTAAAATAGGGAAGGAAGTTCCTTTGACCAGAAAAAATAATCGAGAAAAAAGCTGCTGACCAGGTATGCGATACTGATTGTGAGCAGGATGAGAAGGACCCGCGCCTGCACCACACGCCCGCTCCGGATGAATTTGTCAAAATTTAAAGCCTGAAGCGCCCACCAAGTTACGGCGATGAAAAAGAGGTGGGAGATTAATCCTGTTAAAGCCTGCGTTGAGAATTCAATCATTCTATCCCTCCGTTTTCCCTAATCTTCCGATGTATATAGTGCTTCCACTGAAAGCGTGATTCCTGCTGTGACATGATTTTTTTTCGTTTGCGTCTTGCCCTATGTATAGACCGTTCACACACAAAAAAGAGAGGTTTTCACCTCTCCTATTATATCGCCCGCGGGTTAGAAAATGTTAGGGATTAAAGAATGTTCGGAAAAATGCCAAAAAGAATGGTGCCGGCCGTGCATATGAGCAGAGCGGCTGCGGCTGCCGGGTGAAACCGGAGTTTTTTCTCCGTTTCCGCTTCGCTTTGTTTGAAAAACATATAGGAAAACACCCTGAAGTAATACACGTAGGAGATGACCGTTGCCCCAATCATGACCGAGGCGAGAATCAGAAGCGGTACCTGCCCCGTAAACGCGGTGAGCAGGATGTTTACCTTCGCCATAAAACCGGCTGTCCCGGGGATCCCCGCCAATGAAAGCAGGAAAATTCCCATTAGGACCGCAAGCACCGGCGATCGTTTGTACAGCCCCGAAAATGAACGGACATCGGCAAATCCCGTTTGCTGCTCAACAGCCATAAGAATGGCAAAGGCCCCTGCATTCATAAACAGGTAAGCGAGCAAATAGAACCAGATGGCATCGAGCATGAGCGGGGATTCCGGGGATGCAAAGGCAACGAGCAAATATCCCGCATGACCGATAGACGAGTAGGCAAGCATCCTTTTTACGTTGCGCTGTTTCAGTGCCGTTACATTTCCGGCAATCATCGTTAAGGCCGCCAGAACGGCAATGTATGGCTGCAAGTTTAGTATAAGCGGCTCTCCTCCGGAAATGGGTGAATAGAGGAACACTGTGTAAAACAGCCTGATGATCAGGATGAAGCCGGCTGTTTTCGAAACGACACTCAAAAAGGCCGTGACAGAAGTCGGAGCGCCTTCGTACACATCCGGCACCCACATATGATAAGGGGCCGCCGCGATTTTAAAGGACAAGCCGGTCAAGAGGATGAAAAAAGCGAGACCAAGCAAAAAAAGGTGGTCCGCATTTTCCGGACTTTGCAGCTGCTCGCTCATGGCCGTCAGTGAAACCGTTCCGGTTATTCCATATAAATAGCTCATTCCGAAAAGCGTGATTGCCGTTGCCACTCCTCCATTGATGACATACTTCATCGCAGCCTCGTTTGATTTCCGGTCTCTCTTTTTCATCCCGGCCATGATGTAGGAGGAAATCGAAAGCAGCTCAAGACCAACAAAGAGCGTAATTAAATCACGGCTGGAGCTCATAAACATGGCTCCAAGAAGGCCGGTCAGCCACAGAGTGAAAAATTCACTTCGTTCCGGCACTTCCGATTTTCTCTCCTGAAACACAAGCAAAAAAAGCAATGCGGCTCCGGCAAGGAGAAGGATTTTGAACAGTTTCGCAAACCCGTCAAGCACAAAACTGTCTCCCAGAATCCCCTCTGGCTGGGGCGTTAACAGGAGGAGGACCGTTCCTGCTGTGAGGATGGCGGCAAAACCGAGCCAACCGAGCCATTCCTTGCCCTTTTTTCCGGGAAGGAGCAGATCGAGGACCGAAATCAGGATCGCTCCGCCGAGCACAATTAACTCAGGGGCCATCAGCATCCAGTTATAGGACAATAGCGTCTCTGTATCCATTCCCTTATCCCCCAATCCCTTTTAAAATGGTATCAATGGCCGGCTGCAGCGGCAGGGCGAGCCCGTTCGGGAACAGGCCGACCGACAGGATGAGGAGCAGAAGGACCCAGGCAGGACCTGCTTCCCGAACACTGATATCAGGCAATTTTGCCCCGGTTCCTTTTTCATTCCCAAACGTAATAGAAAGAATGGCCCTTAATACGTATGCGGCAGTCAGAATTAACCCGATCGCTGCCACTGCCCCAAGTTCCGGTACCTTAAGGAAGATTCCCATAAACGCCATAAATTCGCTGATAAATCCCGACATACCAGGAAGACCTAGAGAAGCCATTCCGGCGGCAAGCAGCACGCCGGATAGCTTCGGCCATTTTGCGGCAAGTCCTCCAAGTTCTCGAATATCCGTTGTCTGAAAGCGGACCGCCATCATCCCGACGAGCAAAAATAAGAGAGCTGAGATAAACCCGTGAGATACCGTTTGAAAAATAGCCCCCTGTATTCCCGCTTCATTCATAGCGCCAAGACCAATCAGGACAATTCCCATATGGGACACACTCGAATAGGCGAGAATTCTCTTGAAGTCCGTCTGAATCAGCGCGAGGAGGGCCCCGTAAAGAAGGTTAACCGTTCCTAAAATCATCAGCGTCATGCCAAGCGTCTGGAACGCTTCCGGGAAAATTCCGAGCCCGATCCGGATCAATCCGTAAGCCCCGATTTTCAGCAGAACCCCTGAATGAAGCATGACGACGGGAGGCGGAGCCTGAACATGGACGTGGAGCATCCATGTATGGAGCGGAACAATCGGCAGCTTGACCCCAAAGGAAACGAGGAGGGCAAGGGCCAGACCGAGCTGGAGCGGCTTCGGAAAACCAGCCGCCAAATCCGCTAACTCACCCATGTTCACGGTGCCCGTCATCCCGAATAGATACACAATGACAAGGAGAAGGATGGCTGAGCCGATTCCATTATAGATGAGGTAGTACCAGGCCGCTTTTTCCCGCTCGCGGAAGCCCCATTTTCCAATCAGGAAAAACATCGGCACAAGCGTTAATTCGAGAAAGATAAAAAACAGGATTAAATTTTCTGCAGCGAATACTCCGAGCATGCCCGTCTCCATGATGAGAAGGAGGGTAAAATATGCTTTCCTTCCGGATTGAATGAGGTCCGACGATACGGCAGCCAGGAAGGCGAGGACCGCGGCGAGTGTCATCATGACAAGGGAAAAGCCGTTTATCCCAAGCTCATAATGGACCGTAAAAAAGGCTTCGCCCCCAAAACTTACATTCCCCGCCCTAATCCAGGGGACAGAGACGCCGAACCGGTCAATCCCTGCCCCGAGTGCATATTGAATAAAGATAATCCCCGACAGCAGAAGCGCCGGCAGTGTCGCAGCCCATCCCGTAAGCTTGAGTGCCTGGTTATTTTCCTTCGGTATCATTAAGAGGACAGCTGCTCCAAGAAGCGGGGAAAAGACGAGCAGTGTCAGGACCAAACTATTCATTTCTGCATTCCCCCTGTCAGCATCCATACAGCTGCAAGCAGTGCGAGTCCGAGAAAAGCTGCAGCTGCATAGCTTTGGGTCTGTCCGTTCTGAAGCCTTGAACCTGCTGATCCCAGTCCCTGTATGAAGGCGGCCGTTCCTTTTACAGCGGTCTCGACAACAAACCGTTCAATCATCTGGCATGTGTATGAAAAGACCCGGACTGCCGCAAGAACCGTCATTTGATAACATTCATCAATGAAATACTTTTTCAGAAGCACTTGATGGATCATCGGAATTCTCCGGCTAAAAGCATCCCGCCTAATCCAGGCTTTTTCATACACCGCATACGCCAGGAACATTCCGGCAAGCGAGACGAGCACCGACATGAGCATGATCCAGGCAGGGGCCGCAGCGTGAACTTCATCAGGCTGAAGCCATTCGCTTAAATAAGGCATCCAAGGGGTGTTAAGGAAGCCTGCAGCAACAGCCAGGATGCCGAGAACCGCTATCGGGGCGACCATGAACACACCGGATTCAGCGCTTCTGTTTATCCGGACCTCAGCCTGCGTGTCAGGACTGATTGCTGCAGCCGTCTCCTCCGTTCTTTTTCCAAAGACGAGGAAGAAGAGACGGAACATATAGAAGGCGGTGAAAAAAGAAGCGATGGCAGCAAGCCAGAAAAGATAGGGATTTCCATGAAGCCAGACAGAGGCAAGAATTTCATCTTTGCTGAAAAACCCGGAGAAGAGCGGGAATCCGCTGATCGATAAAGCTCCTGTTAAAAACAGGGGCCCCGTCCACGGAAGCTTTTTCCACAGTCCCCCCATTTTCCGGATATCCTGTGTATGAACGGCATGAATGACACTCCCCGCAGCGAGAAAAAGAAGAGCTTTAAAGAAAGCATGTGTAAACAGATGAAAGACGCCTGCCGTGTATCCTCCCGAGCCAAGGGCAAGCATCATAAACCCAAGCTGACTGACCGTTGAATAGGCGAGAACTCTTTTTATATCATTCTGTACCAGTCCAATGCTGGCAGCGAAAATAGCGGTAAAACCGCCGGTTACCGCTACAACGGTGAGTGCCGTGCCGCTCGCTTCAAACAGCGGATACATAAGAGCGGTCAGATAGACGCCGGCCGCCACCATAGTAGCCGCATGGATAAGGGCGGAAACCGGTGTCGGCCCCTCCATCGCATCCGGCAGCCACGTATGAAGCGGAAATTGTCCGGATTTCCCAACCGCACCGGCGAAAATCAGGATAGCGATAAGGGTAAGCAAATCAGCCGGGATCGAGCCTGAACCGACAAATTGGAAGATGGCATCATATTCGAAGCTCCCGGTTTGAGAGAAGAGCAGCAGCATGCCGGTCAGCAAGCCGATATCCCCGATCCTTGTCATGATAAACGCCTTTTTCGCCGCTCTTTTCGCCGGCTCTTTTTTAAAGTAAAACCCGATCAGCAGGAACGAACCGAGTCCGACAAGTTCCCAGAACAGATAAAGCTGCAGGAGATTCGTCGTGATGACAAGCTCAAGCATCGCAAAGGTAAACAATCCCAAATAGGCAAAAAACACATGAAGCCGCTCATCATCCTCCATGTAAACCCTGGAATACATATGTACAAGAAGGCTGACAAGGGTTACGGTGATCAGCATAAGTGCATTAAGCGGTGTAATTTCAAAGCCTGCGGTGATGTGCAGGTCGCCAATGGTCAGCCACGTGCCTTCGGCTTTATAGGTTCCGTGCTGCAGCCGGGCGGCCAGAACGAAAATGGATAAGAGAAAGGAAACGAGCATTAAACCTGTTCCAAGCCAGGCACTGCCGGTTTTCAGCCTTCTGCCCGCAGCGAGCAGGATCAGGAAGGAAACGAGCGGAAAAAGCGGGATCAGCCAGGCGAATTCCATCATATTCCGTACCCCCTTTTTTGAGGTTCTGTTTTCTAATTTTTCATTGAGTCGTACTCATCCACTAATACGGACTTCCGGTTCCGGTAAAGGGCAAACAGGATGGCCAGTCCGACCGCTGCTTCCGCGGCGGCAATCGTAATGGAAAAAAGGGCGAAGATCTGGCCCGTGACCGCAGGAGCTGCACCGAGCTTACTGAAGGCCGCGAGATTCAGGTTCACAGCATTCAGCATCAGTTCCATGCAGATCAGGACAATCACCGTATTCCGTTTCGTAAGGGCTCCATATAAACCGATGCAAAAAAGAATCAGGGCCAGAACCAGGTATCCGGAAAGCGGAATGGAACTCATGACTTCTCCTCCTCCTTTTCCTCATCCTTTTTCGCTAATATAATCGCCCCAATCAGGGCGGCCAGAAGCAAAACAGAGGTTAATTCAAACGGAATGATATGCTCCGTGAAAAGAGCGATTCCAATCTGTTCTGTATTGTTTTCATGAAGGGCTGCCGGTTTCCCATTTAAATCAAGGCGGTATATTCCGGTGTACATCACAGCGGCAAACAGCGCGATCCCGGCAAACACGAGCCATTTTTTCAATCGGCGTCCGTCCGGTTCCTCTTCATCCGCCTTCCGGGTGAGCATAATGCCGAACAGCATAATGATGGTGACGGCACCCGAGTAGATCAGGACTTGCACAACCGCGATAAATTCCGCCGTGAGCAGAATATAGAGTCCCGCTATACTAATAAAGGTAAGGACGAGCGAAATCAGCATATGAACCACCTTCGTCACGTTGAGCATGAGAATTCCGCCTGTAATGGCCATGAGCGACAGGATGGCAAATGCGGCAAACTCTCCTGACATCATTCGGTTTTATTCTCCTTCCGGACATGTGTATCATTTTCATCCAGCCATTGCATGTCTTTAAAAAGGTTGTCGCGGCTGTACTCCGCAAGCTCGAAATGATTGGTCATCACAATCGCTTCTGTCGGACAAACCTCTGTGCATAAATCACAGAGGATGCAAATTTCAAAATTAATGTCATACGTCTCAATCACTTTTCCTTTTTTCGCCGGATCAGGATGCTTTTTCCCCGTTAAAGAAATACAGTCCGTCGGACAAATATTCACACACTGATTGCAGACGATGCATTTTTCCGGATAAAACTTCTGAATGCCCCGGAACCGGTCCGGGAGCTGCAGGGCTTCATTCGGATAATCGTATGTTACTTTTTTCTTTGTCAGATTTTTCAGCGTGTAGGAAAGCCCTTTTCCTAACCCCCGCATGGTCTCACTCTCCTTCTGATTTTTCCGGCTTCAGCGGAGTTTCCGCTAGATCGGAAAACTCTGTTGAACCCGGCTGCTGATTGGAGTCGCGCTTTTCGTCCTTTGTGTTTGACCTGTCCCGCTGTGTCGCCCATGTTTAAAAACCTACTGGCGAAAAAATAATTCCTTCACGATCGCCGTGATAAAAATGTTGGCCAGCGCCACCGGGAGCAGTACCTTCCAGCCGAATTCCATCAGCTGATCGGCGCGAAGTCTTGGAAAGGTGACCCGGAACCAAATGAGGATGAAGATGATGATGCTGAATTTCAGGGCAAACCAGACGGCGCCCGGAATGAACCCCAGCAGCGGTACTTCATGCCAGCCTCCAAGGAAGAGAACGGTCGTCAGGGAGGCCATAGCGAAAAAGTAAACGTACTCCGAGAGCATAAAGAAGGCCCACCTGAAGCCTGAGTATTCAACATGGTAGCCGGCTACAAGCTCCGACTCTGCTTCCGGCAGATCAAACGGGGTCCGGTTCAGCTCCGCAACGGATGCGATCAGGAATACGAGAAAGCCAACCGGCTGAATGAAAATAAACCAGACGTTCTCCTGCGCTGCGACAATTTCATTTAAATTGAGGCTTCCTGATAACAAAACAACTCCGATGACACTCATTACGAGCGGAACCTCATAGGAGATCATCTGCGCCGCTGCCCTCATGCCGCCGAGGAGTGAATACTTATTGTTCGACGCCCATCCTCCGGCAACGACGCCGACCGTTGTCAGCCCGGAAACCGCAATGTAATAAAGCAAACCGACCCCAATGTCCGCAAACTGGAAGGCATCCGTAAAGGGAATGACCGCCAAAACAAGAAAGGCAGGCGCAAACGCAATGACCGGTGCAAGGATAAAAAGCGGCCGGTCGGCAAGCTTTGGAATGGTGTCTTCCTTTAAAAGAAGCTTAAGGACATCGGAAACCGTCTGAAGCAGCCCCCATCTCCCGCCCACCTGGTTTGGTCCAATCCTTCCCTGCATGAATCCCATTACCTTCCGTTCAGCGAGAATTCCATACGTAACGAAGCCAAGGACCACAAACAGAAACAGCGTGGCAAGCAGGAAAAAGTACAGGAAATTCAGCCAGCCCGGCTGTGCATAAATCAGATCCTGCATCATCAGCCATCTACCTCCCCAAGCACGATATCAATGGCACCCAGAATGGTGATCAGGTTGGCCATGTTTTCGCCTTCCAGAAGCTTCGGAAGGATTTGCAGATTATAAAAGGAAGGGCGTCTGAATTTTAGCCGGTACGGCTCTTTTTTCCCTTCTGACGCAATGTAGCAGCCAATCTCTCCTCTTGGCGATTCGATCCGGACGTATGCTTCCCCCTTGGGAGGCTTGATAATTTTTGGAACCTTGGCCATAATCGGGCCTTCCTCCGGAAACTGTTCAACCGCCTGCTCAATGATTTTCAGCGATTCCTCGATCTCTGCCATCCTGCATTCATAGCGGGCAAACGCATCCCCCTTCGTTCTTACAGGGATATCAAAATCAAACCGGTCATAGATCGAATACGGTTCATCTTTGCGCAAATCCCACTCTACTCCGGTGCAGCGGAGGTTGGCGCCGCTCAAGGAGTAGTCAACCGCCTCTTCTTTTGAGTAGATGCCCACGTTTTTCACGCGGTTCAGGAAAATTTCATTTCCGGAAACAAGCTCGTGATATCCCTTCAGCTGCTCCCTCATATACGGGACGAATTCCGCCACCTTTTCAAGCCAGCCGTCCGGCGCATCCCATTTCACCCCTCCTACTCTCATATAGTTAAAGGTTAACCGGGCACCGGACAGCTCGGTTAATAGATTGATAATCATCTCCCGCTCCCGGAATGCATAAAGGAATGGACTGACCGCCCCGATATCCAGGAGATACGTTCCCCACCAGACGAGATGGCTCGCCACCCGGCCAAGCTCCATCGCGAGAATCCGCAAATACTCAGCCAGGTCCGGGGGAGTGATCCCCGCCATCGTTTCCACCGCATGGCAAATCACATAATTGTTCGTCATCGCCGATAAATAATCCATCCGGTCGGTATAAGGGATAATCTGGGTGTATTGCAGATTTTCCGCAAGCTTTTCGGTCCCGCGGTGAAGATACCCCACCACCGGTGTTGCCTCTTTAATGATTTCACCGTCAATCTTAATGACAAGGCGAAAGACTCCGTGAGTGCTCGGATGCTGCGGACCGACGTTCAAGAGCATTTCTTCCGTACGCATCACGCTCTACACCTCCACATCATACGGTTCATAATCTTTCCTGAGCGGATGACCGACCCAGTCATCCGGAAGCATAATCCTTTTTAAATTGGGATGATTCGCAAATTGAATCCCAAGCAGGTCATACGTCTCACGCTCCGGCCAATCGGCTCCCCGCCATAAACCGGCCACCGATTCCACCATCGGCTGGTCCCGGTCGATTTTCGTCTTCAGCACGAGCGCATGCTTGTGGGTGTAAGAATATAAATAGAGGAAAATCTCCATGTGGGTCTGAAAGTCCGTTCCATGCATTTCCGATAAAAAATCGTAAGCGGTCGCTTCATGGTGCTTTAAAAGAGTGGCCGCTTCTAAATAGTGCTCTTTTTTCACCACAATCGTCGGCACTTCTTTAGACAAACGATTGATATAGACCTGCTCAAGACAGCCGCTTCCAAATGCACCGGTCAACAGTGCAGCCGTCTGATCAAGCCTCGGCTGGTGAACAGAAGGCGTTTCTTCTGTGACTTCTTCAGGCACTTCTTTTACAGCAAGCCTGGCTTTCGCTGCTTCTTCCTCAGAAAGGGGCTCTGCATGTGCACCGGAAGCCTTCGCCTTTGCGGCGGCCGCCGCTTTCGCTTTTGCTGCCGCCGCGGCTTTTTTCTTCGCCATAGTCTTGGCATCTTCTTCTGGAGAGCTCTCTTCGTTTATCTGCTGATCCTTAGCTTTTGCAGCAGCTTTGGCTTTTGCTGCGGCGGCGGCTTTTTTCTTCGCCAGTGTGAGAGCATCCTCTTCTCCTGACTCCTGACCAGAGTCCGTTTGCTTCTGCTTTGCAGATGCGGCCGCTTTGGCCTTTGCTGCCGCTGCCGCTTTTTTCTTCGCAAGGGGGAGGGCTTCCTCTTCTCCTGACTCTTGACCAGGGTCCGTTTGCTTCTGCTTCGCAAGTGCGGCCGCTTTGGCCTTTGCTGCGGCTGCGGCTTTTTTCTTCGCAAGGGCGAGGGCTTCCTCTTCTCCTGACTCTTGACCAGGGTCCGTTTGCTTCTGCTTCGCAAGTGCGGCCGCTTTGGCCTTTGCTGCGGCTGCCGCTTTTTTCTTCGCAAGGGGGAGGGCTTCCTCTTCTCCTGACTCTTGACCAGGGTCCGTTTGCTTCTGCTTCGCAAGTGCGGCCGCTTTGGCCTTTGCTGCGGCTGCGGCTTTTTTCTTTGCAAGGGCGAGGGCTTCCTCTTCTCCTGACTCCTGACCAGGGTCCGTTTGCTTCTGTTTAGCAAGTGCGGCCGCTTTGGCCTTTGCTGCGGCTGCGGCTTTTTTCTTCGCAAGGGCGAGGGCTTCCTCTTCGATCTTGTCCTTCTCAATGGACACAGCGGCTTCTTCATTAAGCCTGCGTTCCTCCATTTTCTTTTGAGCGGCAAGCTTTGCTTTTTCAGCTGCTTCTTTTTTCAGCTGCTCCAAGTCTTTTTCTTCTGGCATGTATTAAAGCACCCGCTTTCCGGTTTTCGCCTCGTAGCGGATTTTTTCTTTCAATTTATTGATACCGTAGATCAGCGCAGCGGGATTCGGGGGACAGCCGGGAATATAGACGTCTACCGGTACGATTTGATCGACGCCCTTCACAACGGCGTAGGATTTAATATAAGGTCCGCCTGCTGTTGCGCAGGAGCCCATCGCAATTACCCATTTGGGTTCCGGCATTTGATCATAGAGTCTTTTGAGGATGGGCGCCATTTTTTTCGTCACGGTTCCGGAGACGATCATGACATCTGACTGGCGGGGAGATGTCCGGAAAAAAGAACCGAAACGGTCGAGGTCATAATGGGAAGCGCCGACTCCCATCATTTCGATGGCACAGCAGGCAAGGCCGAACGTCAGCGGCCATAAGGAATTGCTTCGCGCCCACGCTTTCAGTTCTTCGAGCGTGCTTAAAAAGACACTTTGCCTGATTTCCTCCAGCTCCCCGGGAGGCAGGTTTTCGAGTTTTAAATCCATTTGAGCACCCCTTTTTTCCATGCGTAAAGAAGACCGATGAGCAGCATAACGACAAAAATCAGCATTTCAATCAGTGCAAAAAGACCAAGCTTTTCATAGGCAACGGCCCACGGATACATAAAAACGGTCTCCACATCAAAAATCACAAACAGCAGGGCAAATATGTAGTAGCGGACATTAAATTGAATTCTGGAGTCATGAAAGGGTTCGATCCCGCTTTCATAAGTAGTCATTTTAGCTTGTGTGGGTGCATGAGGACGAAGAACCCGTCCGATGGTAAGGGCGATGGCAGGAAGAAGTAAACCGAGAAGAAGAAACACAACAACAATCAAATAATTATTCCAATATGGATAAAGTGATTCCATAATCCCCCTCCAATAATCGGATTTTGTTGAAACCTTCTAAATATTCTAATAATGTAACCGCTATCATTATAGCAAACATATACTGGAAGTGTCGATACATACTAGAGAGCCCTGTCCGGCCGCAATCCTTTCGATAATTGTCGATTATTGAGGGTTCGACCATATTAATAGTTTTTGTACATTATAGTATTGGCGGCTGCGGCTCGTGGATGGCCGTACTTATTTTGGCTGTGCTAAAGGTTTGTCAAATATAGTCGAAAAGTCGATATCCCTCCCGTTTCGGTCGATAAAATAAAATAATAGCCGATATATTAAGATTTCGGTCGATATCTTTACATTTCGGCCCATATCGGCGTCCGATACCGGTTCAGCCACCTCTGGGTTATAGCCAATTAACCGGTTTTCCTGGCTGGACAAACCGAATTGTTCTATAAATATGCTCGCAGGATTTAAAAAAGCACAAAAAAAACCATCCGCTAGGCAGATGGTTCGGCTATGGCTTTTGAGTGAAGCCTCTTATATGGTTTGCGCAATCCGTACACTCTTCTCTTAGTCAGCAGCTGATAGATGGATAGCTTTGTTTCAAAATCAATATGACGGCTATTCAGAATCACAAAATAAGCCTCCTTAAGCCCGATCCAAAGATGCGGCTTATTAGGGACAGACCAAACCATCTTCATCTTTTTAAGAAATATAGCCGATCGTTCCTCATTCGGATCCTCTTTGATGCGGTTCACATGGAATGTAATGGTTCCGGACCAGATAAAGCGAACAATCATCCGCAGTAAAAAAAGCCCCGCAATTAGGGAAATGATCCAAACCGCCATTCCGTTCTCTCCTTGAAAATCGAATATGTTTCTTTCATTTTACCTAAAACGATACCCATTTACTATAATTTTCTTGTATTAGGTAATGCTTTCTATTCCCTATTTTTTTACATATTTCGTGTTATACTGTCCCTATTGAAAAGGAGATGATCGTAATGCATGAATCATTTCATATAGAAGAAGAGTATGGCCGGAACCTTCCGGAATTCACGAGTGAATTTGAAGCGATCGCTTATTATTTTGACTATCGTTTTGAACAGCTTTCAATGCTAAATGAAGCTGCTGAATATATGAGATTGCGAGAATTGGACTATTCACCGGAGAGTCTGATCGACCTTGAAAAATTGTATTTTACCTGTTTCCGGACCAATGGATGGAAGGAATTGCAGCTGACCATCCACGAGTTTGAAACCATGATGTCCATTTATTTCGGCGAAGTGGTAACTAGGAATATACCGAACACAGACTGGGCAGTCCAGCCTTATCCATTTGATGAAAAAAAGTATGTGCTTGGACTTAACCGGGGTAAACATACGGATTTCTTTACAAACTACTTTGAAGACCATTACTTAATGGTTAAAAACGAGGATGAACACTATTTATATGGCCGGTATAAGAGGATTGAGAAGAGAATGAATAAATAGCTGATTTCCGCCGCTTTGCCCCTCCGATTGAGGACAATGGGGCGGTTTTTTAATAAGGACAGGGGATCGATTTTGGAAATACGGATAATTGCTGACTTTCTACAGGTATTCTGACTTTGGCCGAGTAATGGCTGACTTTCCGATGATTTCAGATCCGCTATAAATCCACATAAAAGAACCCGCCCAGTCGGCAGGTGCTTTAAGGTTGATTCGATTCCAGCTTGCGGGACAGGGCTTCATAAAACAGCTGAGGTTCATCTGGACGAATGTGTGCTTTCGTTACTTTTTTCGTAAAACCATAAAGGAGTTTTGCCTCCACCGGATGAGTAAACTCTATTACGATAGCCGGATCCTCTTCAGCGAATTCTTTAGGCATGCCGTCGAAAACGCGAGAATCACCGGCATTCTCTGGCTTCTCATAGTAAGAAACGGCCAGGATATCCTTTAGGTTTACGGTAAGCCGCTTCATCACCCCGACCTGTAAATGCAGCTCCTGATCGGTTATAGCAAAGGGGGTTAACCGGAAGGATTGCATCTCCGCTAAAAACAGTAAGATGGTATAGATATTGAGAATAAGAAGGATCCAGGATAGAACAGGGTTCCATGAATGAAGCAAAATGTGAAAGCCTATTGATTCGATGAGCAGTGCATGAATCAGCATGATATTGAAGGCAATCACACTTGTTTTTTTGTGGAAGGTAAATAGATTTGGAGCTTGTACAGGCTTCTTTTTCCACGAAAAGAGACCGTAGTACATTAACGCCACTTCACTCATTAGGATTGAAAGCAGGCGTGATGGTTTCATTTCCTTTGAAACGGCTTTTTCCATTCTTTCATAAAATGATGTACCCGGCCTGGACCGGTACTCCTTCAGAATGGCAGCTGCTTTTAACAAGACCTTGGTCATGATAAAAACTTCAAGTCCGATTAAAACCGTTATCCCGGCTGCCGGCAAATACTTCAGGTATAAGAATTGATCGATATATTCTATAGGGATAATCAGCCAGGAAGCAGCGAGACCCGCTATGATAACCGGAACGATCCAGCGCAGCGAATACCTTCTGCGGATAATGAGAAAATAGGCAGCAAGCGGAAAAATCAGGATACAGTCTAACAAGGATCCAATGGCAGCTGCCGGTGTCATGATGGACACGACATTCGGAATCCTGTAAATGAGTGTATTGCTTCCAAGAATGATGGCAGACAAAAGGATCATCCAGCCCCATCGCGGTTTATTGAGTGCAGTCAAGTCCATCCCCCCTTTTCTTATAGTATAAATCTTCCATATGAGTCATCGCCGTAAGGATATGTCTATTTATTGAAGGCTCTGATAAAATTTAATTTTCATATTATCTATAGGAAGTTTCACAAGTGAGGTTGGATGGTATCAGTTACGCTAAAGTCAGGCATATTCTATATAAATTATTTCTTCCCTTTTAGTTCTAATAGTACAGGTGCTATATTTAGCAAGATAGAAGCGATTGTCAAAAACCATAATGCCCTTTCCATACTAGGTACTACATCGCCTAGAGCGGACCAATCTTCCACTTTTACCCACTGTGATACAAGACTATATTCTGAACAAAGTGTGATCGCTGTAAATGATAGTCCTATTGCCATTGCAAGCTTATAATCTTTTCCTGCTATATATCTATAAAGATTCATAAAAGTAGCTGCTATTGCAATAACCCCAGATATGATAAATAACATGACTAGCCTCCAAATATTTTATTTATGTCAGATGAACAAACTTGCTCGTTAGTTAAATTTTTATTGTTAATCTAACTAACCTTACTGTATCATAAATTTCCATATATTGTATCAAAATAGACGTCCGCTATTTCGACAATGCCTTCAAAATTTGATATGTCCATTTGTTTTTTATGCTAGAGTGGGTGCTTTTTGAAACGGAAGGAACATTCCCAACTGATTAATCAGATTTCAAGTATCCTTCTACTATAAAAGGGCCATATGCCAAAAAAGGTTTCATCTTATCTAAAAAAGGGAATATATATGTATGGTCTTTCAATTTTCTCTGAGGGAGCTCTAAAGGAGAAGTGATTGTATTTTAATCCTAATTAATAACCGGCATTCCATCATTCTCTACAAAGTGAAAAAAGCCGTGAATGATGCGAAGAAACGCGGACGTACAATCCCGCTAACCATTCCAAAAATCAGTCAGCTTATTGGATTTTCCGAGGAAAATATACTTGAGGCAATGGAGCTGGGAAAAGATCCCGTCACTGTCTGATGACTCCGGCTTCCTTTTTACTGCAAAAGGCAAGTTCGTGAGAGGCTAATATACTTGCTCCCAATAGGAGAGCACCTGAGATTGAACACACATATTTGACCGATAGATGATTTAGAATTCCTTCCTCGGGGAGGAATTTTTTTATGCAAAAACCCCCCGGTTTAAGACCCGGGGGGTTTTCATTAGATCCGATTGTTTTTTATGTCAATTCGGTTAATCGCTCGGCTTAGTGCCAGCTGGGCACGATGAGAGTCCATATCCGCTGTCTTCTGATTCAGACGGCGTTCGGCGCGCTCTTTTGATGCTTGAGCACGATCAAGATCGATATTCTCAGCGGCTTCTGCAGCCTGAGCTAAAATCGTTACGTTATCCGGGCGGACTTCAATGAATCCCCCGCTAACAGCCACGAGTTCCGTGCTGCTTCCTTTTTTCAGGCGAACCGCTCCTATTTTAAGGGGAGCAACCATCGGAACGTGTCCAGGCAGGATTCCAAGCTCACCGCTCTGAGCTTTTACACTGACCATTTCCACTTCCGCATCGTAAACTGGGCCATCAGGAGTAACGACATTGACTTGTACTGTCTTCATACTCATACCCTCCTAAGGACCAGATTAGACTTCAACACCCATGCCTTTAGCGCTTTCCACAACTTCTTCAATGCGTCCAACAAGGCGGAAAGCATCTTCAGGAAGGTGGTCGTACTTGCCGTCAAGGATTTCTTTGAAGCCTTTAACGGTTTCTTTAACCGGCACATAGGAACCTTTTTGTCCTGTAAACTGTTCAGCTACGTGGAAGTTCTGAGAAAGGAAGAACTGGATGCGGCGCGCACGCTGTACAACCAATTTATCTTCTTCAGAAAGCTCATCCATACCAAGAATCGCGATGATATCTTGAAGCTCTTTGTATTTTTGAAGTGTCTGCTGAACTTGACGTGCCACGTTGTAGTGCTCTTCTCCAACAATCTCAGGAGAAAGCGCCCGTGAAGTGGAAGCAAGCGGATCTACCGCAGGGTAGATACCCATCTCAGACAATTTACGCTCAAGGTTTGTTGTTGCATCCAAGTGAGCGAACGTTGTAGCAGGAGCCGGATCCGTGTAGTCATCGGCAGGTACATAGATCGCTTGGATGGATGTTACAGAACCTACGTTAGTAGATGTGATACGCTCTTGAAGCTGACCCATCTCTGTTGCAAGTGTGGGCTGGTAACCAACGGCAGAAGGCATACGTCCAAGAAGGGCGGAAACCTCAGAACCTGCTTGCGTGAAGCGGAAGATGTTATCCATGAAGAAAAGAACGTCCTGTCCTTGGTCATCACGGAAATATTCAGCCATTGTTAAACCAGTCAGGGCAACACGCATACGTGCTCCAGGCGGCTCGTTCATTTGTCCGAATACCATGGCCGTTTTCTTGATAACGCCGGAATCCGTCATTTCATGGTAAAGGTCATTTCCTTCACGTGTACGCTCTCCAACACCGGCGAATACGGAGATACCGCCGTGCTCTTGAGCGATGTTGTTGATTAGCTCCTGGATGAGAACGGTTTTACCTACACCCGCTCCTCCGAACAAACCGATCTTACCACCCTTGATGTAAGGGGCAAGCAAGTCTACAACTTTGATTCCTGTTTCAAGAATTTCTACTTCTGTAGAAAGATGTTCAAACGTTGGTGCCTGTCTGTGAATTGGATCACGGCGGGATTCAGCAGCAATCGGAGCATCCAAGTCGATGTTTTCTCCAAGTACGTTGAATACACGGCCAAGCGTGATATCCCCAACAGGAACAACGATTGGTGAACCTGTATCTGTTACTTCTGTGTTACGCTGCAATCCGTCAGTCGATGCCATTGCGATCGTACGTACCGTATCGTCACCAAGATGAAGGGCAACCTCCAGCGTAAGTGAGAAGGATGCATCAGCTTCGCTTTTCGCATCTTGCTTAATTGTAAGAGCGTTGTAAATCTCCGGCAGGTGTCCGCTTTCGAACTTTACGTCAACGACGGGACCCATAACCTGTATAACGCGTCCTTTCATGATCGCTTTCCCTCCTATCGAGCTTAAATAAAACAATGTATTTTTTCCGGTCTATTCGAGCGCTGCGGCTCCGCCGACAATCTCGGTAATTTCCTGAGTGATGGCTGCCTGGCGCGCGCGGTTGAATGTAAGTGTGTAGCTGCTGATTAATTCCTTGGCATTGTCCGTTGCATTTTTCATCGCTGTCATACGGGCAGCATGCTCAGACGCTTTACTGTCCAGAAGCGCTCCGTAGATCAGGCTTTCTGCATACTGAGGAAGAAGCACTTCAAGGATTTCGTCCTCATCCGGCTCGAATTCGTAAGAAGTACGTTTGCCTTCGGCTGAAATGTCAGTCAGCGGCAGCAATTTTTTCTCGGTTACGTCCTGCTGAATCGCACTGACGTAGTGGTTGTAGAAGAGATACAGTTCATCGAATGTCTCATCTTCATACATACCTACCGTTTCGCTTGCAATGTTCTTGATATCGGAAAAGCTTGGCTCATCCCCAAGGGACACGATGTCACGGGCTACCGTAATACCGCGGCGCTTAAAGAAATCACGTCCGATTTTTCCGATCGCAATCACTGCATATTCATCACTGGATGAATGACGTTTTTGGATGGTTTGGTAGACAGCGCGCAGAACACTGCTGTTGAATGCACCTGCAAGTCCGCGGTCAGACGTAATCACAAGATAGCCCGTTTTCTTAACCGGACGTGAAAGAAGCATGGAATGGCGGGCACCGGAAATTCCGTTTGCCACATTCGATACAACTTCCTGCATCTTGTTCATGTAAGGAACGAAAGATTTCGCATTGTTCTCAGCACGGTTAAGCTTCGCAGCTGAAACCATTTCCATTGCCTTTGTGATTTGACTCGTCTTTTTCGTCGAAGTGATTTTTGATTTTATATCACGTAATGATGCCAAAGATACTCACCACCTTGTTTTTAAACTCCGGTCTTACTCAAATTATTCAAAAGAGAGGGGAAGCGCCGAACGGCGATCCCTCTAAATTTCATTAAAATTAACATCTTTAATATTAATTTTTATCAAGGTCATCTTCGTCCAGCTCCAGCGCCTAGCCCCTCGAGGTCATAAGCCCATCAGCCTGCGGAAGGGAAAAACGCCTTCCTCCGGCTGATTGTCTTATGCTTGTCGGAGGCCTGCAGGAGGCAGGTCAGTTCTGCGTTGCGACAGGACGTCGCGCACCTAGCAGAACATCCCCCCTAAAAAGGCGCTTCCGCTTTTGTTATTTATTCAGAAATGATGAAAGTCTTTTTAAATCCAGTGATCGCAGAAACGATTGCTTCGTCAGCAGGAAGTTTTCCGGAAGTGCGGATTTGTTCAAGAAGATCAGCATTGTTTTGATCAAGGTATGCATACAATTCGTTTTCGAAGCGGTTGATATCCTGTACAGGAATGTCATCCAGATGACCTTTCGTAAGGGCATAAAGAATCGCAACCTGCTTTTCAACTTTAAGCGGTTTATGAAGATCCTGCTTCAGCACTTCAACTGTACGCGCTCCGCGGGCAAGTTTTGCCTGCGTTGCTTTATCCAGATCAGAACCGAATTGGGCAAATGCTTCAAGCTCACGGTAAGATGCAAGGTCAAGACGCAGTGTACCTGCAACGCTCTTCATCGCTTTAATTTGTGCGGATCCTCCAACACGGGATACAGAAAGACCGGCGTTGATCGCAGGACGTACGCCTGAGAAGAACAGGTCAGACTGAAGGAAGATCTGTCCGTCTGTGATGGAGATAACGTTCGTTGGAATGTAAGCTGAGATATCTCCCGCCTGTGTTTCAACGAATGGTAGAGCTGTCAGAGAGCCGGCGCCTTTTGCATCGCTAAGCTTTGCTGCACGCTCAAGCAGGCGTGAATGCACGTAGAATACATCCCCTGGATAGGCTTCACGGCCCGGAGGACGGCGAAGGAGCAAGGAAAGCTCACGGTAAGCGGCTGCCTGTTTGGAAAGGTCATCGTAAACAACCAACACGTGCTTGCCATTGTACATAAATTCCTCACCCATTGTTACACCCGCATAAGGAGCAAGGTATAGAAGAGGAGCAGGCTGGGAAGCAGATGCCGTTACTACGATTGTGTAATCAAGAGCTCCGTGCTTGCGAAGTGTTTCCACAACACCGCGGACAGTGGATTCTTTTTGGCCGATTGCCACGTACACACAGACCATATCCTGATCTTTTTGATTAAGGATTGTATCGATCGCAACAGATGTTTTACCTGTTTGACGGTCTCCGATGATGAGCTCACGCTGGCCGCGGCCAATCGGAACAAGCGCATCGATCGCTTTAATACCGGTTTGCAATGGCTCATGAACGGATTTACGATCCATTACGCCAGGAGCCGGTCCTTCGATTGGACGGGTTTTCGTTGTTTCAATCGGACCAAGTCCGTCAACAGGCTGTCCAAGCGGGTTTACTACACGCCCGATAAGCGCTTCACCTACAGGAACCTCCATGATGCGTCCTGTACGTTTTACTTCATCGCCTTCACGGATTTCTTTGTAAGGTCCAAGAATAACGATACCAACATTGCTTTCCTCTAGGTTTTGGGCCATTCCCAAAACGCCGTTTGAAAACTCAACAAGTTCTCCAGCCATGACATTGTCGAGGCCATGAGCACGAGCGATACCGTCACCAACCTGGATAACCGTACCTACATCACTAACTTCGATTTCAGACTGATAGGTTTCAATCTGCTTTTTTATCAGAGCACTAATTTCTTCAGCTTTGATGCTCATGAGTTTCACCCCTATCTGTGATCTATTTTGTAACGAGCTGTTTCTCGATTCGTGCAAGTTTTCCGCTAACGCTTCCGTCAAAAATACGGTTGCCGATTTTCAGCTTCACGCCGCCGATCAGAGTTTGATCGATGACATTTTTCAGCCTTAATGACGTTTTCCCGATTTTTTTCGCAAAAGCTGCGGATAATTCGGATAGTTCAGTTTCACTTAACAGACGTACAGAGTAGACAACAGCTTCCTCTGTTCCGCGGGCTTCGTTTGCAAGCTTTGCAAATTCATCCGCAACTTCTGGAATGCTTTCTGTACGGTGGCGTTCAACTAACAGGTAAAACGTATTTAGAACAGGTGCCGTTAAAGTTCCGAATCCTTCTTTAACAAGCTCTTTTTTCTTTGTCATGTCCAATTTAGGATGCTGAAGCAGAACCATCAGCTTAGGGTTTTGCTTAAACACTTCTTTGACTGTCTTCAGGTCATCTTCAAATTGATCAAGCATTTTTGTTTCCTTGGCAATTTCAAAAAGTGCTGATGCATAACGTTTGGAAACAACGGTTTTGCTCATCGGTTATCCCCTACTTCTTTAAGGTAATCGCTGATGAGTTTTTCCTGAGCCTGCTCGTTCAATTCTTTTTCAATCACTTTAGAAGCAATCATGACAGATAGAGAAGCAACCTGATCGCGAAGCGCGGCCACTGCCTGGTCTCTTTCCTGCGCGATTTCTTTGCGCGCACTTTCTTTAAGGCGTGCAGCCTCATTGCGTGCGGTAACAACAATTTCTTCTTTTTGCTGTTCCCCGATTTTCTTCGCGTTCTCAATCAGATTCTGTGCTTCCTGACGAGCCTGCTTCAGCAATTCACGCTGTTCTTCAATCAGTTTTCCGGCTTCGAGGTTTTTCTGCTCGGCCGCCGTGATTTCGTTAGAAATATGGTCAGCACGCTGTTTCATGATATTCATGATCGGCGTCCATGCGAATTTTCTTAAAAGGGCAAGAAGGATCAGGAACGTTACAAGCTGAAAAAGAATATCCCCGCCATTGAAATGGCCTTCTGCAGCTTCTCCTGCACCTGCTGCACCTAATGCGAATAAAGTAAACATTGCTCGAATTCACTCCCTTCAAGGGTTACGGTATACGTTTCAGAGGAGTATGCAGAAGCAAATTCCCCGTTCATTCCATTTTTAGACAAAAAAAGAGACGGCCTATTCAGATAAGAGAATGGCGAAGGTTCTGTTTAAGAATGCTCTTCGCCACCTTCTTTTCACATCTAATCAGACGGGTTAATTATTGACCCATTACGATGAACGCGATAACTACTGCGATGATCGGAAGTGCCTCAACTAGTGCGATACCGATGAACATAGTTGTTTGAAGTGTTCCTCTTAGTTCCGGCTGGCGCGCGATCCCTTCGATTGTGCGACCAACGATTAGTCCGTTACCAATACCTGCACCAAGTGCACCTAAACCTACTGCGATTGCAGCTGCAATTAAACCTAAACTCATTTGTAAATCCTCCCTTATCTTATGAAAATAATAGTTTTGCTATTAGATAGTGCTGATTATAAATTAATGGTCCTGACTCACTTTGTGAGCCATATAAACCATTGTAAGCATAACGAAAATGTAAGCCTGGATGGTACCTACGAAAATACTGAATCCCTGCCATGCAAGCATCGGTATAATTGCACCGATTGTTCCGAAGATTCCTCCTGCGAAACTGTGGGTATAGCCGTTTGTTGCAAGACCTGCAAGCAATCCAAGCAGGATTTCCCCGGCAAAGATGTTTCCGTAAAGACGAAGGCCGAGTGTAAGGGTGTTCGCGAATTCCTCGATTATTTTAATAGGAAACAAAAATTTCATTGGTCTAACATAATCGCGTGCGTATTCGCCAGCACCTTTCATTTTGATTCCGTAGTAATGAGTCAGACCCACTACCATCACGGCCAGTGTCAAGGTAATGACCGGATCCGCTGTCGGCGATTTCCACCATAGTTCATGGCCGATAATCACAGAGAATGGCAATCCCAGCATATTCGATACGAAGATGTACATAAGGAGAGTCATTCCAAGTGTTAAGAAACGTCCTCCAGTCTGCCAGTCCATCGTGCTGCTGATTATGTTCTTGACAAAGTCCATAATCCACTCAACAAAGTTCTGAATACCGGTTGGTCTTAGAGCCAATGTACGAGTGCCCGCAACAGCCAGTATAAATACGATGACGCTGGCAATTGTGATCATCATCATATTTGCCAAGTTAAAATATAGTCCTAAAAACTCTACGACAGGTGCTTCGTGCTCCAAAAATATTCACCTCTCTTCCAGCTATGTGCGTAAATGTTGTATTAGAAAATCTATCATAATAACGACATAAATCGTCATTAATCCAATAACCACGGAAATAAGATTGATAGTGTCGGGGTATCTCATTGCAATGAGCACAGCAAGACCGGCTGCTGCCATCCTGGACAGCATCCCCATTGAGCGGATTGTTTTGCCTTCCTGAAAAGCTTTTTCGAACTGTTTCTGCTTCCGCACCATTGTCCATAAGTTGAAAAGACTGAAGACCGTCCCGGTTATCAGACCGAGAAAAATCTCCCTGTAATCTGTAAACCCCCAGCCAATCACATATATGGCAAGCAAATATAGTATGTATTTTAAATAGCGCTGGTTCATGAGATGCAGTTCAGGCATGAGGTGCTCAGTCTCCTGGAAAGTAGTGGCGGATCAGTTTCAGCATGCCGTAAACGCCTGCTGACAGTCCTAAAAGAAGGCCGGTAATCAAAAATAGCGGTACCGTGTGAAGATAGCCGTCAAGCCACCTTCCGGCGAAAACTCCTACTAAAACAGATCCTACCAAATGTGATAGAATGCCAGACATAAGGGCCATTGCCTGTAATGGATGACGATTTTTACCGTTCATTTTACAGCACCCCGCAATCACGGTTTTAAAGGGCATTTTAGAGGATATATACAAGTAATTGACAAGTTTTGAAAACCTTATCATTACCCTCGTATAGCATAACAATAGGCACTGGGCTGTGTCAATGTGATTCCTTGCTAAAAGTTCACAAAGACACCACCCCGGCACAAATTGTTCACATTTGTCAAATAAATTAGCGTTGACTCGAAAAATCGATTGTGATTGAGGTTTCAATCACATCTTCCACCTTGCCTTTTTTAGCAAAAACAACAGCTTTATACGTGCCTTCGGGCATGTTCAAATCCTTGTTTATCAGCACTCTTTTCAGCCGGCCTCTTCCAACATTTTTCTTCCAATCCAAATATCCAATAAAATGATACGATGCGGGTTCGTATAAAGCAATGCCAATTTCATCCGCCCCTCCCGGAAGGTAAACTTCATATTGGCTTGTTCCCGGTTCTTCCCCCGGATGGTAGCTGAATCCCATTAAACGCGGATAATCCGGTTCATTCATCATATAAAGGTATGGAAGGCTGAAACGCTCTTTCCCCGCTCTTACCGCGACCCATCCCTGATGCGTACCGTCCGTTAAGTGCATCGGAGTCCCTTCCAGGATGATTTCGGCCGTTTTGGAAGAGTGGGGCGGCACGTATTGCGGAGCCGGAATTTTCCACGTTATCCCCTGCGCCCTCACAGGATAGTCAAAAGAAAATTTTTCCGTTTCAGCTGAATGATTGACGAGTCTGATTGTCGCTTTCTGGACCGTTCTCCGCTGTCCTGATGAAAATTGGGAAAATACGAGGGATCCGGGGACAGCCAATACCTCGGTACGGACCGCTTTATAGACATCCATTCTCCCCGCCCCCTGGCCAATCGGTTCATACAGACGGGAGTGGGGATCTTTTATGGGGATGGCTGTATTCATCAGGACCGCTTTTATTTCTTCCGGCGTCCAATCCGGATGAGCCTGCTTCACTAAGGCAGCCGCCCCTGCGACAAGGGGGGCAGCCATGCTCGTTCCCTGGAGCGCTTTGTACTGTTTATCCGGAATCGTGCTCATGATCGCCACACCCGGCGCGACAATATCGGGTTTGATCGCCCAGCTGCCTGTCACGGGACCGCGTGAACTGAAGCCTGCAAGTGTGTCTTCTTCTTTTATTTGTTCGATATCTACTCTTTGCTGAAGAAGTCTTCTGAGCTTTATTCCATCCTGCCTGGACAAAGAAGCAGCGGGAATGCGGATGTTTTTCATTGAGCCCGAGTAATTTCCCTTTTCATTGTTATATACAAGGATGGCAGCTGCCCCTTTCCGCTCTGCCGCCTCAGCTTTTTCAGAAAAAGAAATCTTGCCGCGCTGGGCAATCACCAGTTTCCCTTTTGTATCTTTCGGAAATTCGCTGTCCCGTCCAAATCCGGCATCCGCTATTTCAAGCCCTCTAAACGGTTTCCACTCCGCTGCACCCTGAAACGCATTAAGGCGAATCGGTTCCTGAATTCCCGCGATTTTTAGAATGAATCCTTTCATTGGCGGGGTAGAAGCCCCCACCGAAATCGCTTTTTCCGCTGTTCCGGGAGAACCAAGCGTCCACTTTTCAGGACCGGAATTTCCGCCTGCGGCCACGGCAATGATCCCTTTGTCCACCGCCCGGTTTAAAGCAAGACTGGTCGGCCAGTCCGGCCCGTTCACATCGTTCCCGAGAGATAAATTCAAGACATCGACTTTATCTCTCACAGCCCGGTCTATTGCGGCAATAATCCATTCCGATGTGCCCATCCCGCCAGGTCCGAGAGCACGGTAAATATAAAGACTCGCCTCTGGGGCGATTCCTTTCACTCTTCCATTCGCTGCAATAATTCCCGCGACGTGGGTTCCGTGCAAGGTGGCGAGCTCTTTGTTTCCCCTTGTTTCCATCGGATCCCGGTCATCATCGACCAAATCATAGCCGCCTGCATAATTTCTGCGGAGGTCAGGATGCAGATAATCCATCCCCGTATCAATCACCCCGACTTTTATGCCTTTTCCCGTAAGCCGCTGATTTTTTTGATCGTATATGCCTCTTACCTTGTCGCCGCCCACGAACGAAACATGATCCTCCGCTTCCGCTTGATAAACGGTCACAGGCCCGAGATCCTCCACCTCCGGCAGGGCCAAAACCGTATGTAAATCACGGACTGAACCTTCTACTGAAAATCCTTCAAACACCGCATTGTACTGATGCCTGATTTTAACCGCAGGGAATTGAGTTCTCAGCTTCGTTTTAAACGCGTTCCCTTTTCCCGGGGTAATCATTAGAATGCGTTTCTCGTGCCTTGCGGTATCCTCCGCCGGAAGGGGAGGACGTTCCGGATAGGAATATGAGCCTGACGAAGCGCTCGATACGGTTTGGAAACATAAAATGACGAGCAGAATCATGATTTTTTTCATAGCTGGCTCCACCTCTTGCGGATTAGGATTTACTGAGGAGGGCCAATCTATGCCACTATGGGCGGGCCATGAGACCGCTCCCGGCGCCAATAAAAAAAGACCTGAACCCGTATTACAGGGTTCAGGTCTTTTTGATTATTTCGTTCCGAACATTCTGTCGCCTGCGTCACCGAGACCAGGGACAATGTATCCTTTTTCGTTCAACTTTTCATCCAGGGCTGCAATGAAAATATCCACGTCCGGATGAGCCCGCTTGAATTCTTCCACGCCTTCAGGTGCAGCAATCAGGCACATGAATTTGATGTTTTTCGCTCCGCGTTTTTTCAGGCTGTTGATCGCCTCAATTGCAGATCCGCCTGTTGCAAGCATTGGATCGACAACAATGAAATCACGCTCTTCGACGTCGGAAGGAAGCTTTGCATAATACTCCACAGGCTTTAGAGTTTCAGGATCGCGGTAAAGTCCTACGTGGCCGACCTTTGCAGCAGGTATCAGCTTAAGGATTCCATCCACCATTCCAAGCCCTGCACGCAAAATCGGAATAATAGCCAATTTTTTGCCGCCAAGCACATTGGATTTCGCAACCGTTACCGGTGTTTCCACTTCCACTTCTTCAAGAGGAAGATCTCTTGTAATTTCAAAGGCCATCAGCGTGGCTACTTCGTCCACTAGTTCACGGAAGTCTTTCGTACCTGTTTTTACATCTCTTATGTAAGTAAGCTTATGCTGAATCAGCGGATGGTCGAAAACGTATACTTTCCCCACAATGCTCATCTCCTTTTAATAAGTCGTACCAGTTTCATTGCACTTCCATTGATTCTACAGAAAAAGGCCGCGGGTTTCAAGAGAGAGGAACCATTTTAAAAAATGGAAAAAGAGGCTGGGACAAAAGGTTTCCGGATAATAAAAAAGCTCCGTTAAACTTTGCTGTTGATTTCCGCTACAGGCGCTCAGCGACCAGCAGGGCGGGCGGTGAGCCTCTGCGATTTTGTGCTTTCCAGGATATGGACTGAATGGTCGGAGATTGTCCACTTTGTCTTCGTGCCAATTCTCCTTTAACCGCAGGCTTATATCGGTAACTCCAAGCGGCTTCGACCAATAACCGTCGTACATGCCGATTTCCTGTCTTGGTTATATTTCCTTGCCGTCTGCTTTCTCCACTCGAATATTCGCTTGGAATCAACCCGACATATCCCATGAAGTGATTAGGGGTTGGGAACCGTTTAAACGAACCTATTTCTGCCACAACACTCGAGGCGGTGACAAGGGCAACACCTCTCAAACATTGGAGGGCCTGAATTTTCCGAGCATGTACCCCTTCATTTGAGTGAACCCGAATTTCTTCTTCCAGCCTTAAGAGTCTTTGACCGATTTCTTTAAGCTGATAATAGTACTCCTGAAACGTAACCCGCAAAGAAGAATTTTCAAAATGAAGGGTATCCAGCCATCTGAAGTACTTGGTGGTCCACTTATTTACACCTGCCGGTGGCTTAATATCGTTGCGTAGTAAAAATTTGCTTAACCGGTGTTTCACCCTTAACTCATCCTCTTTCACATCTTCCCGGCAACGTACCAGATCCCGAAGGGCTTCGTCTTCTGGAGTAGGAACATAAACGGACGTTAACTCCCCAGCCCGATATAATTGAGCCAGACGAACAGAGTCTCGGCGATCGGTTTTAATTCGATCTCCAGGCCTTTTCGGAATAAGAGTTGGGGCGATCACCGAACAATGAATGTCCAATGTTAGTAATAGTCTGTATAACGGATATCCGGTAGGACCGGCTTCATAACAGACACGAAGGGACTTTGGGCTGCCCAGCTTCTTCATCAATTTTTTCACGGCTTCAGGCGTATGAGGAATGACCCCCCAGTATCTCGGTGCTTCCCGTCCTTCTTCTGCGACCGCAACGGCAATATTTTCTTTTGATACGTCTAAACCTACGTATTTAATGGTATCCTGCATAATAGCTAGCTCCTTCCGTAATGTAGCTCTGATTTGGTTTTGTTTTGTTTGACAAAAACAGTCTAACCAAATCAACCTACGATTTTACGAGTAAGGGGCTAGTTTCGTTCATGATAACTCGCCGCTTCGCGACTGAGGGGTCTCACCTGTCCCGCTGCTCCCACAGGAGTCTCGCGCCTTCCGCTTCAATCAACAGGGTTTAAAAATCACCAACATGCTTTAACATAGCGAATAAAAAAACCGAACGATTATTTAAAACTCTGGTATAGAGCTTCTTAATCGTTCGGTTTTATTGTTTTTCATGCTTTTTTTCAAAAGAAATATTCGGCTTACGGACAACAATTTTAGTTATGTCCCAGCCTCCTTTTCTTCTTAGTAAAGCGGGAATTTTGCCGTAAGTGCTTCCGCGCGCTCCGCTGCTTCTTTTTGTTTTTCTTCGTCTTCGCTGTTTTTTAATGCAAGGGCAATGATTGAAGCAATTTCGTCCATCGCTTCAAGTCCGAAGCCGCGTGTTGTAACAGCCGCTGTACCAATGCGGATACCGCTTGTTACAAATGGACTTTCCGGATCGAATGGAATCGTGTTTTTATTAGTAGTAATGCCGATCTCATCAAGGATTTTTTCAGCCGCTTTACCTGTAAGGTTCAGGGAACGTACATCAAGAAGGACCAAATGGTTGTCCGTACCGCCGGATACGAGATTAATTCCTTCTTTTACAAGGGACTCACCAAGGCGTTTTGCGTTCTCGATGATTTTTTCGCCGTACTCTTTAAATTCAGGCTGCAGGGCTTCACCAAAAGCAACAGCTTTAGCCGCGATCACATGCATAAGCGGACCGCCTTGAATTCCAGGGAAAATCGATTTATCAATCTTTTTCGCAAATTCTTCTTTGCAGAGAATCATTCCGCCGCGAGGTCCACGAAGTGTTTTATGTGTGGTGGTCGTTACAAAATCCGCGTAAGGAACGGGATTCGAATGAAGTCCTACTGCTACAAGACCCGCTATGTGTGCCATATCAACCATGAAGTAGGCTCCTACCTCATCCGCAATTTCACGGAACTTCTGGAAGTCGATTTCACGAGGATAAGCACTTGCTCCAGCCACAATCAGTTTTGGTTTATGTTCAATTGCTTTTTGGCGCACATCCTCATAGTTAATGCGGTGCGTTTCTTTATCTACACCGTACTCAACAAAGTTGTATTGCACTCCGCTGAAGTTAACGGGACTTCCGTGGGTAAGATGGCCGCCGTGTGAAAGGTTCATACCAAGTACTGTGTCCCCATGCTCCAGGATGGTAAAATAAACAGCCATATTTGCTTGTGCACCGGAATGCGGCTGAACGTTGGCATGCTCAGCACCGAAAATTTCCTTCGCACGATCGCGCGCAATATCCTCTACGATATCTACGTATTCACAACCGCCATAATAGCGTTTGCCCGGATAGCCTTCTGCATATTTGTTCGTAAGTACAGAACCTTGCGCTTCCATTACCGCTTCACTTACAAAGTTCTCAGATGCAATAAGTTCAATCTTTGTCTGCTGGCGTTTAAGCTCTTTCTGCATTGCTTCAAATACGGATGGATCCTGCTTTTGCAAAAATGTCATGATAATTTCCCCCTTAGTTGGACAGTAATGGCTTGCATATATGCTCCTATTTTACACATATTCAGAACAAAAAGTAAAAGAGATTCGGCTGATTTCTTAAAAAATTGAGGCTAATGCCGAACTATAGAGAGTTGAATGGAAGAGATTGTTCGAAATGAAGGTGGATGGCGGAAAGCAGGTGATGATTGGATGGGCAGTCTTGGGAAGAGGGGGCTATATTGATTGGACAGATTCCAACGTAGAACGGACGAATTCAGTCTGGGAATGGACAGATAGCATCGTAGATTGGACAAATTCTTTACCGCAGCGGACAAAATAATTCGATCGGACAGATTTGTGGGCGGAACGGACAATTAACGCTTTTGAACGGATAGATTCAGTCCAGCAACGGACGAATCTCCGGGCCGAATGGACAAATTAATCCGATTGGACAGATTTGTGAGCGGAACAGACAATTAACGCTTTTGAACGGACAGATTCAGTCCAGGAACGGACGAATCTTCGGGACGAATGGACAAATTAATCGATTGGACAGATTCTTGTGAGGAATGGACAATTTACGCTGTAGAACGGACAGATTAATCCGATCAGCTTAGTAAGATGAATGCACACATAAAATGGACCGGTATTTTTGCCGCTTAACAGGTTTTCAGCCCAGATTTCCACTCAATTCCTGCCAAACTTCATTTTCCCGCCGTTTGCACTCGTTTTCCTGCCGCAGCTGTTTTCTTTCCGGCCAAATCGGACTGCTTTCCTGCCGTTCCTTTACTTATTCCTGCCAAACTCCATTTACCCGCCGTTTACACTCGTTTTCCTGCCGCAGCTGCTTTCTTTCCGGCCAAAACCGACTGCTTTCCTGCCGTTCCTTCACTTATTCCTGCCAAACTCTATTTACCCGCCGTTTACACTCGTTTTCCTGCCGCAGCTGCTTTCTTTCCGGCCAAAACCGACTGCTTTCCTGCCGTTCCTTCACTTATTCCTGCCAAACTCTATTTACCCGCCGTTTACACTCGTTTTCCTGCCGCAGCTGCTTTCTTTCCGGCCAAAACCGACTGCTTTCCTGCCGTTCCTTCACTTATTCCTGCCAAACTCTATTTTCCCGCCATTTAAACCGGTTTTCCGGCCAAAACGGCCCGCTTTCCCGCCGGCACTCCTTAATCCCCGGTCATGAATTTATGACCATCGTCCACGCCCCCGAACTTTTTCATAAAGCAAAAAGAACCGCTTCCAAGAGCGGTTCTTCTTATCTGCAGGATTCATTTTCTTCTGCTGCTTCATAAACGGCACGGACTCCGCCGATTAGCTTTGGCCGGGTTTTGGCCATCGTGACGTGGGCTTGTCCCACTTGTTTCAGCGAGCTTCTGATTGGGACTGCGACTGCCTTCAGGTGCATGCCTATGAAGGTGTCACCGATGTCGATGCCTGCGTCCGCTTTAATGTGTTCGACTACGACAGGGTCTGTCATGTGCCGGTAGGCGTGGGCAGCCATGGCCCCGCCGGCTTGTCTGACTGGTATGACCGTGACGGGTTCAAGCCCCTGCATTTCCGCTGTGGATTTCTGTACAACGAGAGCCCGGTTCAAGTGCTCGCAGCATTGAAAGGCCAGTCGGATTCCGTGTCGTTCGCTAAACTGGTGAAGTTCTTCGAAAATCATGGTTGCCGCTTCAAAGGTGCCGGATGTTCCGATTTTTTTGCCGATGACTTCGCTTGTGCTGCAGCCAATTACAAAGAGACTGTCTTTTTCAAAGGTGACTTGGTGTTCGAAGTCTTGCAAAATGGTTTGGAGTTCAGAACGCCATACTTCGACTTCCGTCATTTTGGTTCACCTCTTATTCTTGATTTTCGTATTCGGCAATTTTGCCGAGCCGGTTCGCATGTCTTCCGCCTTCGAATTGGGATTCAAGCCATGTTTTGGCGATATCGCGCGCCAGTCCCGGTCCAATGACGCGCTCACCCATTGCAAGAACGTTGCTGTCATTATGCTCTCTCGTCAATCTTGCACTGTACACGTCATGGACGAGTGCGCAGCGGATGCCTTTTACCTTGTTTGCCGAAATGCTCATCCCGATTCCGGTTCCGCAAATAAGGATGCCCCGGTCCGCTTCCCCGGATGCCACTTTTTCCGCGACCGGAACAGCATAATCCGGATAGTCCACTGACTGGCTGCATTCGCAGCCGAAGTCCTCATATTCAATGCCCATTTCGTCCATTAATGATTTAATTTCCTCACGGATGTTCATTCCGCCATGATCTGACGCGATCGCTACTCTCATTGTTCTTGCCTCCCAATCAGCTTGTTTGTTCGATTTTTTCCAGCAGAAGCTTTAGCATGCCTTCCAGGTCATCTCTTGTTGCTCTGTATATTTCTGCGGGGCCGCCATAAGGATCCAGCACATCTCTTTTTTCAGAGAGACCGTGAACGTATTCGGACAGGGTCCATATTTTCTCCTTTGCTTCCGGAAACCTTTCCAGCATCAGCTGTTTATGGCTTTCTGTCATTGTTAAAATATGAGTGGCCCAATCCACCTTTTCCCCGTTCAGAAGACTTGAGCGATGGTTGAAGGCAATCCCTTTTTCTAATAGTACATCCTTGGCGTAGGGCGATGCATCACTGCCATCCATGGCAAACACTCCGGCTGATTTTACTTTTGTTTGATCGGAACGTTTCATAAACTGCAGGAGCGCCTCAGCCATCGGGCTCCTGCATGTATTGCCTGTACAAACAAAAAGGACATTCGACACTGCTTCCACTCCTCTTTTTCATCGAATCTATTCACACCGTCATTTTTAAACGGGCATTTTGGTAATTACTATCTATATTGTACTACTAACCGGACGGCTCACCAAGCCGGGAAAACAAAAAACGGGCCTTCGGCAGGTCCCGTTTTCTCACAGAGGAAGCAAAAGCTTCATTCCAAAACCGAGCAGGATGATTCCCCCCAGAATTTCACTGTAATTCCCTAGCCAGCCCTGCACCCGTTTACCGATTATAAGGCCAAGCCACGTCAGCACCATGCTGACGAACCCGAACATGAAAATGGCAAGCATCGTTCTTGCCCCATAAATTCCGAGAGTAAGTCCGACCGAAAAGCTATCCAGGCTTACGCTCAATGCAAAGAGCAGCAAGCCGAAGCCAACGGGGGTAATCAGAGGGGCATCTTCTTTTTTAAAGGAGGAGGCAATCATTTGCAATCCGAGAAGGATCAGCAGTCCTCCGCCGGCATAAGCCGCGATGGTTCCTAATTTATCTGAAAGCAGCCTTCCAAGTCCCATACCGGCAAGGGGCATAGCAATATGGAACAGGCCGATGACCAGTCCAATGTAGAAAATCTGCCTCAATCTCAGCGCAATCATTCCCATCCCCAGACCGACTGAGAAGGCATCCATCCCTAAAGCAAAGGCCATCATAAAAAGCGTTAGAATTTCCCCGATTACTGCTTCTATACTCATGTATTCCCTCCTCGGACACGCCTGTTTCAGCATATGTTTGTCCAAAGAGGGTTAGAACGGATTATTCTTCGATTACCCGGTGTCCGGCCGCCTTCATCAGGCGGTTCATAATCGCAAGCCCGACCCCTTCTGAGGGGAACGCTTCACTGTAAATGACATCCAGCTCTTCATTTTCGTTAAACTGGCGGAGTACTCCGTATAGATTGGATGCTACTGTTTCAAGTTGCCCGAGACTTCCGCAGGCAATGACTTCGTCTGCATGGAGGGCTTCTTTATGCTCTTCCACAGTGAGAATGCCCGTTTTTTTCCCGGCTGCCCTTGCTTCGTCAGCGATTCGCTGCAAGAATTCAAGGGACCCTTCCACAATGGTGAGGGGGGCATTCGGAGCGTAATGCGTATATTTCATACCCGGTGAGATGGGTGCCTGCGTCTCATCAGCGAGAGCCTGATCCATATGAACGGTACCGATAACCGCTTCGAGCTGCTCTTTTGTGACACCCCCCGGTCTTAAAATGACGGGAATCGGTTTTGTGCAATCCAAAACGGTGGATTCCACCCCAACCCCGGTCGGCCCTCCATCCACAATACCCGCTATTCTTCCGTTCAAATCCCTTGCGACGTGCTCCGCCTTCGTCGGGCTCGGTTTTCCTGACAGGTTGGCACTCGGGGCTGCAATCGGCACTCCAGCCTGCTGGATAAGAGCAAGTGCAATCGGATGGTCAGGGAACCGGATAGCTACTGTGGATAAACCGGCTGTAACGAGCGGAGAGAGCTTCCCTTCCTTTACCGGCAAAATGACGGTTAGGGCACCCGGCCAAAACATGCTCATTAATTTCATCGCATAGGCAGGCACGTTATCGACAAGCCCGATTGCCTGTTTATGACTGGCGACGTGGACAATGAGCGGATTATCGCCCGGCCTTCCTTTTGCTTCATATATTTTTTTCACCGCTTCACTCGAACCGGCATTGGCACCAAGACCATAAACGGTTTCAGTCGGAAAAGCGATGGCTTCGTTATCTGCGAGAAGGGCAGCTGCTTGTGTGATTTGTGGATAACCTTTGGATAAATCCGCGGTCTTATCCACAGTCCAGTGAATCGTATTCATTCTTATCTGACTCCTTACTTTCCTTTACTATCCTGCTTTTTCAACTAGTTTACCACCCGAACTCCATAAGTAAAAGCCGCGGAACCCCAACAAGCTTTATCCACAAATTGTGGATAAAGCTATCTTTTCAGTGGATAACTATGTTGATAAAGTATTTAGACCTATGTGTCGCACTGATTTTTTCAGGTATTCTTAACCATTATGGCCGCTCCTGCTGCCTGAAGGGAGGCCTGAATATGGCTGGATTCAGCCATCTCTTTCGGCAAATCGGTCTTTGATGCCCGTTTAAACCCGATGACTCTCAAAAAATCAATCGAACCTTGTCCACCTGCTACGAGATAGTAGTTTTTTAGTTTCTTCTTCCTCCCTACTTCATGAATGCTCTGAAAGAGAGAAAGAATGTAAGCCTGGTCCAGCTTGTCCGATACAACAAGTGTTCGAAGCAGCCCGTTTTCTCCGAATACCTCAAGCCCGATGCAGGCTGCCACTCTTTGATCAGCGTCCGTCATCATCACGAATTGATCAATTGTTTCTTCAATCCCTGCTGCGTTGGAGCCGGCCGCTTCCACAAACTCTATTAAACTTCTGCTGTCCGCAGGTTCTGCTAATTTCAATTGATAAAACATCGTTCCACCCCATTGTTCATTCTTACTGTCAATGTATGCGGAAACGCGGTTTTTATGATGCGAACGAAGGATAAAAAAAGACTGTTCTCTATGAAAACAGCCCGCTGAACCATTCTGCAAGGAAGAATTTCACTTCGACTTCCTCTTTCTTGTTCTGACCGGAAGCTACCTTTTCTGATTTTTCGACTGCTTTTACTTCCTGTTTCACTTCTTTGTTTTGCGCTTCCACTGCTTGTCCTGTTGAGAAATCAAGGAAGCAGAGCGGAGGGAACAGCACGCACCACCAATTCGCTCCTTCACCGTTGCCAAGCGTAATGAGGATGGCTTCATAATCTCCAGCGGGGTAAATAAAATCGCCGTAAAGCTTTGTCGGGAAACGGACACTCGTGCCATACTCGACTTTGATGCTTTGGTTCATGCCTTCTTTTTTCATCGTTTCCTTCGCAATTTTATTGATCTCTCCAAGCTCCGAGCGAATCAGGGCTCTTGCTTTTTCAATGGAATCAATATCCTTCACCCACTGGGTGATTTGTTTATTTACTTGATCGCGGATTTTCAGTTTAACTGCCTGATCCTCAGGTGCGTCGCTGTTTGCCAGAATTCTCAGCCTGATGGCTTCCTCCGGTATTACCTTTGGCCCGTTTTGTTCTTCCGCTGAAGCCTGCTGTGCTCCAAGCGGCTGACTGTACGTATTTAAAAGCGCTCCCGCTGTAATGATCAATAAATATATGATTGCTAATGTTTGTTTTTTCATTTTCCCTCAACCATCCCTTCTCTAGCAACAGTATGGCCGGGGGGTGTGAAAAATAAACACGCAAAATCAAAATCTATGAGTCTATATTTTTACATTCGAACGAATCTGTTTGAACAGCTCCTCATAATAAGAGGACTGATGAGGGACGAAGGCTGATAAATCAACGGAATCCGCCAGCGGTATCCTCTCCCCGTTCTCTGTTTCCCGAAAGCCGGTAACTTGAAGGGTTTTTCGTTTTCCTGCTGCCAGTTCCTCAAACTCTCTGAAATCCGCCTTCACCACTCCTGCAACCTCTTCCTTTTGTAGAGAAAACCCTTCAATCGGGGATTCCCGATGGTAGAGATAGACACGGGCAAGCTCACGGTCGATGATGTCCCCATGGCTGCCTGTCCAGGGAATGGTACCGAGAGACACTAGTTCGCTGAACAGGATGCTTAAACCCAGTTCCTCTTCCAATTCCCGGACCCCGTCTGCTGCTGTCTCATCCGCCAGCAGATGGCCGGCTGCCGTTATGTCGAACAGGGAGGGATAGTCTTTCTTCAACGGGCTCCTCAGCTGAAAATAAAGATACATCCTGTCCAGATGGCGTTCCGTCATCCAGCAGTGAAAAGTTTCATGCCAAAAGCCTTGCCGGTGAACCTCTTTCCGTTCAGCCGTCCCAAGACAGCGGCCATTTTCATCAAAAACCTTCAAAAGCTCTGTTTCCATTTCGAAAGCGCCCCTTTATCGTTCAGCAAACACCATCCGGTCCTTGCCGTTTATATCAAACACCACTTCCACCTTGGCTTCAGGAAATGCCTTTTTCAGCAGACCGGCAACGTCTTCACCCTGCCCTGCCCCGATTTCAAATGCGGCAATGCCCGGCTTCTTCAACAGAGCCGGCATCCCGCTGCACAGCCTGCGGTAGAAATCCAACCCGTCTTTCCCTCCTGCGAGCGCTCTGTGCGGTTCATGGTCTTTTACGATTTCAGACAGCGTCAGAACCTCTTCATCCGGAATGTAAGGAGGATTGGAAACGATGATGTCAAAGGTCCGCCCTTCGAGAGGTTCATACAGATCTCCCTGGATAAAACAGACCTTCGCGCCGTTCCGTTCCGCATTCCGGCCCGCAACGTCCAGGGATTCCTGCGCAATGTCCGTACCGGTTGCAGCAAGTTCCGCGACCTCAAGAGCAAGAGTAATCGCAATTGCCCCGGAGCCCGTCCCAATGTCGGCTGCAGTCAGCGGCTGATCCGGCAAATGGGACTGAATTCTGCTCTTCAGTCCTTCAATTAATTCTTCTGTTTCCGGTCTCGGAATGAGCACTTCTTTATTGACTTCAAATTTTCGGCCGTAAAACTCTTCATATCCGGTCAGGTGCTGTACCGGAACCCCGTCCGCATGTTTTTTCACATCGGCACGGAACGCCTCCAGTGCCTCTAAGCTGATTTCCATCCGAAAATTGGCTAAAAGCGCGGACCTGTTCATATTTAAATGGTGTCTCAGAAGCCATTCTCCTGCGTTTTCATCTCTTCCCGCATCAGTTAAAAAAAGAGAAGCCCATTTCAGGGCTTCGAATACAGTTGTCATCCTTAGTTTTCCGCCTGTTCCAGTCTGCTGGACTGATCCTCGACGATCAGGGCATTGATGACTTCATCAAGCTTTCCTTCAAGGATCTGATCAAGTTTCTGGATGGTCAGACCGATGCGGTGGTCTGTCACCCGGTTTTGCGGAAAGTTATACGTACGGATCCGTTCAGAACGGTCCCCGGAACCGACAGCAAGCTTGCGGTTTTGATCATACTCAGCCTGTGCTTCGCGCTGAAATTTGTCATAAACACGGGCACGGAGAACCTTCATGGCTTTTTCTTTGTTTTTAATCTGGGATTTTTCATCCTGACAGCTTACAACGGTCATGGTCGGAAGGTGAGTCAGACGGACGGCAGACATCGTTGTATTAACACTTTGTCCACCCGGTCCGCTGGAAGCGAAGGTATCCACACGGATGTCCTTATCGTGAATTTCCACTTCCACTTCTTCTGCCTCAGGCAGGCAGGCGACTGTCGCAGTGGACGTGTGAATCCGGCCGCCGGACTCGGTTTCAGGTACACGCTGTACGCGGTGGGCTCCGTTTTCAAACTTCATTTTGGAATAGGCACCTTTGCCGTTCAGCATAAAGATAATTTCTTTATAGCCGCCGACACCCGATGAGCTTGCTTCCATTACTTCGGTTTTCCAGCCTTGGGCCTCCGCATATTTGCTGTACATTCTGTATAGATCGGCAGCAAACAAAGCCGCTTCATCACCGCCTGCTGCTCCGCGGATTTCCATGATGACGTTTTTGTTATCATTTGGATCCTTTGGAACAAGGAGAAGCTTCAATTTATCATTTAAGGATACTTCCTGCTCCTGCAGCTCAGATAGCTCTTCCTTTACCATTTCGCGCATATCGCCATCAAGCTTTTCGTCAAGCATCGCCTTTGCGTCTGCGATTTGCTCTCTTACTGCTTTATATTCTCTGTATGCTTCCACTGTATCAGACAGATCAGATTGTTCTTTTGAATATTCTCTCAGCTTATTGGTATCACTGATAATATCAGGATCCATCAATAGCTGATTTAATTTTTCATAACGCTCTTCAACCGCTTGCAAACGATCTAACACGTTCTTCACCTCTGGAGTTTACTGGCTGACCTTTCAGCCGGTCTATTTCTGTCCCGCTTTAGCGGTTTCACTTCATCCATAACATTCTAATTATAGTATAGGACAGGAAAACAATCAAAAGCAATTTGCCATTTTAAAAAGCAGTCAGAAGGTTTTCCGAATAAACCGTTGCACGATGTAACAAATACTGGTATTATATCGCCATGCGATATATATCGTTAGTCGATATATATTCCTGAACGCGAAAAGGAGGAAATCCGATGACCGTGAAGAAAGCAGAAAGCTTTTTGCCTCTTACTCATACAACGTATTTTATTCTGCTCGCTTTATTCAGCCCCTTGCATGGCTATGGCATCATGAAAGCTGTAGAAGAAATGAGCGAAGGAACCGTTAAGCTCGGCCCGGGTACCCTTTACGGGGCATTAGGCAAATTAGAAAAACAGCAATTGATTGAAAAATACGGAAATTCCCTTTTAGACCAAAAAAAGAACTATCGTTTAACGAAGCTTGGGAAAGAAACGGTCCGGCTCGAGTATATCCGTTTAGAAACAGTCACAAGAATCAGCCGGAAGGTTTTAAACAGTCTCGAAGGAGTGGATTATGATGAAAAAAGTCTTTAAACTTTATTTTGCCTGGGCCGATGATGCTGAAGCAAAATGGCTGACCAGCATGTCAAAAAAGGGATGGGGCTTGAAAAGCTATAAATGGGGCCTGTACACGTTCGAAAAAATCACACCTGCGAACTACATATACAGGCTTGACTATCAGGCTTCCTTAAAAGATGATCGGGAGGAATACTATTCGATTTTTCATGAAGCAGGTTGGGAACATGCGGCTGAGTTCAATGGATGGCAGTATTTTCGCAGACCGGCAGAGGATCATGCTGAAACACCCGACATCTATTCTGATCTTCCCTCCAAAGTCCAAAAATACCATTCCCTTTCGCTGCTTATTTTCCTTCTCACTTTACCAGCCCTGGGAATCTTTTTATCCATCATCCTTCCTTCTGATTATGGCAGTGTGAACGCCGTGAAATGGATTTTTCCTTTATGTCTTGCCTTTAACTTGATTGCCATCGGATGTTTGCAGCTGAAAAGAAGAAGTTTGATGAAAAACCCCCTGTCTTGATGGCTTTCACCGCTGTACACAAAGGACGGCACGCATCAGTCTATAAACACAAAAGCAAAGGAGAGGTTCATGAATGATTACCCATATTCACCACACGGCCATTATTTGTTCCAACTACGAAATATCCAAAGCTTTTTACGTCCATACGCTCGGATGCAAAATCATAAAAGAAACCTACCGGAAAGAAAGAGACTCCTACAAGCTGGACCTTTCCGTCGGAGATTCCGGACAAATCGAGCTGTTCTCCTTTCCTGACCCTCCTCTCCGCCCCACTCAGCCGGAAGCACGGGGGTTAAGACATCTCGCTTTTGGCACCGATGATATAGAAGCCGCCATTGGGACGCTCTCTTCAAAAGGTGTGGAATGTGAACCGGTCCGGGTAGACGAACTCACCGGAAAACGGTTTACCTTTTTCCGGGATCCCGACAATTTGCCGCTTGAGCTGTACGAAGTCTAATTCGACAAACACTCTCACATTTTCACTACCTTTGCCGAACAGGTACTTGTTTTGTCTTCTGCAAAGGAGATGAAGGGCAAATAGCGAATTCCTTTCTTATTAAGAGATAGGGGGAATGTTTAATGAACACTGCTGCCGTTGCAAAAGAACTTGGGGTTTCCACTAAAACCGTTCAGCGCTGGGTCAAACAGCTGGGACTGCCAATGGAACGTAACGAGCTTGGACACTATCATTTCCGGGAAGAGGATTTAGACACCCTAAAAAGCGTGAGGGAGCAGCTCCAGAACGGCGTGCTCCTGCAAGATATAAAAGCAGAAACCATACCAGCATCTGAACCTGACACACCTGCCCCCTCTTCACCGCCAAATGATGCAGACGCAAGGGTCGCTGAGCTTGAGAGCCGCCTGACCCTAATGGAACAAAAATTAAACCATAAGGCCGATGCCGTCGTATCCTATCAGCTCCTTCAGCACCGCAGAGAAATGGAAGAACTCAATCGAAAAATCCAAAAAATCGAGCAAACCATCGATATTCTTTTTGCCCAGCTCCCCGATGCCCAGCAGGAACCTGTGCTCATGTTTGAAAACCAGAAGATGAACAAGCGAAAAGGACTGTTGCGGTCTATTTTTAGTCTGTAAGGAGCGGGACGGGATGGCCTATTTGGGGTCATTCTTTTTTTAAATTATTTTGGATGTTCTTCAGGGGGCGGCGGGTGCCTGTCCCGCTATGCTTCACCGCAGCGGGGGACACAGGCTCTGTCCTCCGAATCCTTCTGTACCAGCGGATGGTGAAGGAGGTGCCGGAGCTTTAGTTCGGTAAAACTTCCGGGGACAGGCACGGTGCCTGTCCCGCTTTGCTTCACCGCAGCGGGGGACACAGGCTCTGTCCTCCGAAGCCTTCTGTACCAGCGGATGCCGAAGGGGGTGCCGGAGCTTTAGTACGGTAAATTTTCGCGGGACTGGCCCCATCTTCCCATATACTTCAAAGCTGATCTCTTAATGCCTGTCATCCACACTCTGTTTGCACTGACCCTCCCTTCGCTAATGCATGAAAGGACAGAGGAAACAATGGATACCTCCTTTTACACCGCCAGTGGATGAGATTAGGGGACGGAGGTTTAGCGCTTTAGCAGAGCGGGGGTCAGTGCATTGCTCTGACCTTCTGCCCTTTAAAGTAACGAGGGAACAAGCATTCAATCCGCAAAGTCTTGATTTATATAGGGATATAAGGAACAGGGACGGAGGTTTAGTCCTTTAGCAGAGCGGGGGTCAGTGCTCACACGAAGCAGGCGGCCAGTTCCCCCGATCCCTCACACGCCTAAAAAATAAAAAAACCGCTGCAAAAGCAGCGGTTTCTTTATGTCAGCAACGGGCCTCTTGATGTGGTTGGAGAAAGCCAGACTTGCCCTGTTCCGCGGAACGTCTGCAGGTAGCCCTCTCCGCTCGATGCAGAGCCGATGATTCCTTTGGCAGACCGTTCGACTGTAAACTGGATGCCGCCGGTCCGGAGAATGGCAAAGTTGCCGTCGACCTTCAGGGTATCGTTGTTTAGATCGACTTTGACGACTGCGCCTGCCGGTACCGGGCTTTCCAGGACGATGATGCCGGATCCGGAGAGCTTTGTCTGGAACAGTCCCTCTCCTCCCCTTGCAGCAGAGGACAAATTTTTCATGGATTCAATTCCAACTTCAACGGTTGACTCGCAGCAGTAGAACATTCCTTTATCCACGATGATAGAGTCATTTTCAATTTCAAGCATGAGGAAGTGGCTGAAGCTCGGCTCTAAAAAGATATCGCCGGTTCCCCTGTATTTAGGTTTTATGGCTGATTCGTTTGTCAGGACGCTGCTTGCAAACTTTTTCATGATTCCTGCAGCTCCGCCAAGCGAGTTATCCATCTCAATGCTTCCCTGCATGTAGTGGAGGGCTCCCGCTTCCGTTGTGATGCTGCCATTTCTCAGTTCGATGGCAATTTGCCTAAGGCCCATGCCGAGTTTTTTAGCGTAATACATATCGGTTGGGGAGGTTAAGTATGTACTGCCGTTTAAATCATTGAATTCTACAATTTTAAACACAGCATTCTGGGTTTCAAGCTGTTCAATTACACTGTATACTTCGGGATTATTTTGAACAATCATCATTTCTCCTCCTTAACACCTATTCTTTTACCATCGTACCATATTGGCTCAGTAAAAAACTTCCTTTTAGCTTCGGATCTGTCATCACAGACCGAAAAAATCCCTCTTTGCTGATTGTAAGCAAAGAGGGATGGCTGTTTGATTATGGATGAGAAGCCTGGTTTTGTTCACGTGCAAATGCAGGCTTTCCCGGAACTTCGTGGTGATGGCGGCAGCGAGGCTCATAGGATTCGGATGCTCCAACGAGGATGATCGGATCCTTGTAAGCCGCTGGCTTTCCGTCAATCAGACGCTGTGTACGGCTTGCGGGCGAACCGCAAACAGAACAGACCGCCTGAAGCTTCGTAACCGACTCCGCAATCGCCATTAAATCCGGCATGATGCCGAAAGGCTCTCCGCGGAAATCCTGATCAAGACCGGCCGTAATCACACGGTGCCCGCGGTCTGCCAGGGTCGTTACGACTTCCATGATTCCGGCATCAAAAAACTGGATTTCATCGATGGCTACAACATCTGTATCCTCATCCACAAGGCTTAATACATCTGCTGAAGTCGGAACCGGCGAGCAGATAATGGTTGTCCCATTGTGGGAAACGACTTCTTTCTCACTGTATCGGTTATCTATGGATGGCTTAAAAACTAAAACATTTTGTTTTGCGTACTGCGCACGGCGCACTCTTCGGATCAGTTCCTCGGATTTCCCCGAGAACATACTGCCGCAAATGACTTCAAGCCATCCGCTAAATTTCATTACATACATGCATACGGCCTCTCCCTTCATTCCATGCATAAGGCTGATGGACCGTGTTACAGCCTGGTCACCCCGGTTTTTCTTTTCATTTATCTTGTCCGAATCCCTGCTTTCCATGCCGAAAGTCCTTATGAAAAACGATTGAATTCGTGTTTTTTTCGTAAAAAAACAGGCAAGTGTGAAGACTTGCCTGTTTTTGTTTACATCTATTTCTAAAATTACTTGATTCCGTATTTTTTATTGAAACGGTCAACACGTCCGCCAGCTTCAGCGAATTTCTGACGTCCAGTGTAGAATGGATGACATTCAGAGCAAGTCTCGATGCGAAGCTCATCTTTAACTGAACCAGTTTCAAATTCGTTTCCGCAAGAACATTTCACCATTACTTTTTTGTAATTAGGATGGATTCCAGCTTTCATTCTTTTCATCTCCTTCTGCCCTGAATTCTTACCGAACCCAGAGTTATCTTGTTCAGCCTAAATTTATCTGAACGGCATATGAAAAAATTATAACAGGGCTTCTCTATGATTGCAAGGAACAAAATTGGAATCTTTCAGGAAACCCTGCCGAGTTTTTTCTATGATCTTCTTGAGCCTGCTGTGCTTGGCTTCATTTCAGCCGAAAGCATGTCAAAAAATTCTTCATTGCCTTTCGACTGCTTTAATTTACGAAGGAATTTCTCGACAAAATCCGGTGTATCCGTCATTGATTTACGGATTGCCCATAATTTTTCAAGGTGTTCCTTCTGAACGAGAAGTTCTTCTTTCCTTGTTCCGGAACGGCGGATATCAATTGCAGGGAAAATCCGTTTTTCGGCAAGGGAGCGGTCAAGATGAAGCTCCATATTACCGGTTCCTTTAAATTCCTCATAAATGACATCGTCCATACGGGAACCCGTATCAACGAGAGCCGTCGCTAGAATCGTTAAGCTTCCGCCTTCTTCGATATTACGCGCTGCTCCGAAGAAACGCTTTGGACGGTGGAATGCAGCAGGATCGATTCCTCCTGAAAGTGTACGGCCGCTTGGAGGAATCACAAGGTTATAGGCACGGGCAAGACGCGTGATGCTGTCCATAAGGATAATGACGTCTTTCTTGTGCTCCACAAGCCTCATCGCACGGTCAAGCACGAGTTCAGCTACCTTGATATGATTCTCCGGAACTTCATCAAACGTGGAGCTGACAACATCGCCTGCAACTGAACGTTCAATGTCCGTTACTTCCTCCGGACGCTCATCGATTAAGAGAACAATGAGTTCTGCTTCCGGATTATTGGTTGTGATGCTGTTCGCGATTTCCTTCAAAAGCATCGTTTTCCCTGCTTTTGGAGGGGCTACGATTAATCCGCGCTGCCCGAAGCCAACCGGCGCAATGAGGTCCATAATTCTGGTGGACAGCATATGCGGCTGTGTTTCAAGGATAATCTGACGGTCCGGGTAAAGCGGCGTAAGAGCAGGGAAATGAACGCGTTCCTTTGCCGACTCAGGATCGTCGCCATTCACCGCATCTACATGTAGAAGGCCGTAATAGCGTTCGTTTTCCTTTGGAGGACGGACCTTACCGGATACTTTATCACCGTTTCTTAAATCAAAACGTCTGATCTGGGACGCAGAAATATAAATATCCTCCGAGCTTGGAGAATAGTTAATCGGTCTAAGGAAACCAAAGCCCTCAGACTGAATGATTTCAAGAACCCCTTCCATGAATAAAAGGTCTTCCTGTTCTGCATCTGCTTTTAAAATAGCAAAAATCAGTTCTTTTTTCGTCAACTTGCTGTAGTAAGAGATTTTGAAATGACGAGCATGCTCGTACAATTCTTTCAGCTTCATGTTTTCCAATGAAGAGATGGAAACCTTACTCATGTAAACACCACACTTTTACCATATAAAATAGACATACTGGTTTTCTTTCCGCCCTATATGTACTTTTGACATTGAAAAATGGATTTCAGGATAGAGAAGGAAAAGAAGGAAAAATTTGAAGTAGTTGAAGCAGTGTATTTTTGATTTGCAGCACTCTTTAGTTTTACCTTATTTCAGGTGATTAATCAATACGTTTTCGGAGACGTAAAACATTTGAAATAAATGAGGGAACCGGGGCCATAAAACCCCGGTCCGCTTTTCTTTTTATTTGATGACTAAGTTTGGTTTCTTTTTGAGGCTGTGCTGTCCGTCAATAAAGCGGACGGTGCCTGATTTCGCTCTCATGACAAGGGATTGCGTGGTGCCGCTTGACGCTTTGAACTGCACACCGCGCAGCAATTCCCCATCCGTCACACCGGTGGCTGCGAAGATCGCATCATCACCTTTTACCAAATCATCCATCAAAAGGACTTTGTTTACATCAAGTCCCATTTTCACACAGCGCTCCAGTTCCTGATCGCTTTGAGGAATAAGCCTTCCCTGGATCTCCCCGCCCAGGCATTTTAAAGCGACGGCAGAAAGAACTCCTTCAGGCGCTCCGCCGGAACCGAAAAGAATATCAACACCCGTATGGTCAAAGGCCGTATTGATCGCGCCTGCTACATCGCCGTCGTTGATCAGCTTGATGCGGACACCTGCTTCGCGGAGCTCATTGATAATCCCCTGATGGCGTTCCCTGTTCAGGATGGTTGCAACTATGTCTTCAATGTCTTTGTTTTTCGCTTTTGCGACAGCCCGGAGGTTATCCATAATGGGAGCGTTGATGTCAATGCAGCCGACTGCATCCGGCCCCACCGCTATTTTATCCATATACATATCGGGTGCGTTCAGCAGATTGCCGTGATCCGCAACAGCTATAACAGCAAGCGCATTCCAGCCTCCCTGTGCCAGGATATTCGTTCCTTCAAGTGGATCAACCGCTACATCCACTCTCGGTCCGTAACCATTCCCAAGCTTTTCTCCAATGTAGAGCATCGGGGCTTCATCCATTTCCCCTTCCCCAATGACGACTGTCCCTTTCATCGGAATCGTGTCGAATACATCTCTCATTGCAGAAGTAGCGGCATCATCCGCTTCATCCTTCTTGCCGCGTCCCATCCATCTGGCGGATGCGAGTGCTGCAGCTTCTGTTACGCGTACTAGTTCCATCGACAAACTTCTTTCCATCTTTGGTTCCTCCCCTTCGCTGTAACGAAATTATGTATGAGACCTGCTTCCATAAGGAAGCAGGGTGGTAACGGTTATGAATTTTCGACTTGCTCTATTTCCTCAGCCGTTAATTTTTCGCGCCAGATTGTGGCACCCATATTCGTAAGCTTTTGCTCAAGTTCGCTGTAGCCCCTGTCAATATGCTCGAGGCCTGTAACCTCTGTTATCCCTTCAGCCATTAAGCCGGCTGTCACCAGAGCGGCTCCGGCTCTCAGATCACTTGCTTTTACTTTTGCGCCCTGCAGCTTATTTGGCCCGGATACAATAGCGGAACGACCTTCCACTTTAATGGATGCTCCCATACGGCGAAGCTCGTCAATGTGCTTGAACCGCGCGGAATAGATCGTATCCGTTACAACGCTTGTCCCATTGGCTTTTGTAAGGAATGATGTGAAAGGCTGCTGAAGATCCGTAGGGAATCCGGGATAGACAAGGGTCTTCACATCAACCGGCTTCAGCTCTTTTTGCCCGCCGACAATCCAGATTTGATCATTGCTCGTCTCAACATGGACGCCGGTCTCCCTTAATTTTGCAATGAGAGACTCCATATGGAGGGGAATCACGTTATCAATCAGCACTTCTTTTCCGGCAGCAGCACCGATAATCATATACGTACCGGCCTCAATCCGGTCCGGAATGATGGTATGGCGGCACCCATGGAGTTTTTCAACTCCGTCGATGCGGATGACATCCGTTCCTGCTCCTTTTATTTTGGCACCCATACTCGTGAGAAGGGTTGCGACATCTACAATTTCAGGTTCCTTCGCCGCATTTTCAATAATGGTGCGCCCTTTTGCCAGGACCGCTGCAAGCATAATATTAATGGTGGCCCCGACACTGACTACATCCAGATAAATACGTGCGCCCTTTAGTTCTTCTGCGCGGAGATAAATGGCACCCTGCTCATTTGTCACCTGTGCACCGAGCGCTTCAAACCCTTTAATGTGCTGGTCAATCGGCCGCGGTCCGAGGTGGCATCCTCCCGGAAGTCCGATTACTGCCTTTTTAAAGCGGCCAAGCATGGCACCCATCAGGTAATAAGAAGCCCTTAATTTTTTCACCTTTCCGTTTGGAAGAGGCATTGAAATCATGTTTTCCGGCTGGACGTGCATTTCACCGTTATGAAAGTCGACTTTTCCGCCTACTTCCTCAAGCAAATCCTTTAAGATGTGGACATCGGATATATTCGGCAAGCCTTCAATAATGACGGGGGATTCAGCTAAAATAGTCGCTGGAATCAGCGCTACTGCACTGTTTTTTGCTCCGCTGATTGTAACGGAACCTTTCAGCAGATCACCGCCTGCAATCTTTAATTTTTCCATGATGGTCTCCTTCCTAAGAAGCTGACATGTTAGGACACTCTTTTCAACAAATTCTCCATAAATCCGACAGAACATACTCTGTATATGAAAAATAAACGAAGCGTCAAAAATTGAGTCTCTTCCCATTGTAAAATAAATTCCATTGATGCTCAAATCGTCCGGGAAAAACCTTCTTTTTGCAAAAGGACAGATTAATAGAATGCCTTTTGTACAGTGTATCATCAAGTCCAAAACGATGCTTAACAGGCACTCTGAGTCCAATACGCAAATAAACCGCATAAATGGCAAGCCGGTAGCTTGCCATTTATTCCTGCCTATTTACTTATTTGCATTTATACGCGGCTGTTCCAGTCCGCCAGAAACTTTTCAATCCCCTGATCTGTCAGCGGGTGGTTGAAAAGCTGATGGATCACTTTAAGCGGAATGGTCGCAATGTGAGCTCCATTCAACGCGGCTTCCGTAACGTGCATCGGATGGCGGATGGATGCCGCAATAATTTCTGCATCCAGACCATGAAGATCAAATATTTCAGAAATCGTTGCAATTAAGTCCATGCCGTTCTGTCCGATATCATCCAGTCTTCCAAGAAAGGGAGAAACATAGGATGCTCCCGCACGGGCTGCAAGAAGCGCCTGGTTTGCACTGAAAATAAGCGTGACATTCGTTTTGATTCCAAGCTCTGAAAATTCCTTGACTGCCTTCAGCCCATCCGGTGTCATCGGAACCTTGACCGTTATATTTGGAGCAATTTTTGCTAGTTCTTTTCCTTCTTCAATCATTTCTTCGGCTTTTAAAGAAATGACTTCTGCACTGACCGAACCTTTAACTATGTCTGTAATTTCTCTTAGTCTATCATGAAAGGAAATATTCTCTTTGGCTACTAAACTCGGGTTTGTCGTCACGCCTGCAAGGATGCCCATCTCCTGGGCTTCTTTGATTTCTTCAAGGTTTGCTGTATCAATGAAAAATTTCATTCTGTTCCGCTCCCTTATCAAAAATCTGAAAACTAAATCTTGTTATCGCTTTCTTTTTACATCTTTGAAAACCGTCTCCTGAAAGACGGTTTTCAATTGTAAAAATTAAGCTTTGTTAAACTTAGCTGCTGATTTCCGCTGCAGGCGCTCGCTTTCCGCGAGGCGGGCGGTGAGCCTCCTCGACGCTTAAGCGTCTGCGGGGTCTCACCTGTCGCGCTGCTCCCGCAGGAGTCTCACGCCTTCCACTTCAATCAGCCCGCTAAAAATTAAGCTTTGTTGGAAGAACCGAATTCACGCATTTTGCCTTGAACCGTTTCTTTGATTGCATCGCGAGCTGGTCCAAGATATTTACGCGGATCGTACTCTTCAGGTTTTGCAGCAAGCACTTCGCGAACCGTTTTTGCAGAAGCAATTTGGTTCTCAGTGTTTACGTTGATTTTAGCTGTTCCGAAAGAAATCGCTTTTTGGATATCGTGTGTAGGGATTCCAGTTCCGCCGTGAAGAACAAGAGGAAGGCCTGTAGCCGCTCCGATTTCTTCCATTTCTTTGAAACCAAGGTTTGGTTCACCTTTGTAAGGACCGTGAACAGATCCAAGTGCAGGTGCAAGCGTGTCGATTCCAGTACGCTCAACAAGCTCCTTGCACTCTTTAGGGTCAGCGTAGATTACGCCTTCTGCGATCACGTCATCTTCCTGTCCGCCAACTGTTCCAAGCTCAGCTTCAACAGATACGCCGTGGAAATGAGCAAGCTCGACCACTTTGGATGTTTCAGCGATGTTTTCTTCGAACGGGTGGTGTGAAGCATCGATCATTACAGAAGTGAAACCTGCATGAATCGCTTTTGCACAAGATTCGAAGCTTGAACCGTGGTCAAGGTGAATGGCAACTGGTACCGTCACTTTGTATTCTTCCATTAGCGCTTTAACCAAAACTGTAATCGTTTTGAAACCGCCCATGTAGCGTGCTGCACCTTCAGAAACACCAAGAATAACTGGTGATTTTTCTTCTTGTGCCGCTTGAAGAATCGCTTGAGTGAACTCAAGGTTATTCACGTTAAATTGACCAACAGCGTAGCCTTCGCTTTTGGCTTTTTGAAGCATTTCTGTCATTGATACTAAAGGCATGTCGAATAATCCTCCTTGTATAGCCTGATTTTGCTAAACCCGAAAAGCCTATCAAATCTAGCTTGACCAGAAAATTTCCTGTATATGTAACTAAGAAATGGATGCATAGCTTTTCTCAAACAATAGCATACCAATAACAAGAAAAATCGGCAACTTTTCGAGACATGTCCAAAAATTCAAACTTTTTGTCAGTTTGACTTGATCGGAAGATGTTTCTTGACAGCTGCGCGAATTTCATCAATGTCAAACGGTTTGGCAAAATGGGTAAGGGCCCCAAGGTCTTTAGCTTCCTGGATCATATCGAGTTCACCGTAGGCCGTCATAATGATAACCCGGATATTCGGTTCAACAAGCTTCATTCTTTTTAGGATTTCAATTCCATCCATTCCAGGAATTTTCATGTCCAGCAAAACTAAATCCGGAGGCGTTTGCTCCAGAATTTCCAGCGCCTGAAATCCGCTGGCAGCCTGATATGTGTCATAGCCTTCTTTTTGAAAGACTTCGTTTAGTAAAATTCTGATTCCGTACTGATCATCGACGATTAAAATTTTCTCTTTTTCCATCTTTGCACCTCTTCACGTTTTTTCCTGACATAGTAAGAAAGCACTCTCCTGCTATATGCCGCGCATTAGACCCGGCAAGCATAAACGTTTAAGCCCTTTAAGGTGCCGGATGGCCGCAGGTCTGCGCCGCGGCAGAACTCCCTTCCTTAAAGGCGCTGCTTTTATATGACTTATGATACTAATTCTTGTAAGAAGGTCAATCTCCTGCCTCTTATTGGATATTGTTTAACATTTTGTATTTTAACCGCAGATTCCGTATAATGCCTGTGAAAAGGATCCGTATAAAAGGAGTTTTTTACCCATGCTAAAAATATTTTCCACACAGCTCTCCGGGCAGTTTCAGCGCATTCAAACCCAGGAGGAGTTTTCCATAGAAGATGGAGCAAGGCTGCTTGCCCAAGCCTGTGCCGGGGATGGAATCGTTTATATTCACGGATTCCGCGAGCTCTCGGGAATCGTTATGGAGGCAATGGACAGTGCCGAGCCTTTTCCGAAGGCAAAACCGCTGTTCAATGAAAGCGGGGAAATGGCTGCCGTCCTCCCTGCGGACCGCGTGCTTTTCTTCACCCGGCTTTCTTCCGATCAGGAAGCCATCAGGCTCGCCCGCAGACTTCAGGATGAAGGGGTGCAAACCGTCGGAGTATCTGCGCTCGATGGAGAACCGGGACTTGAGGGGATTGTGGATGTTCACATTGACTCCAAGCTTAAAAAACCGATGATTCCTGCCGAAGACGGCAGCCGGTATGGATTCCCCGCTTTGATGACCGGTTTATTTGTGTACTATGCCCTCCGTTTTACTATTGAGGAAATCCTCTCTGAATATGAAGAAGAGGATGAAGAGATTTGACTGCGGCAGTCCGGCTGTTCGCTCAAAGATAAAAAAATCCTGACGGAGCCCGTCAGGATTTTTTCTTTTTACAGTTTTTCTGAAGCTTTCAGTGAAGCTTGAACGAAGTCACGGAACAGCGGCTGCGGTCTTGTCGGACGGGACGTAAATTCCGGATGGAATTGAGACGCCACGAACCAAGGGTGATCTTTCAGCTCAATGATTTCAACGAGTCTTCCGTCAGGACTTGTTCCGGAGAAAATAAAGCCGGACTCTTCCATTGCCTGGCGGTATTCATTGTTAAACTCGTAGCGGTGACGGTGTCGTTCATATACCACTTCATCTTCATAAGCTTCCATCGCTTTGGATCCTTCTGTCAGCTTGCATGGATAAAGGCCAAGGCGAAGCGTTCCTCCAAGGTCTTCGATATCCTTCTGCTCCGGAAGAAGATCAATAACGGCATGAGGTGTAAGAGGATCGATTTCAGCTGAATGCGCTCCGTCGAGTCCAAGTACATTGCGTGCATACTCAATAGAGGCTACCTGCATGCCAAGGCAAATGCCGAAGAATGGAATTCTGTTTTCGCGTGCGTATTTTGTTGCAGCAATTTTTCCTTCTACACCGCGGTCACCGAATCCTCCAGGCACAAGAATTCCGTCTGCCTGCGATAGAAGGCTGCTTACGTTTTCGTCTGTCACATCTTCTGCATTGACCCAATCAATGCTGATATCCGAATCAAACGCATAGCCTGCGTGACGAAGGGCTTCCACTACAGAGATGTAGGCATCCTGAAGCTCTACGTATTTCCCGACAAGTGCAATGCGGGTTGTTTTGGAAAGGTTCGTTACACGGTGAACAAGTTCTTTCCACTCGTCCATGTTTGGCTCAGGGCAATCGAGTTTAAGATGTTCACATGTTATCGTATCAAGCTTCTGCTCCTGAAGAGCCAGCGGAATGGAATAAAGAGTATCCGCATCACGGCACTCAATGACCGCTTTTGCATCAATATCGCAGAATAGAGCAATTTTATCTTTCATATCCTGGGAAATCGGCATTTCCGTACGCGCAACAATTACGTTCGGCTGGATACCAAGACTTCTCAATTCTTTTACACTGTGCTGAGTCGGCTTCGTTTTCATTTCACCTGCAGCTTTGATGTAAGGAACGAGGGTACAGTGAATGTACATGACATTGTCGCGGCCAATGTCGCTTTTGATTTGGCGGATCGCTTCAAGAAATGGAAGAGACTCGATATCTCCAACGGTTCCTCCGATTTCAGTAATGACAACATCCGCATTCGTTTCCTTGCCGGCACGGAATACCTTGTCTTTGATTTCGTTCGTAATGTGCGGAATAACCTGTACCGTTCCGCCAAGATAGTCTCCGCGGCGTTCTTTTTTCAGCACCGTGGAATAAACTTTTCCCGTCGTCACGTTGCTGTATTTATTCAGGTTAATATCGATAAAACGCTCGTAGTGGCCTAAGTCAAGATCCGTTTCAGCGCCGTCGCCGGTTACGAACACTTCCCCATGCTGATAAGGACTCATCGTTCCCGGATCCACGTTAATGTACGGATCGAATTTTTGAATGGTTACATTCAATCCTCTGTTTTTAAGCAGGCGGCCCAGTGAAGCAGCCGTAATACCTTTTCCGAGCGACGAGACAACACCGCCGGTTACGAAAATATACTTTGTCATTTGATGGTCTTCCCCCTCGCGAGATACAGTCTTTGTATAATTTGTGCTAAACTCAGCCAATTTACTAATGAAAAAGTGGAGCAAGGCTGACAGCACGAATAAATAAAAAATGGTCGTATGCTTCTGAGAAAAATAAGAAAGCTCCCTTCTAATTGCTCAGAAGGGAGCTGATATTATAATCATCAATAAAGCACTTTAAAAGAGCCCAAATAAAATACTACCTACTTCGATGTCGAAAGTCAAGATGAATCTTAATCTTCGTCTTCTTCATCCTCATCAAGGTCTTCATCATCCAGATCTTCATCCAAAATTTCGTCTAGATCTTCGTCATCTTCTGTGTCGTCGTCTGCATCCAAATCCGGATCTACTGCGTCGTCTTCATCGTACTCATCCAAATCGTCAAACTCCAGATCCTCATCTTCTTCTTCCGATTCTTCAAAGTCTTCATCGAAGTCTTCCGCCACAGCTGCAGCTTTCTTCGTTTTCTTCTTCTTCGCTTTAGGTGCCGCAGCCATCTCTTCTTCAAGAGTATCAACCGGATACCAGTTGCGGAGTCCCCATCTGTTGTCTCCAACAGAAATAAAGCGTCCGTCTATATTTAAATCCGTGTAGAATTGAGCGATTTTCTCTTCCACCTGCTCTTTTGTAAGGCCAAGAATGGAAGTAATTTCTTTCATAAGATCCTGAAAATCAATCGGCTGCTTCTTATCGGTCATAAGCCCATGAGCAATTTCAATCAATGCCATTTCCTTAATTTCTTCTTTAGAGTATTGCGCTAAACTCAACGTAAGGCACTTCCTTTCTTATTCGTCCTATCTTTATAAAAAGCTCTGTTAAACTTGGCTGTTGATTTCCAATCAGCAGTTGTTGAAATTTCCATACCATGCTTTAACACAGCCTTATTAAAAGGCAAAAAAGGGCGAAACCTTTCGGCCGTAAGCCTTCCCGCCCTATGTAAACCATCATGAAGACATAAAATCATATCTTTCATTATAAACAAATTCTAGCACTTTATGCTAGCTTTCTTTGAAATTAAACTTGGCCGCTGTTCTTCCCGCCAGCCGGATGGGTTGAATAGCCGAGCGAAGGGAGGATGGCGGCATATTTTTTATCCCGTGTCCATTCGCAGTGGAGCGTAAAACGCTGAGTTCTGCCCTTTATCCTATTTCTGTCCATCACACGCAATCAGATTCCAGACCGGCATCGGCGCGTCCATTCGGGCTTTTCCATAAACAAAACCAGGCAGCCTGATCCGCTGCCTGTGTTTTTTCCTCTTACATATTGCGGCGGTACTGCCCGCCCGCCTCATAAAGTGCGGCTGTGATTTGGCCGAGGCTTGCGTATTTTACAGTCTCCATTAATTCCTTAAACAAGTTTCCGTTTGTCATCGCTGTATGTGTAAGCTTTTGGAGTGCTGCTTCCGCTTCTTTTTCATTTTTCTTTTGGAAGGCTTGGAGATTTCGAATCTGTGTTTCTTTTTCTTCCTTTGATGCACGGGCGATTTCCATGTTATCCATTTCCTCTTCTGAAGGAGGATTAGGATTAAGGTACGTATTCACTCCAACGATTGGGAGTTCGCCATTATGCTTTTTCATTTCATAATGCATTGATTCGTCCTGGATCTTGCCTCGCTGATACTGGGTTTCCATCGCTCCAAGTACGCCGCCGCGCTCGTTTATGCGGTCGAATTCCTCCAGCACCGCTGTTTCCACTAGGTCGGTGAGTTCCTCGATAATAAAGGAACCTTGCAGCGGGTTCTCATTTTTCGTTAACCCGTGCTCTTTCGTGATAATCATTTGGATCGCCATTGCCCTGCGGACGGATTCTTCGGTCGGTGTTGTGATCGCCTCATCATAAGCATTCGTATGAAGCGAGTTGCAGTTATCGTGAAGCGCCATTAAGGCCTGCAGTGTAGTCCGGATATCATTAAAGTCAATTTCCTGAGCATGAAGGGACCGTCCTGAGGTTTGAACATGATACTTCAGCTTTTGGCTTCGCTCATTTGCTCCGTATTTATCCCGCATCACCGTTGCCCAGATTCTTCTTGCTACCCGTCCGATTACCGTATATTCGGGATCCAAGCCGTTGCTGAAGAAGAAGGACAGGTTTGGTGCAAAGTGATCAATATCCATGCCCCTGCTCAAATAATATTCAACATACGTGAACCCGTTTGCAAGTGTGAAAGCAAGCTGGGAAATCGGGTTGGCTCCCGCCTCTGCGATATGATAGCCGGAAATGGAAACAGAATAATAGTTTCTTACTTTCTCTTCAATAAAATATTCCTGAATATCGCCCATCAGTTTCAGGGCAAATTCTGTTGAAAAAATACATGTGTTCTGCCCTTGATCTTCTTTTAAAATATCGGCCTGCACGGTTCCCCGCACGGTTTGAAGCGTGTAAGCTTTTACGTCTGCCTGTTCAGCATCATTCAGGTCACGGCCGAGTTCTTCTTTTTTCCGGTCAAGCTGCTGCTGAATGGCGGTATTCATAAACATCGCCAGGATAATCGGAGCCGGTCCGTTGATGGTCATAGAGACAGAGGTTGAAGGGGCGCATAAATCAAAGCCTGCATAAAGCTTTTTCATGTCTTCGAGCGTACAGATGCTCACACCGCTCTCCCCTACTTTTCCGTATATATCCGGCCGGTGGGCAGGATCTTCGCCATAAAGTGTAACCGAGTCGAAAGCTGTGCTGAGCCGTTTTGCTGAATCGTCCTTCGACAAATAGTGGAAGCGGCGATTCGTCCGCTCCGGTGTTCCTTCACCCGCAAATTGCCGTTTCGGATCTTCTCCTTCCCGTTTGAAGGGGAATACTCCCGCCGTATAAGGGAATGAGCCCGGAACGTTTTCTTTATAAATCCAGCGCAGAATATCGCCGTGATCCCTATACGTCGGAAGAGAGATCTTGGGAATCATCAGACCGGACAAGGAAACCGTTTTCAGCTGTGTGACCAGCTCTTTATCACGGACTTTTGTGACATACTGATCAGCCCTGTACTTCGCTTTCAGTTCCTCCCACGTTTCCAAGTGGTGCTTTGATTCTTTTGACAGCTCTTCCTCCGCCTCTTCTTTCAGAGCGTGAAGGGAAGAAGCCGATTCGCCTTTTCCGTCTAATAGAGAAAGAACGCCATCAAGCTGATAAAGTCTTGTAGCTATTTCAGCCTGCTGTCCTGCTTTTTTATGATAATGGCGAACTGTATCACTGATTTCGCGCAGGTAATAGCGGCGCTCACTCGGAATAATGACATTTTGTTTCTTTACATCGGTCACCGTTTCAAGCGATGATTTCCATTCCTTCCCGGTTTTTTCCCGGATGGTTTGCAGGAGAGCCTGAAAAAGGGTATTGGTTCCGGGATCATTAAACTGGCTTGCAATGGTTCCGTATACAGGCATCTCATTGATATCCTGTTCAAACAAATTGCGGCTCCGCTGATATTGTTTCTGCACCTGGCGCTTTGCATCCTCGGAACCTTTCCGTTCAAATTTATTGATCACAATAAGATCCGCGTAGTCAATCATGTCAATTTTCTCTAGCTGTGTCGGTGCTCCATACTCACTTGTCATGACATACATGGACAGATCGCAGATGTCGGTAATGCCCGCATCTCCCTGCCCGATCCCGCTCGTTTCCACCACCACGAGGTCATACCCCGCTCCCTTCACGACGGAAATCGCATCTTTAATCGCCAGGGACAGCTCAGAGCGCGATTGCCTTGTCGCGAGGCTCCGCATATACACTCTTGGATTAAAAATGGCATTCATACGGATCCGATCCCCAAGCAAAGCCCCGCCCGTTTTTTGCTTCGTCGGGTCAACAGAAAGGATGGCAATTTTTATTTCCGGTATTTCATTGAGAAAGCGGCGGATCAATTCATCTGTTAAAGAGCTTTTACCAGCTCCGCCTGTACCGGTGATTCCAATGACAGGGGCCTTCGATTCCGCCTGATTCAGTTCAGCTATGAGCTGTTCGGCTGCCGCTGCCGCTTCATCCTTTTCACTTACTTTGGATTCTGCCAGGGTAATCAGCTTCGCTACCGCTGTAACCTCTCCGTCTTTAAGCTCTTCAAGCTCTCCTGTAAGCTTCGTCACAGTCGGATAATCACACTCTTCAAGCATTTGATTAATCATTCCCTGAAGACCATTTTTCCGGCCGTCCTCTGGAGAAAAAATCCTGGCGATGCCGTATTCGTGCAATTCCTTTATTTCCCGCGGAATAATAACACCGCCGCCTCCGCCGTAAATCCGGATATGCGGCGCTCCTTTCTCTTTTAAAAGGTCCAGCATGTATTTAAAGTATTCTACGTGCCCTCCCTGATAGGAGGAAATAGCAATCCCCTGCGCATCCTCCTGAATAGCGGCATTCACCACTTCTTCTACCGAGCGGTTATGGCCGAGATGAATGACTTCCGCTCCGCTCCCCTGCAGTATGCGCCTCATGATGTTAATAGAGGCGTCGTGCCCATCAAACAAACTTGATGCTGTTACAAACCGTACGGCATGCTTCGGTCTATAAATATGCATGTTCTGTTTCCCCCTTTGTTTCACCGCCCATCCCACGATGCGGCTCGTTTTTATCTTTTACCCCGATTCATCCCGTTTAAAATAAACGCTGTCTGTAAGGTGATGTAGTCCTCAATGGAACCCATTTTCTGCAGCGCCCATCTTCGGAAAGCCCACATTTGGCCTTGAACGAATATGTTATGCGCCATGAGCTTTTTTTCACTTTCATTAAGGAAAAAAACTTCATTTGCTACACAGTTGCCGATGATCTGCTCAAACATTCCGACCATCTCCACCTCTTTTTGCAAAACGTACGGCAGAGCATCCCTGGAAAGTGATTTTGCTTCCTGATACATCACAAGCACTTCATCCTGCATGTCATCGATCACACGAAAATAGTTGGCGATAGCATGTTCAAGTCCTTCGACCGTACCGTGTTTCGGATCAATATCCTTTTCAAGCCTGCTGCGGACCTCGTCATAAATCGTATCGCAGACGAGATACAATACATCTTCTTTCTGACGAATGTATTCATAGAGAGTCCCGATGCTGAATCCCGACGCCTTGGCAATTTCGCGCGTTGTCGTCCGGTGGAATCCCTTTTGCTTAAAAAGACTTACCGCTCCCTTAATCATTTGATCCCGTCTCTTTTTAATCAGCCTTTCATCCTTTACGGATGCCGGTACCTCTCTTCGCATTCGATCGGCCCCTTTTGTTCAAAATCGCCGCGGTTTTATGCGGCAGCCGGACGGCCAGGAGAGAAATCCAGTGTGAATTCCGCTCTCAGCCAGTCAGACCGCTTACGTGCTGCTTTCATTGCATAATAATCAGGTCATACCGGGTGGATTTGGATAATCCGCACAAAATCCGGATTTATTTGCACAGGATTCGAATTATTTGCACAAGATCTGGATTTATTGCACAGGATTCGAATTATTTGCACAAGATCTGGATTTATTGCACAAGATTCGAATTAATTGCACAGGATCTAAATTAATTGCACAAGATCTTAATTTATTGCATAACCTCCCAGATTCATTGCACAAAGTTCAGATTTAGGCATAAATCCACGTTCTCTGCTCACAACTTTTACCGGTTACTTTGTCAGCATTCGGGAGATGACGAGTCTCTGTATCTCCTGAGTTCCCTCGTAAATCTGCGTGATTTTCGCGTCGCGCATATAGCGTTCAACCGGGTAGTCCTTCGTATAGCCATAGCCGCCGAAGACTTGGACCGCCTCTGTTGTTACTTTCATGGCCGCGTCTCCTGCGAACAGTTTCGACATGGCGGATTCTTTTCCGTATGGCAGCCCTTCTGATTCAAGCCATGCTGCCTGATAGGTTAGAAGTCTGGCAGCTTCCACACTCGTTGCCATATCGGCAAGCTTAAAGCCGATGCCTTGCTGGGCGGCTATTGGCTTACCGAATTGCTGGCGCTCTTTAGCATAGTTGACAGAGGCATCAAGCGCTCCCTGGGCAATTCCGACAGCCTGGGCAGCGATTCCGTTTCTGCCGCCGTCGAGGGTCATCATCGCAATTTTGAAACCTTCTCCTTCTTTGCCCAGCATGTTTTCCTTTGGTACCCGGCAATCTTCAAAGATAATTTCCGTTGTTGGTGACGAGCGGATGCCGAGTTTCTTTTCCTTTTTCCCCACGGAGAACCCGGGAAAGCTGCTTTCAACAATAAACGCGGTCGTTCCTTTATGCTTTTGATCTGCATCGGTTACCGCAAAAACAACATAAATGTCAGCGATTCCGCCGTTTGTAATAAAGATTTTGGAGCCGTTCAGCACATAGTCGTCTCCATCAAGCTTGGCATAAGTCTTCATCCCGCCTGCATCGGATCCTGAACCGGGTTCAGTTAACCCGTATGCACCGATTTTTTCTCCCTGAGCCATCGGCTTTAAGTATTTCTGCTTCTGTTCTTCTGTACCGAATTTGTACACTGGCCAGCCGGCAAGTGACGTGTGGGCTGACAGTGTAACTCCAGTTGAAGCACAGACACGGGAAAGCTCTTCCACCGCAATTACATAGGCCAGATAATCGCTTCCGATTCCGCCGTACTCCTCCGGCCATGGAATTCCGGTCAGGCCAAGCTCCGCCATTTTGTCAAACAGAGCCCGGTCGAAGCGCTCCTCTTCATCCCGCTCCGCAGCAGTTGGCTCTACTTCTTTTTTGGCAAAATCGCGTACCATTTTACGGATCATTTCATGTTCTTCTGATAGTTTGAATTGCATGTTCCCATCCCCCATTTTCAGCTTGTTAAGTATTTGGAAATCACCATTCGCTGTATTTCGCTTGTGCCTTCATAAATCTCGCAGATTTTCGCATCCCGGAAGTACCGTTCGACCGGATATTCCTTTGTATAGCCGTAGCCCCCGAACACCTGGATGGCCTCGGTACTGACTTCCATGGCCGTTCTTGACGCAAAAAGCTTGGCCATGGATGCTTCTTTTCCGCATGGAATGCCTTTTTGTCTAAGAGATGCCGCCTGATAGATTAAGAGCTTGGATGCTTCCACACTTGTCGCCATATCGGCAAGCTTAAAGCCGATCCCCTGCTGGGCAGCAATCGGTTTGCCGAATTGATGTCTTCCTGCCGCATATTCAACGGATTTTTCAAGAGCTGCTTCTGCAATCCCAAGGGACTGGGCCGCGATTCCAATCCGGCCGACATCGAGGTTGCCCAGCGCAATTTTAAAGCCATGCCCTTCCTCGCCAAGCAGATTTTCAGCGGGTACAATGCAGTCTTCAAGCGTGATTTGAACGGTTCTTGATCCACTTAGACCCATTTTGTGTTCATCCTTGCCTATGATAAACCCTTTTGTTCCTTTCTCTACGATAAAAGCGGAGATCCCTTTGCTTCCCGCCGCAGGACTCGTTGAGGCGAAAACAATGTACACATCGGCCTCGCCGCCATTTGTGATGAACACTTTGGAGCCGTTCAGGACATAGTGATCGCCTTTACGGACCGCTTTTGTTTTTAAACTCGCCGCATCTGAACCGGCACCAGGCTCTGTCAGGCAGAAGGCTCCAAGGTATTCACCTGAAGCAAGCTTTGGCACGTAATGCTTTTTTTGCTGTTCATTCCCATAATAAAGAATGGGATTCGTTCCGACAGAAGTGTGCACGGAAAGGATGACACCAATTGTCGCACTCACTTTCGACAGCTCGTGGATGGCAATGATATAGGAGGTAAAGTCCATTCCCGCTCCCCCGTACTCTTCCGGGATCGGGATCCCCATGAGCCCAAGCTGCCCCATCTTATCTAAAATTGCTCTTGGAAATTCACCCTGCTCCATTTTTTCGATAACCGGCTCAATCTCCGTTCTGGCGAAGTCCTGCACCATTTTCCTCATCATGTTCTGTTCTTCTGTAAAATAAAGCTTCACCGCATGTCCCCCTTGATCAAGCGTATTCGTAAAAACCTCTGCCTGTTTTTTTGCCAAGCCATCCTGCTTTTACATACTTCCTTAACAGCGGACATGGGCGGTACTTATCATCACCGAATCCTTCATGAAGTGTTTCCATAATATAAAGGCACGTGTCCAGACCAATAAAATCAGCGAGAGTCAGCGGCCCCATTGGATGATTCATCCCAAGCTTCATCACTTCATCAATCGCCTCACGGCTCGCGACACCCTCATAAAGCGTGTAGATGGCTTCGTTAATCATCGGCATTAAAATCCGGTTGGAGACAAACCCGGGGAAGTCATTCACCTCGACCGGCACCTTTTGAAGCTTTCGTGTCATTTCCTCCACGGCTGCATAAACCTCATCCTCTGTTGCAAGACCGCGGATAATTTCGACGAGCTTCATAACCGGTACCGGGTTCATGAAGTGCATGCCGATGACTTTGCCCGGACGGTTTGTGGCAGCCGCGATCTCAGTAATAGGCAGGGAAGATGTGTTCGTCGCAAGAATCGCGGACTGCGGTGCGATTTCATCGAGCTGGGCGAATATTTGCTTTTTAATTTCCATGTTCTCAATAGCTGCTTCAATAATGAGATCGGCCTCACCGGCGCTTGAGATGGTGGTTGACCGTTCAATTCTGTTCAGTATGTCTTCCCTGTCTTCCGCAGTCATTCTTTCTTTATCTACCTGGCGCTGAAGATTTTTTGCAATCCCTGATAATCCCCGTTCCAGAAATTCTTCTTTTAAATCCTGCAAAATGACGCTGAATCCAGCCATGGCACAAACCTGGGCAATCCCTGAACCCATTTGGCCCGCTCCAATCACCATTACCTTTTTAATTTCCATCTTCCATCCCCCTATGAATATCGTTGCTTACACTTGCACCATAATCGCATCGCCCTGGCCGCCGCCGCTGCAGATGGCTGCCACCCCAATGCCGCCGCCCCGTCGTTTTAGCTCATGAATAAGCGTTAAGAGGATGCGTGCTCCGCTTGCACCAATCGGATGTCCCAGTGCTACTGCCCCGCCGTTTACATTCACTTTTTCCGGATCCAGGTCTGCCAGCTGATTGCTTGCAAGAGCTACATTCGCAAACGCTTCGTTGATTTCAAACAAATCAATGTCCGCCGCCGTTTTGCCGGTCTTCTTCAGCAGTTCATTGATGACAACCCCGGGTGTCTTCGGAAAATCCTTTGCTTCCATGGCCACTGCGGTATGGGCAATGATTGTGGCTAATGGGGTTTTTCCTTCTTTTTCAGCCCGCTCCCCGCTCATCAGGACAAATGCTGCCGCTCCATCGTTTACGCCCGGGGCATTTCCTGCTGTAATGGTTCCTTCGTGGCCGAAAACCGGCTTGAGGCTGGATAGTCTTTCAAGAGAGGTATCCGGACGTGGCGCCTCATCTTGATCAACCGTGATTGGATCCCCTTTACGCTGAGGAACGCTGACCGGCACGATTTCTTCCCGGAAGAGTCCTTTTTTTATTGCCTCTGAAGCACGCTGATGGCTTCTCAGTGCCCACTCATCCTGGGATTCTCTCGTAATCTCCAACTCTCTTGCTGTTGAATTGCCGTACGTCCCCATATGCACTCCTTCAAAGCTGCAGGTAAGGCCGTCGTGGACCATTAAATCCTTAACAGACCCGTCTCCCATACGAAGCCCCCATCTTGCTTTCGGAACGATGTATGGCGCATTCGACATAGATTCCATACCGCCTGCGATAATGATTTCTTCATCTCCTGCACGGATGATTTGATCAGCCATCGTTACACTTCTTAATCCGGACGCGCATACTTTATTCACGGTCTCTGTTTTCACTTCCCACGGAATGCCTGCGTGGCGTGCCGCCTGTCTCGAAGGAATTTGTCCCTGCCCTCCCTGAAGAACATTTCCGAGAATGACTTCGCCGACATCTTCCGGACGGACGCCGCTTCTTTTAAGTGCTTCCTTCACAGCGATTCCGCCGAGTTCTGAGGCCGTTAAAGACTGAAGTGCTCCCCCAAATTTGCCAAAGGGTGTACGTGCTCCTGAAACGATTACCGTTTTTCCCATCATGTTTTCCTCCTCAAGGTTAGTAGCAAGCGCTTACATTTAAAGGCGACTGAACGCTCGCTCAGTTCAGTTAAAAAGGGACAGGCAGTACATACAGCACCGCCTTATCTCCCTTTCTTATGCTATTTCCTTCTTCACATCTCCGATGACCGATTTTTCAAGCAGCTCGGCTACATCATAGGTGGATACCGTTTCTTCAACTTCCTTCGCTTTGGTTCCGTCGCTGAGCATCGTCAGGCAATAAGGACATCCCGAGCTGATGACGGTCGGATTCACAGCAAGTGCCTGTTCGGTTCTCGCTACGTTGATGCGGGTTCCTGTATCCTCTTCCATCCACATCAAACCGCCTCCGGCTCCGCAGCACATTCCGGTTTCCCGTTTGCGGGCCATTTCAACAAGCTTGACGCCTGGAATCGCTTTTAAAAGGTCCCTTGGCGCATCGTACACATCATTGTAGCGTCCAAGGTAACAGGAATCATGGAAGGTAATCGTTTCCTTCACTTCATGCACCGGCTTCAGTCTGCCTTCCTTCACAAGCTTCGCAAGCAGTTCGGTATGGTGATAGACCTCTGCATTCAGTCCGAAGTCCGGATACTCATTTTTGAAAATATTGTAGGCATGCGGATCGATCGTGACGATCTTCTTCACACCAATTTTCTCGAATTCATCAATATTTTTCGTCGCCAGCTCCTGGAATAAGAACTCATTTCCAAGTCTTCTAGGTGTATCGCCTGAGTTTTTCTCCTTATTGCCGAGGATCGCAAATTTCACACCCGCTTCATTCATCAGCTTGGCAAAAGAAAGAGCGATTTTCTGGCTGCGGTTATCAAAGGATCCCATGGAGCCCACCCAGAACAGGTATTCAAACTCTTCCTCCTGTTTTTGAAGCTCTTTCACCGTCGGGATGACCACATCTTCGCGCGCTTCACGCCAGTTCTCACGCTCTTTGCGATTCAGTCCCCAAGGATTCCCCTGACGCTCTATGTTCGTCATCGCACGCTGTGCATCGGCATCAAGCTTACCCTCAGTCAAAACAAGATACCGGCGAAGATCAATAATCTTATCCACGTGTTCATTCATGACCGGACACTGGTCTTCACAGTTGCGGCAAGTCGTACAAGCCCAGATTTCTTCTTCTGTAATGACTTCGCCAATCAGGCTCGGGTTGTACGCGACAGCTGCGGCTGCTTCTTTGGATCCCTGACCTGCTGAAGCCATGGCCAGCTGATTCCCCTGTGTTTCGGCAAAGGCGAAGGCCGGCACCCATGGTGTCTGGGAGGTTACGGCTGCCCCTTTATCTGTAAGGTGATCCCTTAAACGCAAAATCAGGTCCATAGGTGATAGCATTTTGCCTGTTCCGGTTGCCGGACACATGTTTGTGCACCTTCCGCATTCCACACAGGCATAAAGATCAATAAGCTGGGACTGGCGGAAATCTTCTATTTTCCCCACTCCGAATGATTCCTGGGATTCATCTTCAAAATCAATTTTTTCAAGCTTTGCCGGCGGCCCCACTCTGGAGAAGAATGTATTGGCCGGTCCTGCGATTAAGTGGGCATGCTTGGATTGAGGGACGTACACAAGGAACGTCAGCAAAATCAGCAAATGCACCCACCACGATACGTAGAAAACGGCAATTGCGGCCGTTTCATTCATAAAACTGAAAAGGAATGCGAGGGACGATGCGATCGGCTCTGTCCATGTTAATTCATGATCATGCCAAATGATGCCCATTGCATTTCCGAGCAAAACGGAAAGCATGAGTCCGCCAATAAAGATCAGGACGAGTCCCGCTTTAAAATTCCGTTTTAAGCGGACGAGTTTTTCAATGTATCTTCTGTAAAAAGCCCATACAACTGCTACTAAAATGACAAACGTGACAATCTCCTGGAAAAACGTAAAGCCCGGATAGAGCGGCCCAAGCGGCAAATGGCTGCCAGGCGACAGTCCTTTTATAATGAAATCAATGGCACCGAACTGAACGAGGATAAACCCATAAAAGAACATGACATGGATGATTCCGCTCTTTTTATCCTTCAGCAGCTTTTTCTGGCCAAAAACATTCACCCATATCCGGTCCAGTCTCTCTTTCCACTTTCCATCGAACTCTTCTTTTTTGCCCATCCGGATGTAAGCAATCCGGGAGCGGATTAAATGAACAAACAGCGCAACTGCGTAAGCGGTTACAAACAAGAATGCAATAAGATTGATCCACAGCAGTGTGTTCATTCCGTTTCCCCCTATCTGATGTATAAAATGTATCTCCCATCTTCAGAAAATTTCAAAACAGAAAATTTTCAGAAATTATCCCTATCTTCATCATAAATATGAATGAGCATTCAGTCAATCCTTTTTCCTTGAATCTTTTTCATAATTTTCCCTATCTCGTCCATCATAAAGGAGACACATACAATTTGAAAGAGGGAATGGCTATGGCCTTTTTTATGATCATTCTTTTTGTCCTCCTCGTTACGGTTTGGATCCGTCTCGATTTTTCGCTTGGCTACAGCCGGCATCTTCGCAATAACGGACCCATGCTATATCCGTACCGAAATGGAGACATCCAGTTTTTTTCAGATGGACAGGAATTTTATCAGCATTATTTTCAATCGCTGCAGAATGCCCGGTCATCCATCTATGTAAGTTTTTATATCGTAAAAGGGGACGAAGAAATCAGCCAGACCTTTCTCACGATCTTAGGAAAAAAAGCACAGGAGGGGCTTCAAGTTTATTTGCTTCTGGACCGGCTTGGATCCCTGAAAGCTTCAAATAAAATCCTGAAGCAAATTCAGCGACAGGGAGTTCATTTTTCATACTCACATACCCCAAAGTTTCCTTGCTTTTTTTTCACTCTTCAAGCCCGCAATCACCGGAAAATCTCAGTGATTGACTGCCAAACCGGATACCTCGGCGGATATAATATCGGGAAAGAGTACATCGGGAAAAATCCAAAGCTCGGATACTGGCGTGATTACCATCTTAGTTTTACAGGGGCAGGGATTCAGGACTTGCTGGAACAATTTCAAAGGGACTGGAATCAGACAGGGGCAAACCGCTTCCATCTGCCCGAAATCTCCGCTGAAGCATCCGGTACGGTTCGTTACCGGTTTATTTCTACATACGGAAAAGCACTTGATGACCAGTTCCTTTCTTTTATCCATCGTGCAAAAAGAGAAATCATCATCTGCTCTCCCTATTTTATCCCCGGCAGCAAACTGCAGACTGAACTGCTTCGTGCTCTGGAAAGAGGGGTAAAAGTAAGAATCATCGTACCGATGCGCTCCGACCATCTGCTTGTAAAAGAAGCAGCTTTTCCCTATTACGGGCCTTTGCTTAAAGCCGGGGCAAAGATTCACCGATTTTATCCAGGCTTCTATCACGCAAAGATTATCCTGATTGATGAAGCGTTCTGTGATATCGGAACAGCAAATTTTGACAAACGGAGTATGTATTTAAATGATGAAATGAATGCGTTTATTGAGGATCGGGCTTTCGCAGAAAAAGTGAGAGCCAGCATTTTAAAAGACATCCACGATTCCGAACAGCTGCTGTACGAGGATTACCTGAAAAGGCCGTATGTACAGAGGGTAAAGGAAAAAGCGGCCACTTTTGTGTCCCTGTTTTTGTAAGGGTTTATACCCCTGTCACCTGCGGTCTGTCAAACATTCTGTAAAACAAGGAGAGAACCATGAAAATCAGGTTTGGCTACGTCGCAAACGCCCTTTCTCTGTGGGATTGCTCACCCGCTAAAACCATGACCTTTGCGAGATATAAAAATCTTGAAAACCATGAACGCGAAGAGGCGCTTCACCGCGTTACGAGACAAAATCTTGAGCATACGCTGCGTATTATTCATTACAACATTGCACATGAAATTCACCTATACCGCTTTTCATCAAGCCTGGTTCCGCTCGCAACCCACCCTGATGCAAGCTGGGATTTTGTCACCCCATTCAGGGATGCGTTTAGAGAAATTGGAGATTTAGTAAAAAAACACAAAATCCGGACAAGTTTTCATCCCAATCAATTTACCCTTTTTACAAGTGACCGGCCTTCCATTACGGAAAATTCCGTGAGGGACATGGCGTATCATTTTGACATGCTTGAAGCCATGGGACTTGAAGAGGAAGGTCTAATGAACATCCATGTCGGCGGGGCATACGGGGACAAAACCGCTTCCGCCGAACGTTTTTTTGAAAACATTCAATCGCTGCCGGCCCCTGTTTTCTCCAGAATGACTTTGGAGAACGATGATAAAACCTATACAACAAATGAAACGCTGCAAATATGCGAAAAGGGAGGCATTCCCCTCATGTTTGATTATCACCACCATCAGGCGAACAAAAATGAAGGGGATGATAAACTCGAGGATTTGCTTCCGAGATTTTTTCATACTTGGAATCGCGTCGGCCTTCCGCCGAAAATCCACCTGTCTTCGCCCAAAAGTGAAAAAGAATACCGCAGTCACGCGGATTTTGTGGATGCGGAATATATCCTGCCTCTTCTCAAGATGCTGAAGGAATTCGATGTTGATGTGGATATGATGATTGAGGCAAAACAGAAGGATTTCGCCTTATTCAAACTAGTGGAGGACGTCTCGAAAATACGCGGAGTGAAGCGGATGGACGGGGGGAGTGTGGTGTGGTGAGGGAGTGAGCGGCTGTGCTGTGCACTGACCCCCGCTCTGCTAAAGCACTAAAACTCCGTCCCCTTCTCTTTTAATCTTCCTTCTGACAAGGACTTTGCTGGTTATTCCTCTGTCCCTCAGTACGGTGAAGGAATGGGGGTCAGTGCAATGCACTGACCCCCGTTCTGATAAAGCACTAAAACTCCGTCACCGCTCGGTACGAACCCTTTCCGCACAGGCATTTACAAATATCTTCCTCTGTCCCCTGCTGCGGTGAAGCGCCGGGGGTCAGTGCAAGCCGAAAGGAAAAACCCCCGCACCATTAGGTACGGGGGCAAAGATGTTACATTTTTTCCGGTGCAGATACACCGATCAGTGTTAGTGCATTTTTCAATGTTTGCTGGGTCGCTTTCATTAGAGAAAGGCGTGCCTTTGATTTCTCTTCGTTTTCCGGGTCCAATACTTTTTCTGCGTTGTAGAAGCTGTGCAGTGTGGATGCCAGATCGAAAATATAGTTGGTGATGCGGTGCGGAATGCGTTTTTGGGCAGCGTCTGCCACTGCTTCCGGGAATTCACCCAGCTTTTTCAGCAGATCGGTTTCTTTTTCGGAAAGTTCAGCGCCTAATACGTTTTCTTTGCCGAAGGACAGCCCCTGCTCTTCGCCCTGGCGAAGCATGCTGCAAATACGGGCATGAGCATATTGAGCGTAAAATACCGGGTTTTCGTTGGATTTTGAAACGGCTAAATCCATGTCGAAGTCCATATGTGTATCTGCACTTCTCATGGCAAAGAAATAGCGCACAGCGTCCAGGCCGACTTCTTCCATTAGGTCACGCATGGTCACGGCTTTTCCGGTCCGTTTGCTCATTTTCATTTTTTCGCCGTCTTTGTACAGATGGACGAGCTGAATGATTTCCACTTCAAGCGTTTCTTTACTATAGCCGAGCGCTTCGATCGCGGCTTTCATACGCGGGATGTAGCCATGGTGGTCTGCGCCCCAGATGTTGATAAGCTTTGTGAATCCGCGGTCAAGCTTATCTTTGTGGTAGGCAATATCCGGTGTCAGGTAGGTGTAAGAGCCGTCGTTTTTAATTAAGACGCGGTCTTTATCATCCCCGAACTCCGTAGAGCGGAACCATGTTGCCCCTTCCTCTTCAAAGATATGGCCTTTTTCGCGAAGAGCGGCAAGAGCCGTATCAATTTTTCCGTTCTCGTATAGAGAGGTTTCTGAATACCAGACATCAAACGGCACACGGAAGGCATCCAGGTCCTTTTTCAATTTATCCATTTCGAATTTCAGTCCGTATTCACGGAAGAATCCAAGGCGTTCGTCACGGGACTCCGCTACAAAACGGTCGCCGTATTCGTCAGCAAGCTTTTGGCCGATTTCCTTAATATCCTGGCCGTGATAGCCGTCTTCCGGCATAGGCGTGTCCTGGCCGACTGCCTGCAGGTAACGGGCTTCTATGGATAGAGCGAGGTTGTTGATTTGGTTCCCTGCGTCATTGATGTAGTATTCCCGTGAAACATCATAGCCCGCTTTTTCAAGAATGTTGCATAGAGAATCCCCAACAGCTGCTCCCCGTGCGTGACCGAGGTGAAGGGTTCCTGTCGGGTTGGCTGAAACAAATTCGACTTGAAGTTTTTCGCCGTTCCCAATATTGGTTTCTCCATATTTTTCTCCTGCCTCAAGGATGGCAGGTACTAAATCGGCAAGATAGGCATTGTTCATGTAGAAATTGATGAAGCCAGGTCCTGCAATTTCTATTTTTTCGATCGATGCTTTCTCTTTGTCAAAGTGCTTGACGATTTCGTCTGCGATCATGCGCGGCGCTTTTTTTGCCACTCTTGCAAGCTGCATAGCCATATTGGTAGAGAAATCTCCATGTGCTTTTTCTTTCGGCACTTCGAGGATCACATCCGGGATTTGCGATGCTTCTGCAAGTCCTGCATTCTGAACTGAAGCTTTTACTTCTTCTTTTAACCGCTCTTTCATTTGCTCGACGATGTTCATGACGTTGCCTCCTTAAAATCAATTAAAAGGGAGTGAAGGTGGCTTTGCCCTTCTCCCATGTGCAATTCGTACTCAATTTCCAGTTTGCCTTCAGCAGATTCGGGATGAATATCTTGAGTCATTCTTGACGTATACGTGGTCATTTGCAGGGTACCGAGAGGGGTTTTATAATGCGTGAGCGTTTCGGTATCCTTAATAAAACGCTGTTTCATGGAGACAGCGCCCGACCTGAAGACGAGCGTTTCGCCGGGCTTCATTTTCACAATCGTCTGGATGGTTCCGTATTCCTGTTCTTCTTTATAAGACAGGTAGGGAACCGAATCTTTTATGTAAAAGCTGCCGCTTGAACGGAACTCAATGATTTCCGTATCTCCTTCATTTCTGATCTTAGAATGAATGTAGAGGTTTACTGGTGTCTGTTCTTTCATTCCGGACACATCCTTCCACTATAACTACAATAGTATAAAGATTCTTCCAAGAAAGTTCAATAGAACGCGGAATTTGGAAATAAAAAAACGGACTGTCCGCTATAAATCGCCAAAACGGCGCCTTATGTGAACAGTCCTTATGTTTTCTAGCGCTTTTGAACCCAGCCAAGGATCATCTCGCGGATGAGCTTGCTCGCTGTATTCGCAGTCTGCTCGGAAGGGTCGTAAATTGGTGCTACTTCTACTAGATCTGCCCCAACTACCTTCACTTCAGAACGGGCGATTTCATGGATGGATGCAAGCAATTCCTTAGAGGTAATGCCCCCTGCGTCCACAGTTCCGGTTCCAGGAGCATGGGCAGGGTCCAATACGTCAATGTCGATCGTTACATATACCGGACGTCCGGCTAGCTTTGGCAGAATTTCTTTAAGAGGCTCAAGCACTTCAAATTTCGAGATGTGCATGCCAGCTTCCTTCGCCCATTGGAATTCTTCCTTCATACCGGAACGGATGCCAAAGGAGTATACATTTTCAGGTCCGATATGCTCGGCAATTTTGCGGATTGGCGTAGAATGGGAAAGCGGTTCTCCCTCATATTCCTCGCGAAGATCCGTATGGGCGTCCATATGGATGATTGCAAGGTCAGGATATTTCTTCGCGACAGCTTTCATCACCGGCCAGGAAACAAGGTGTTCCCCGCCCATGCCAAGCGGGAACTTGTCCGCTGCCATCAGACCGTCAATGTATTCCTCAATCATATCGATGCTGCGCTGCGGATTGCCGAATGGAAGCGGGATGTCGCCTGCGTCAAAGTATTTTACCTCTTCAAGCTCACGGTCCAGATACGCGCTGTACTCCTCGAGGCCGATGGACACTTCGCGGATGCGGGCCGGGCCGAATCTTGATCCCGGACGGTAGCTCACAGTCCAGTCCATTGGCATGCCGTAAATGACCGCCTCGCTTTCCTCATAAGACGGATGGCTTTTAATAAATACGTTCCCCGAATAAGCTTCATCAAATTTCATTTTTCACCCTCCAATTTAGGAAAGGGCGTTTTCATTAAACGCCCTTCTAGCTGATGTTATTTTGTTAAATCCTGTACAAACTTCGGCAGTACGAATGCTGCTTTATGAAGCTCTTTTGTATAGTACTTCGTATCGATTTCATGGAAACGCTCTTCCGGCACTTCAAGCGGATTGTATTTTTTGGATCCGATTGTGAATGTCCACATGCCGCTTGGGTATGTCGGGATGTTGGCAATGTAAAGATTCGTGATCGGGAAGATTTCGCGTACATCGCGCTGTACGTTGCGGATCAAGTCCGGAGTGAACCATGGGTTGTCCGATTGCGCCACGAAAATTCCGTCTTCTTTCAGTGCTCTTGAAATCCCTGCATAGAAGCCTTTTGTGAAAAGATTGACTGCCGGTCCGACAGGCTCTGTGCTGTCGACCATGATGACATCGTACTCGTTTTCGCTCTCCGCGATATGAAGGAACCCGTCTCCTACTTTCACATCTACGCGCGGATCATCAAGCTTTCCTGCGATTTCAGGCAGGAATTTTTTTGAGTACTCAATGACTTTTCCGTCAATATCCACAAGCGTTGCTTTCTTCACACTTGGGTGCTTAAGAATTTCACGGATGACCCCGCCGTCACCGCCGCCTACCACAAGGACGTTTTCAGGATTCGGGTGCGTGAAAAGAGGAACGTGCGCCACCATTTCATGGTAAACGAACTCGTCCTTTTGAGACGTCATCACCATGCCGTCCAAATAGAGCATGTTGCCGAATTCTTCGGTTTCCACCATTTCCAGGTGCTGAAATTCCGTTTGTTCTGTATGTAAAGTGCGCTTAATTTTCATTGTGATTCCAAAGCTGTCAGTCTGCTTCTCTGTATACCATAGTTCGGACATGTTTTAATCATCCTTTCGTGTGTGTGTTCATTTCGGAGACCGTCTTATTTTGCTCACTTTTTAACCTACCCTATCAAAATGAAACAAAACCCTGTATCAACCTCAAAAAAAGTATAGAGGAATCCTGCAAAAATGCAAGAAATTTTTCAATGCCTCTGCTTGTTTAGAAAAGCCGTTCTTTTTCCATAATGGTAAGAAAAGAATGTGACGAAACGGGGTGTAAAAGAATGAACGTGATCCATCCTTCCAGAATCAGGCAGACCATTAAGCTGGTCCGTGCTTTGTTTTTCATCAGCTTGCTCCTGCTCGCCCTATTGTCAATAGCCGCAGGCATCATTCTCCTTACAGCCAGGCTGCAGGGCCCGCCGTCATTGAACGTACCACAGGCAACGATCGTGTTTGCAGACGATCATTCAAAATTAGGAGAAACGCATTATGGGGAGAAACGGTACTGGACCAGCCTTAAACATATTTCCCCTTACGCCGTTAAAGCCACATTGGCTATAGAAGACCGCCATTATTATGAGCACCACGGGTTTGATTTTAAACGAATTGCCGGAGCTGCACTCGCCGATATGAAGGCGATGGCTAAAATACAGGGGGCAAGCACCATTACCCAGCAGTATGCCCGCAATCTTTATTTAAGCCACGACAAAACGTGGACAAGAAAGCTGACTGAAGCGTTTTATACCATTCGTCTAGAAGTCAATTACAGCAAAGAGCAAATTTTGGAGGGTTATTTAAATACCATCTATTACGGCCATGGCGCATATGGAATTGAGGCGGCATCGAAAACGTATTTCGGCAAAAGCGCGAAGAATTTAACCCTTGCTGAGGCGAGCATGCTGGCCGGCATTCCAAAAGGACCGAGCCAGTTCTCTCCGCTCCTGAATGAAAAAAGAGCGAAGGAGCGCCAGAGGCTGATCCTCTCCTCTCTCGTTAAAGCAGGGGCTGTGAGCAAGGAGCAGGCTGAAGCGGCTGAAATGGTTCCGCTTGTCTATAAAGAACATAAAACAGAAGAGGCAGCCGATACAGAAGCGTCCTACTTTTATGATCAGGCGATGAGAGAAACAGCCCGTCTTCTTGGTGTGGACCAGGAGGCTCTTTCCACAAGGGGACTCAAGGTCTATACTACGCTTGATCCTGACCTTCAGAAAAAAGCGGAACGGCAGCTGAAGGAAGTCATTGATCCGGATTCATCCATTCAGGCAGGGATCATTTCGATGGACCCCGAAACAGGTGCCGTGCGTGCGATGACAGGGGGACGCGATTATAAGAAAAGTCCGTTCAACCGGGTCACGCAGGCGCTAAGGCAGCCCGGTTCAACAATTAAACCCCTTCTTTATTATGCAGCCATTCAGAACGGTTTTACGCCATCGACAATGATGGTCAGCAAACCGACCGTTTTTGAATACGATTCAGGCAAGTCTACTTACAAACCGAGCAATTACAACGATTATTATGCGAACGGCCCAATCACGCTCGCCGAAGCCATCGCCTTGTCCGATAACATCTACGCGGTGAAAACCCATCTATTTATCGGGCCTGAAAAACTGGCAGAAACCGCAAGAGCTGCCGGCATTACGAGCAAGCTTCCCGCTATTCCTTCTCTTGCACTGGGGACAGCTCCGGCAAGGCTTGAAGAAATCGTCAACGCCTATGGAATTCTGGCAAACGGAGGGAAACAAATCCGTCCGGTTTACGTCGCAAGAATTGAAGACGCGGCGGGGAACGTTCTTTATCAGTGGAAACAGCACCCGGGAAAACAAATTCTGAATGAGCAGGCCGCGTTTGTCACAACCGAGCTGATGACCGGCATGTTTGATAAAAAACTCAATTCCTATACATCTGTTACAGGAAGAAGGATTGCCAAGCATTTGACCCGCTCCTATGCAGGAAAATCCGGTACAACGGAAACGGACAGCTGGATGATCGGGTACAGTCCGGAGCTCGTCACAGGGGTTTGGACCGGATATGACCGGGATTTGAAAATGGAACAAGTGGAAGAAAGAACGTACGCAAAATCTATTTGGGCCGGGTTTATGGAGGATGCACTGCGGGGAAGGCCCATGAAGGAATTCAAACCTCCTGAAGGAGTAACGGGCGTTTATATTAACCCGCAAAACGGAAAGCTCGCAGGCCCGGGGTGTCCTGTGAAGCGTTACGTATACTACAAGTCAGGAACAGAACCGACAGAAACGTGCACCGATCATCTCGAATACAAAACAGAACCCGCCGGAAAAAAGCAGGCGGACGAGAAGAAGGGGTTCTGGAATAAATTTAAATTTTGGGATTAAAAAAACCGAGCGGGTCCGCCGCTCGGTTTTTTTTACGCCTTTAATCCCTCTTTTAGCTTTTCATCTGAACGCTGCCACATGCCGGCATCATGAGAAATAAGGAATTGTGCGAGAATTTCTTTGGATTTGTCATCCATGTGATCGACCATGATGTGCCGCTTCATGGATTTATCCATTTTATTTACGTGCTCGGGAAGCGACTTATAGCCTCTTCGAATTTCTCGGTTCACGGTCATTTCACATGCTGTGACTCCTGCATAATAAGGACCTTCCTCTTTCCGGTCCGTCGTCACCCAGACTAGCCAGAACGGTTTGGCATCCGGGACATCTTCTTTATTCGGAAGAAATTTGATGCCTTTTTCAACGACGCTTCTCGCATGCATCGCACCGACATCTACAAACGCTTCGCCTTCTGTGACATCTACGAATACCGGGGATATGTTATCCAGGCTGAGTGCACCAACCCCAAAGCCTCCATGACCGTCATTCTGATCGTTTTTTTTAATAATATTAAAGCCTATATTCTTTTTCTTTTTTTCTTCCATCACGAACATCCTCCTAATACAGCGGGTTTAATACGCCCAAAAGGGTGCTTATTAATTCACTGCCTTTATCGAGAAACGGCCAAACCGTATATTGATCGAGCGGGGTCACAAAAAGGACAATGAAAACGATAAAGCCGTATGTTTCAAATTGCGTCATTTTCGGCCGCCACGTCCTCGGTGCCAAATCCTCCAGGATTCGATATCCGTCAAGAGGAGGGAGCGGAAGCAGATTGAACAGGAAAAGCGTAATATTTAAACCGACAAAGATCCGAAAGAAATTCATCAGCGCATCGGATACGGCTGGTGAAACGCTGTCGGTCACTCCTGTCAGCAGCAGAATGCTCCATAAGACCGTTCCCAAATAAGCCATAAGCAGATTGCTCAATGGGCCGGCAACGGAAACGAGAACACCCGCAAGCCTCGGTTTTTTGAAATAAAACCGGTTCACCGGAACAGGTCTAGCCCATCCAAAGCCCGCAATTAAAATCAGAATCGTACCGAAAGGGTCCAGGTGGGCAATAGGGGATAATGTCAGTCTTCCCTCTTTTTGGGCCGTCGGGTCTCCAAATTTATATGCGACATATGCATGCGCAAACTCATGCACCGTAAAAGCAACAAGCAAAGTAATAATTACGTACGGCAGAACGTCAAAATCAAAGGCTAAAAAACTGAATGTATCTTCCACGCACACTGCTCCTTTGGCACGCATAATCACTGCATCGATTTTCTGATTAAAGTATACTATATTTGAAGATGAATATCAGGTTCAAGTTCTTATGTTTTTTCACTTTAAAAAAGGAGCGATTCCCATGCCGTACATAACCGTTAAAATGCTTGAAGGCCGTACAGAAGAGCAAAAGAAAGCCCTCGTGGAAAAAGTAACAGCCGCTGTTTCCGAAACAACCGGAGCTTCCGAGGATAAAATTGTCGTATTTATTGAAGAAATGACGAAAAATCATTACGGTGTTGCCGGAAAACGGCTAAGCGATATGTAACATGGACGGCTTGCCGAGAGATCGGCGGGCCGTTTTTATAAAGGGGGAACCTAGTAATGAACCTGCATGCATCATTCCTTAAAAGAGTCGGTCTGGAAAACAGCGGACAGGTCCAATTTGAGGACCTGGAACGCATCTTAAAGGCCTTTTCACTTACCATTCCATTTGAGAATTTCGGCATCCTGGACAACAAAAAAATTCCGCTTACCGCAGAATCCCTATCCTTTAAAATACTGGAACAGCGCCGCGGAGGGGTTTGCTATGAGCTGAATCCTCTCCTTTATTATTTTCTCACCGAGAATCATTTAGACGTACAGCTTATACAGGGAACGGTATACAACCATGCTGAGCAGAAATGGAGCTTATCCGGAACACACGCTGCCATTCTGCTGAGTACGGACAGCTCCTCTTATTTGCTGGACAGCGGTTTTGGAACGAACGTGGCCCAAAAGCCTATTCCCATGAATGGAGAAATGACCGAATCCGCCACAGGCAAATTCCGGATTCGCGAAAAATCCACAAGCGAAGGCAGCCACCTGCTAGAAATGAGGCTGGACTCTGAGCAGCAGGATAGCTGGAAAATCGGGTATGCTTTTCACGCGGACAGGCCATTGAACTTAACTGACCTTTACGACATTCAGGCAAAAATCCACGACAATCCTGATTCTCCTTTTAACAAGAAGCCTCTTGCTGCCATGAGGACAGAAACCGGTGTCAAAACATTATCCGAAGCATCCTTTTCGGTTACGGAAGATGGGCGTACAGAAAAGCATCCCCTTTCCGCTGGAGAGTTTCAGAAAATGGCTGAGAAGGAGTTTGGTTTACAGGGTTTGCTCTGACCCCCGCTCTGCTAAAGCACTAAATCTCCGTCCCCCCTGTTTCTCATTCGTGTTCTGCCAAGGGTTTAGCGATTTTCTGCTCCGGACCCCGGTGCGGTGAATCGGTGAGGGTCAGTGCATAGCACTGACCCCCGCTCTGCTAAAGCACTAAACCTCCGTCCCCCCCCTGCTTCTCATTCGTGTTCTGACAAGGGTTTAACGATTTTCTGCTCTGGACCCCGCTGCGGTGAATCGGTCAGGGTCAGTGCATAGCACTGACCCCCGCTCTGCTAAAGCACTAAATCTCCGTCCCTCCTGCTTCTCATTCGTGTTCTGCCAAGGGTTTGACGGTTCTCTGCTCTGGACCCCGCTGCGGTGAATCGGTGAGGGTCAGTGCAAAGAACAAAACAGCAGCAAAAACCAAAAAAACAAGCCAATCCCAGGGGATCAGCTCGTTTCTTCAATGCTTCGTTTTCTCCCGGAGCGCCTCTACATACGTGTACGCTTCGTCTACTTCTTCATCCGTATACTTCTGCTTGCTTTTCAGGGTGAACACCTTTTCCTTCACTTCTTCCCGCTCGAGGCTGTCAAAGTAAAGAACGGTAGAAACCAGTTCAAGGAAACGAGCGGACTGTTGATTTAAGTCTGTCATGCAAACATCGAGAGGCGGAATTTCAAGGTCATGGTTGGCCAGGAATTCTTCTCCCGAATCGGTTAAATTGTAGCGGTACTGGTAGTAACCGCCTTTCTTTTCGCGGACTTCGTCTACAAAGCCGAGGTTGCACAGTTCTTCGATCCTCAGGGTCAGTTCCTCCGAGTAGGGCCCGTAAAAATGAAAATCATATTTTTCGTAGAATGGATAATCGATTTTTTTCGCAATGTAGATCATTTTTTGAAGCTTCTTCCGTCCAATGACTTCACCGGCCGACGAAAATACCTTCAAAACTTTTGCATGTTCTGTTAGCAATTCCCCTTCATCTCCTAACTCCGTAATTCTCTCTATCTATGTAAGATTGAGCAGTTCCAAAATCTTTTTCTTTGCCGTGCGCTTTGTTGACAGGTCTTCAATCAGGTCCCTTGGAAAATACAATTTGTGGTCGGTTCTTCTTTTTCCGGAAATGGCGTCCACGATCTCAGATTGTCTGGACAATTCCCGTATTTCTCCGTTTGGCATAAGCAGATGAATTGGAAGTCTTTCTTCTTCTTCGCCGGGACGGTAAAAATCGTACGGCAAATCGGAGGAAGAGTCTAAAACGAGATAGTAATCAGGGTCAATTCCTGCTTTTTTGAACAGGGCTTTCAGTTCCATCAGCTTCATCATTTGTTCATTGGAAGGATTAAATTCAACATACTTAAACAGGTTGCGGTTCAAAAACCGGCGGCATAAATCGGACAGAATCTCATCTTCTTCCTCTTCCCAGGCCTGGAAGTAAAAGAGAATGACAGATTCGTCAAGCTTTAAATAATCTTTTAAGGTGACTTCGTCTTCAAACAGAGAATAGAAATGCACAGGCTCCTGCTTAAATGTGTAATATTCTTTGTGGAGCTGCTTAGCCCTGTGAAGGATTTTAGTCAGGATCACTTCCGCACTTCGTGTAACGGGGTGAAAGTATACTTGCCAGTACATTTGATAACGGCTCATGATGTAATCTTCTACAGCATGCATCCCGCTGTATTTGATGACAACCTGATCTTCCCTCGGCCTCATAACCCGGAGAATCCGCTCCATATCAAAATGGCCGTAGCTGACGCCTGTATAATAGGCATCCCGCTGCAGATAATCCATCCGGTCCGCGTCAATTTGGCTTGAAATTAAGGAAACGACCTGTTTGTTGGAATAGGTTTTTGCAATGACTTCCGCCACCTTTTTCGGAAAGTCTTTCCCTTCCGTTTTAAGAACACGGTTTACTTCCGTATCCTCGAGAATAATCCGGCGGGTAAAATCCTCATGATCCATGTGAAATACCTTTTCAAATGAATGGGAAAAGGGGCCATGGCCCAAATCGTGGAGAAGGGCAGCACAAAGGCTGACGAGGCGCTCTTCTTCGTTCCATTCAGGTCTTCCTTTGAAACCATCGTCCACGATTCGGCGGACAATCTCATATACTCCAAGCGAGTGGTTGAGCCGGCTGTGTTCGGCACCGTGAAAGGTCAGATAGGTTGTGCCAAGCTGCCGCACCCTGCGCAGGCGCTGAAATTCCGGCGTGCCGATCAAATCCCATATGAGCTTGTCCCGCACGTGAATATAGCGGTGAACCGGGTCTTTAAATACCTTTTCTTCCGACAATTTACCGTTTCGATTAGCCATTCTTTTCCCTCTTCCGTTTTACTTGTATCCATTATAGCGGTTTTCAAGTGCTGATTGAATGCTGTTTTCCTATATTTTGAAATTAATGCAAATTAAGAGGGCATACTTCTTTATTGCCCTGTTAGGAGGATCGGTAATCGGAATTCGGAGCAAGAAAAAAAATCACCAGCGCATGAAGACGCCCGGCGATTTATTTGTTCAGTTTTTTCTCTATTTTTTCAACCAGTTCGTCTTCACTCAGCGCAGAGACTGGACGGTTATTTACAAATGCAAACGATTTTTTTCTGCCGGGTCCGCAATAGGATTGACAGCCAATATCTATCGGTGCATCCGGATCCACTTTTTTCAAGCGGGGGACAAGCGTTTTAATGTTTGTCGCCTGGCAATCGTCGCAAATACGAAATTCATTCGCCATGAATCCCCATTTCCTTTCTTCGTTGAAAATTTCTATTGTAAGAGTTTTGTCACTCTTTGCCTTTTCAAAACACTAAACGCTATTTTACCTTGATTTTTCTTCACATGCAAGTTCAGAAAGCATTCAATCATGTTCCGAAACTTTCAAAATTTTTCTATTATCCTTTTAAAAATGATGTATAAAAGGCTTCGATTCCGGCCATTCTGTTATCAGGAAAACATTACAGTTAATGGGAGTTGAGATCATGAAACAGAGACAGGATGCCTGGTCGGAAGAAAATGACCTGTTGCTTGCAGAAACCGTTCTGCGTCATGTACGCGAAGGAAGTACGCAGCTGAATGCATTTGAAGAAGTAGGAGATAAATTGAATCGCACTTCCGCTGCCTGCGGATTCCGCTGGAACGCAGTCGTCCGGCATCAATATGAGAAAGCGCTCCAGCTTGCGAAAAAACAGCGGAAACAAAAAATGAGGGCACTCGGAAAAGGCCAGCCCGCCAAGAAAAAACTGCTATACGCACCGCCTGAAACGGCTTTGGCTCAGCCTGTCTATGCAGAGGAGACGGCAGAAGAACAAGCCTATGAACCTGCTATTTCAGCCTATGTTCCGCCTAAACAGGAGGACGTCCTGGATGACGAGGAGCTGAATGGGGTTTCCTATACTAGTCTCAAGCAGCCTGCGCCTGTATCAGCTGTATCAGCAGGGGCCATTACAATGGATCAGGTCATTGCGTTTCTTGAAACATACGAAAGCCGGGCGAACCACAATACCGCTCTGAAGCAGGAAAATATCCGGCTGAAAAGAGAACTCGATGAACTCGCCAGCCGCAATGAAGAGCTTGAAATGAAAATTGCTAAAATGGAAGAGGATTCAGACACGATTCAGGAAGACTACGAAACACTGATGAAAATTATGAATCGCGCCAGAAAGCTTACCTTGTTTGAAGAAGAGGACCGTTCCGCGCCAAAATTCAAGATGGACCGCAACGGAAACCTTGAAAAAGTAGCGGAATAGTCCATTTCCCCCTCCCCCTATTTATATAGAAGACGCTCACACAGCTGTGGGCGTCCTTTTTTATACAATCCCTATTTTTTTATTCCGCTCAATCATCCTCGTCAGATTTTTCTCGAAAATCAGCTGCTCGTCCATAGATAAAGAGGAAGAAAAAATCCGTCCGCTCAGGTTTTTCAGAGCGGTAAGGAGCTTAAGCATGACATCCTGTATGGTCATGTTTTCATCCAGCAGTTCATTCAATGACGCCATGACTTCCGGTACGATGACTGGATATTCAAATTTCGTCGGAGTTCCTCTGAGGCTCTTCTCATAAAAATTCCGGATTACGCCAGCCCTACCGGATCCGCTGCCGGTCACGCACAAATAAATCTGCACAGCGACCCCGTTTCGAAGACGCCTTTGCGATATTCCGGCAAATTTTTTCCCGCCAATGCTCAAATCATAGCTTCCCGGACAATAGGACCCCTTAATTTCCCTTGCTTCAATGAAAGCAGCATGCTCCGGAAACATGACCTTAATCAGCTCCCACATCGCTTCATACCCTCTGTTTATATCAATTCCTTTATCTGTTTCAGGAAAAATGAGAGAAATGTTTAAAACGCCCTCATCCAATACAACCGCAAGCCCGCCTGAATTTCTGACAACTGTCCGATAGCCGAGAGACGTTAAATATTCGATTCCCTCTTCTATAAAAGGCAGCCTTGTATCTTGAATCCCGAGCACAATGGTATCGTGATGGACCCACGTCCTGGCCGTCGCAGGGGACGCCAGGGAGCCGGCTGACGTACAAAGTGTATCATCAAAAGCAAACGACTGCTTTGCGTCAAATTGAGGTCCAAGACTTGACTGATCCAATATTCTCCATTCCGGCTGCATTAATAGGCTCAAAGATTTTTCTGTCATGGTCATGTATTCCTTTCTTTTCCGGTCGTTCTATCGCTTTTTATTATAGCATGAACGTTTGGAACCGGAAAAGGAGGGGTTCATTTCAGGCGGTTTTAGCAGGGGGCAGTCTTTTAAGCAGGGGTCTGTCCCCTGAAATTTTACCGTACTAAAGCTCTGGTACCTTCTCTGTAAACCCTTGGCTTATAAGGGATCCTTCTTTAATGCCTCTGTCCCCTGATACGGTGAAGCAATGCGGGACAGGCCCCTATTTAAAAAGCACCGAAGCACCGCCTTTCAAAGATCACCACTAAAACACCACCCAAAAAAGCCGGAACGAAAAGGATTCGTTCCGGCTTTCTGCCAATCATTATTGTACGGTTTGTCCTGCTGTAATAAGAGAAAGCTTGTAAACATCCTCTGCACTGCAGCCGCGGGATAGATCGTTCACGGGCATGTTCAGACCTTGAAGGATCGGTCCGACTGCTTCGAAGTTCCCTAGACGCTGAGCGATTTTGTAGCCGATGTTTCCGGCTTCAAGGCTAGGGAATACGAATACGTTCGCATCACCTTTGATGACGGAATCCGGAGCCTTTTTCTCTGCTACAGACGGAACGAATGCCGCATCAAATTGGAATTCCCCGTCCAGTACGAGGTTTGGAGCCAATTCTTTTGCGATCGTTACCGCCTCTGACACTTTTTCTGTTTCAGGGGATTTAGCGGATCCTTTTGTTGAGAAGCTTAGCATCGCAACGCGTGGATCAATATCGAACATGTTTGCTGTATTTGCGCTTTCAACCGCGATTTCAGCCAGGTCCTGAGCATCCGGTGAAATGTTAATGGCACAGTCGGCAAATACATATTTTTCATCTCCGCGAACCATGATGAATACGCCGGATGTTTTTTTCACGCCTTGCTTTGTTTTAATGATTTGAAGGGCAGGACGAACGGTATCGGCTGTAGAGTGTGCCGCTCCGCTTACTAAGCCGTGGGCTTGTCCCATATATACAAGCATCGTTCCGAAATAGTTTTCGTCTTTTAAGATTTCGCGCGCCTGCTCTTCCGTTGCTTTCCCTTTACGGCGTTCAACAAATGCCTGAACCATGTCTTCGAAGCCTTCGAAGCTGTTCGGGTCTTTAATTTCCACACCGTCAAGCTTTACATTCAGTTCAGCCGCTTTCTGCTCAACCGCCTGCTTGCTGCCGATAACGATTGGCTGTAAAACGCCTTCTTCAGCAAGACGGGATGCCGCTGTTAAAATCCGCTCATCGGTGCCTTCCGGAAGAACGATTTTAATATCCTTACCTGTCACTTTTTCTTTTAACGTTGCAAACAAATCTGACAAATGAATGCCCTCCTTATTTAATGCCTCATATGCTTCCTGTTTTAGGATACTTTACTGAGCAGGAAATTCAAGTCATCGCCCGTTATGACAGCGTTATCAGTCAATAATTCTTTATTTTCAAAACTAACTGACTACTCAGCGCGCCTTTTTTTCCTCCTTTATCATCCTTGTTTCCTTCAAGTTTTATTCACAAATCCGTGAGTTAAACTGTGATATAGTTAGGTTAGAATGAATAGAGAGAATAGGAGTGAAATGAAATGAATGAAATGCCGAAAAACGAAGCTGCACAAACCCTTGACGGCTGGTACGCTTTGCATGATTTCAGAACGCTTGACTGGGCAGCATGGAAGATGCTGACGGGCGACGAACGCGAAATGATTATCCATGAATTCTCCGGCCTCCTTGAAAAATGGGGCGCAGTGGAGAAAGCCGGAAAAGGCAGTCACGCTCTTTACAGCATTGTTGGACAAAAAGCAGATTTCATGATGATGCTCTTGCGGCCGACTATGGAGGAACTGAACGAGATTGAAACGGAATTTAATAAATCCCGCCTTGCTGAATTCACATTGCCGGCATTTTCCTATGTATCTGTCGTTGAGCTGAGCAACTACCTTGCAGGAGACGGAGACCCGTATGAAAATCCTCAGGTGCGCGCGCGGCTATATCCGGAGCTTCCAAAAGCGAAGCATGTCTGCTTCTATCCAATGGACAAGCGCAGACAGGGCAACGACAACTGGTATATGCTTCCGATGGATGAGCGTAAAAGCCTGATGAGAAGCCATGGAATGATTGGCAGACAATACGCAGGCAAGGTTAAGCAAATTATTTCCGGCTCTGTTGGTTTTGATGATTACGAATGGGGCGTTACCCTTTTTGCCGATGACGTTCTTCAGTTTAAAAAGCTTGTTTATGAAATGCGGTTTGACGAGGTAAGTGCCCGATACGGCGAATTTGGATCCTTCTATGTCGGAAATATTCTTTCTCCTGAAAAGGTCCAGTCGTTTTTCCATATTTAACAGTAAAAGCTCTTTCCATCAGGAAAGAGCTTTTTAGCGCGCGGTAAATTGATTGCTGCTGTCCTGATCCCAGTTCTCTCCTCTGTAGCCGGTATGCCCCTCCTCATTCACAAAACAAGGGAGAACTTCATGGACCACCCCGGACACTGCACTTTGCCTAAATGAAATTGTGAACCGCATTTTTGATGAATCCGAAGGGGCGATCACCGAGTTCTGAGGGGTCAGGCTGTTCGAAGCAAGCAGCTGCCCATTCATTCCGACTGTACCGATTCCTGACGGCTGCGCCTGATTAACTCTGATCCAATAGTTCGTCACTTTTAAAGCAGAGGCAAGATCGCAAGGTCGATCATAAACGATTTCAATCTGATTTGCCGCCGTCTGCCTGGCCATTAACAGCTTGGGAACGGCCACTCGGATATTCAAATCCGCGACTCGGTAGCTTACCCCAATTTTAAGAAGCTGGCTTCCGGTAAGCCGGTAGCTGCCATTGCCGGTCCTCCTTGCCCTAAAGCTCGTTCCATCATCTCCGTTTATCGTTAGTACAGGGGCAGCAGAAGCAAAGCCTGCCAGCTGAATTTCGGTGAGAGTAATAATGTTGGCTCTTACTTGCCTGTAAGCTAACGAATGTCCAATGCTATTGTAGCTGCTGTACAAGTGATTGCCTCCTCTTTTTCTATTTCCTCTTTCTACCCTATGTACCAATGAGCGTTTTTTGCCTGTTATAAAAAAGAATAATTCCATTTCTTTTCTCATACTATCTGTGTTGAGTATGGTATTCAGTCTTTCTCTTCTCAGGGGTGAATACATGACAAGAAGCTTTCAAGGCAGATGAGGGCGGCAGGTGCTGGAGTCAGTGCAATGGGAATGCTTTTTGAGGTGAACAGAGGTAAAGACTCCTGTCTTGATGTTAAAGGCATATCCTCTATAAAAGGCAGGCATTCAGCGGCCTGGAGGATTTGAAGTGACTTAAGCAGGATCTTTTTACCAGGAATTTCCTTCCACTGACGTTAAACCTCGCCAAAAACGTCGCTGCAGGGAATCACTGCAGGCCGGGGGAGTATTCGCTCAAGCCTGCCGGAAATTGCTCCGGAAACCTGGTACAGCCAGGAGAATTCCGGGCGCTGGATATTACAATGCTTCTATACCCCTAGCCAGCAGGATGGCGCTTCTGTTTTTTCAGCGCGCTGATGTTTTGAAATGACAACTCATGAAATGGGGGATTTTCATGCTATTTAATAAAAAGCAGGGAAACAACGGGCAGCAGCAGGCACCATATCCTTATCCCGGCTACGGGTACGGATACGATCCGGGATATGATGCTTCTTATGACCAGCGGGCTTATCAGCCTTTTGCGATGCAAGGACAGCAAGGTCAGGGACAAATGCAGCAAGGCCAGGGTCAGCAGGGAATGGGACAACAGGGAATGGGACAACAGGGAATGGGCGGCATGCAGGGGCAGCAGGGCCAGGGGCAAATGCAGGGATTTCAGATTCCTCCCATGCAGTCACAGGCTTCTCCCTCTCAGAGTATTCCCGGAATGCTGCCGCTGGAAGAATCGTATATTGAGAACATTTTAAGACTGAACAGAGGCAAAACCGCGACCGTTTATATGACATTTGAAAACAATAAAGAGTGGAATGCAATGATTTTCAAAGGGACGATCGAGGCAGCGGGAAGGGACCATATTATCCTGAGCGATTCCCAAACAGGAAGACGGTATCTGCTTCTCATGGTGTACCTGGATTATATTACCTTCGATGAGGAAATCAATTATGAGTATCCGTTTGCAATGGCAACATATTCACCCCGGTAACCGGATACCGGAGAAACTTTCACTTTTCATAGAGAATTGTGCGTCAAACTGACGGATTAACCGTGTTTTAACGGGGGGGCAATGCTCTGTATTTCTCTGCACTGACCCTCATCCCTTCACCGCATCAAGGGGCAGAGGAAGACTGCCTGCATCCCTTGCGCTGAAAGGATTGGCCGTTTGCAGGGACGGAGCTTTCGTCCTTTAGCGAGGCGAGGGTCAGTGCTATGCACTGACCCTCATCCCTTCACCGCATCAAGGGACAGAGGAAGACTGCCTGCATCCCTTGCGCTGAAAGGATTAGCGGTTTGCAGGGACGGAGCTTTCGCCCTTTAGCGAAGCGGGGGTCAGTGCAAACCGGAAACTGTAAACCGCAAACCGCAACCGGCAAACCATCAACCATCAGCCAAACTGCACCCCCGGAACCCCTGACCGAATCGGCACACAAAAAAAGAGCCATGCTCCTGCACAGCTCTTTTTTTGTTATAAATATTTTACTGCGGCTATCACAATCATAACCCATGAAGCAAGGAAACATAGTCCGCCAAGGGGGGTAATGGCGCCAAGCACACTAATCTGGGTGACGGCAAGGACATAAAGACTGCCAGAGAATAGGATAATGCCTGCAAGCATGAGCCACCCGGCCCACGTCACCAGTCCGGCATTCGAGATTTTATCTGCTAGAAAAGCCGCAACGAAGAGGCCTCCTGCATGAAACATCTGATAGGTAACGGCTTTTTCCCATATGGCGATATATTTCTCCGGAATTTTTCCTTCCAGTCCATGTGCCCCAAAGGCTCCAAGCGCCACTGCCAGGAAGGCGTTAATGGCGGCGAAAATAATGAACAGCTTCATTTCTACCAGCTCCTGTTATGAAATCGTCTTCTTTCATCTTACCCCACCGCTTCGAACTTTCCAACTGACTGTGTCATGAACGTTTTGTGACCGCTTTAGCCATTCGCCTTTTTTCCAAATTTAAGCGTAAGCTGGTCTACTATAATCGCAAGGATGGTTCCCAAAATCAATCCGTTGTTAAAAATAGAGATTAAGACAGGCGGAAATCCGGTAAATGCCTCGGGCGGAACATACATGGCTCCTGTGCCCGCGAGCAGCGCAATCCCCATTGTGTACAGCATTCGATCTTTATCCTGTGTTTCATTAAGCTGTCGGAGTGCCATTCCAATCATGCCCGAGAAAACGACAAATTGAACGGCGAATCCGACCGGTGCTGGAAGTGCGGCAAACAGATTAAGGATCAGAGGAATCATACTCATCACAATAACAAGAAGGTTGGCTAAAATAAACGGACGCTTTGCGCCATTGCCTGTCGTTGTAATAAATCCGGCGGCTCCTGAAATAGGGACAGGACCGACCGCTCCGGTAAGTCCGCTGATCCCGTGGCTGAGGCCGGCAAAAATACTTGCCCGCTTGCCCCGTCCAGGAATCTCCGCATCTCCTCCGCCCAATGCCCGGACAGCCTGCTCTGCCACTTTAATACTTGCTAGCATGTTGGCAATCAGGAGCAGCGTGATAAAAAAGGCCGTGACAATCATGCCTGCATTGAAAACCGGTACGCCGAATGGAAACAGCACGGGGAATGCGAACCAATCGGCTGTACCTTTGACCGGTTTAGCGAGGCCGAGCAGCGCAAAGACCCCCCAGCCGGCAAGAAGGCCGATGAGGATGGAATATTGTTTGAAAAACGGCCGTTTCATCCGGCTTAGAAAAAAGGTAAAAAGCAGGATGGCTGCGGCTGCCGCGAACACAGCCGGATCTGCCTTCGATCCCCGGTAGCCAACCCCCATAATCCCTTTAACGATGGAACCGCTCAGCTGGAATACGAGCAGAAGCAGATAAGTGCCTGTGACAAGGGGAGTAAATAATTTTGCCAGTTTATCAACAAGACCGAGCAGCGCAAACAGCAGAAAGAAACCGCCGCTCATGATAAGCGCACCCTGGAGGTTCTGAAGTGTATCTATGAAGCTTGCAAAAAGCGTGCTGCTCAATCCGGCATAGATGGAGTAAACCCCCCACCACAATCCAGCCGGACCTTCATTAATCGGCAGTTTGTGGCCAAACAGGACCTGCATCAATCCTGCAAGGCCAAGGACAAAGAGCGTACTTTGAATAAGAACGGCGGTCTGGGCGCCATCAAGCTCGTAAAGCTGGCCGATTGCAATCGGCACGACAATTGTAGAAGCAATAATAAAGAAGACCCATTGCAGGGCGGATAAAAGCAATTTCATCTGTGTACCTCCATTAAAAAAAGCCGAACAAACGGCTTATTAAAAATCAAATAACGACGAACCATTCGCTCCTTCATCTTCTAAGCGGCCATCTGTACCCATTATTTTCGAAGAAGAAGGCTTGGATATTCCCATCATTTTCTGCAGTTCAGCTTCACTGATGCCATTTTTCTCTGCCGGTTCAGGTTTTTCCTCAGAACGATCCGGTTCCTGCTCGAGCACCACATCACAAAGACTTTTAATGACGAGAAGCCGATCCCTGATGCCCTGATCAGAGCCTGCTATCTTTGCCTGCCGCAGCTCTGCTTCCATTTTGTTCAGCAGCTGGTGTATTGAAATGTCCATAACGACCCTCCTTCTCACGTTGCTTGTTTCTCTATTTTACCACGAATTGCGGGCCCTTCCCAATCCAGCCATAGGAAAAGCCAGTTTCCCAATGGAAACTGGCTCTAATAACAAATAAGGTAGCCGCTGTTGCCGTAACTCATTATAAGAAAGTTTTAAACCACCACTTCTCCAAGTGGGTGTTCGCAGAAACGCTAAATGATGTCCTCCCTGTCGTATAGACGAAGGCGTATCATCTGCGGTTCAATGTAAAACTCCCTATTACAGCTTAAAGGTTAAAACTTTATTATCATTACGAACAATGCAGCTAGTTTTTATATAATACTTCATTCTTCTGACGAACACAAGGGGTTTGCCTTTTCGGTGGAAAGAGACAAACTTAAATAGGCCGAAAGGACCGAAAAAGCATCCGCAGGTTTTAATTATGCTGATACGTGCTAAATAAGTAGTGGACAACAAAATCAGGAGGCGAAGAAAATGAAACCAGTAGTAAAAGAGTATACAAATGATGAAACATTAAAAAACGATATTTTAGAATTAAAAGGCCAAGGGGTCGATCCTAAAGATTTATATGTTCTTTCACACGATGATGAGCGCACGAAACGCGTAGCCCACAATGCAGATGCCAATACAATCGGTCTAGCCGAGATGGGACTTGGCAGTGCAGTAGGCAATATGTTCAGCAAAAAGGGAGACGAGCTGCGCGCCAAATTGCAGGACGTAGGTTTCTCTGAAACAGAGGCTGAGGCATATGAGGAAAAATTGGATCAAGGGAAGATTCTTCTGATCGTAACGGATCATGAGCGGGCAAAATCCCTCGTATAAAGGCAAAAAGGCTGGCACATTGCCAGCCTTTTTTATATGCACCAGTCAATTTCTTTCAAGCCTTTTTCTTTCAAAAATTCATTCGTTCTTGAAAAAGGTTTACTCCCAAAGAATCCCCGGTTTGCTGAAAACGGACTGGGATGAGGCGATTCAATTACTGCATGCTTCGTCAGATCAACGAGTTCTTTTTTAGCCTGCGCATGCTTCCCCCAAAGGATAAACACAACCGGATCTTCTTTATTGTTCAGGCTTCTGATGACCTCATCTGTGAACCGTTCCCAGCCAAGGTCTTTATGGGAATTGGCTTCCCCTTTCCGCACAGATAAGACGGTGTTCAGCAGCAGCACCCCTTGTTCTGCCCATTTAACGAGGGAACCGTGAGAAGGCTCAGGGCATCCGAGATCGCTGCTCAGCTCCTTATAAATGTTTTTAAGCGAAGGAGGTTTCCGGACCCCCTCTTTAACTGAAAAGCTCAATCCATGAGCCTGTCCGGGTCCGTGGTACGGATCCTGTCCTAAAATGACGGCCCTTACTTCACTGTAAGGGGTCAAATGGAGGGCGTTAAATAAGTCATGCGGGTCCGGATAAACGGTCCCGCTTTCATATTCGCGCTTTAATTTTTCTCTTAAAGATACGTAATAATTCTCTGAAAACTGCTCCTCCAGTTCATTCCACCAGTCGTTTTTGATTAGCTGCTTCGCTGTCATTCCCCTCACCCCGCTTTTCTATTTCGCTAAAGAATTTTCCTGGGCGAGCCTGGAGACAATCGGCATCCCGTCCCAGCTAATCTCACTCGATGATTCAAACGTTTTTATTTCAGGTTCTTCCAGCAGTGCCGAAAAGTTTTTGACCTCTAGTTCTCCAAGATCATGTTTATCAGCCAAAATGTTCAAAAACCCTTGTCTCACAGAGTCCAGCTGGGCAGATTGATTGTCTCCGTCCCCGTCGAATGAATAAATAACCCCTGCAACTGGTACCCGCTTAACGATATGATTTTTCATCACTCTTAAAATAAAATCCCAATCCCAATAATTGTGCACATCCAAGTCAAAGTAGCCTATTTGATCATGAAGCTGCCTCTTGTACAAACTCCCGGACGGTACGTAAGTGGAGAACCGCTTCATATTATGCGGATCATACTGATAGGCAAAGAGCTTTCTCTCCTGCGGGAAACGGATGAATCTCTGCCATTTGAACCTTACAATTTCAGCATCTGAGTAAACAAGATCCGCCTTATCCAATGCGCGGGACATGCGCTCCAGGTGGGCGGGCATGAGCAGGTCATCATCGTCGCACAGCATAATGGCCTCCCCTGTCGCCTGCCTCACTCCGAGGTTTCTTGCGGTAACATGGCCTCCATTTTCAGTTAAATGCTCAATCTGGATTGGCAGCTCCGGATACATCTCCTTCAGTCTGTCCACCCGTTCTCCCGCATCATTGACAATAATGATTTCATACGGCTTCAGTGTCTGCCGCAGGAGACATTCCATTAGCTCGGCAAGCGCCCATAAACGGTTATAGGTTGTGATTACGACAGATATTTTCATTTAGCCATCCCTCACTTACGTTTCTTTGTTTTCATTAAATCATATATTGCGTCCGATATCATCTTTCAGCAGGTTAGTTTTTACTCTTGTCAAACAGGGTACTGTCTCATTAAACACTGTCTTTAGGGAGGAATTGAGAATGAAATTGTTTGTGGTTGAAAATGGAGTTCAGGCCTCTGAAAAAGTTAAGGAGCTGGAAGAACAAGGGTTAAGCAAACATTCCATTTTTTTGTTCGCACAAGATCCGGACCGTTCCAGGCATTTAACCGAAAACACAGATACAAAGGAAATGAGCACAATGGATAAGGGGCTATTCAACACGATGGCGAACGCGTTTCGATCCAGAACGGAAGAATTGACATCCAAAATGGCTGCTCTTGGCTTAAGCCAGAATGAAGCACTTCACTATGAAGAGGAACTTGCCAGCGGCCGCATTGTCATTTTGGCTAAAGAAGAGTAAAGCGCCCTTCATCTGGATAAATAAAAAGACTAACCCTGTTTTAAGGGTTAGTCTTTGACTTGAGAAGCACGGATATGCAATCCGCTTCTTCTATTAATGAGCTGTTCTTTTTGTCGCTCTAAAGATTAGTCCTACAAGGAATACGATAATGGCTGCACCGATAATCGCCGGGATAATATAGAAACCTGCGATTTCCGGTCCCCACGCTCCAAGGAGCAATGTGCCAAGCCATGCGCCTGCAAATCCTGCGATAATGGAACCAATGATTCCGCCCGGCATTGAGTTTTTTACTAGCATGTCACCAATCCAGCCGATGACTAATGCGATTAAGATAGATACGATAAAGTTCATTGAATTGTCACTCCTTTAGGTTTTAATACTCTATACATTCCTTGAAAATACACCTTTAAAACCTATTCAAAGTGGAAATCTTTATAAATAAACCATTAGTCCTGATTAAAAATCCTTATTATCCCTATTTATGATTCGATGGATTCAAAAAAAGAGGCCAGGACAAAAGGTTTCCTTCTAATAAAAAAGCTCTGTTGAACTTTGCTGTTGATTTCCGCTACTGTCGTTCGCTTCAATCAACAGGGTAAAAAAAATCAACAGCATGCTTTAACATAGCGAATAAAAAAACCGAGCTATTATCTGAAACTCTGGTATAGAGTTTCGTAATAGTTCGGTTTTTTTGTTTTTCATGCTTTTTCAAAAGAAATATTCGGTTAAAAGACAACAATTTTAGTTTTGTCCCAGCTTCTAATCTTTATATTTTTTTAAGCAAAACAGAGCCGAGCGGATCCAGCATAATGGACGCCGGAACTTTTTCCTCTGATGCACAATCCATCCATGTTCCTTCAGGCAGATTGAGTTCGGCGGATGAATCGACAGAATGATTCATCGCACTTAAGAAGCTCCCTCTGATGACGACCTCTGTCCCTCGTTCAGTTTCCATGAAATCTGCTCCCGCTTCTTCAAAAATGTCTTTGTATAGAGCCGTGAGCATGTGTTCTTCAAGGGCTGTTCCAATATAATAAACCGTTCCTTTTCCGAATCGGTTCTTTGTAACTGCAGCTGTCCCTTTGTAAAAGCAGCCATCGTATTCTGCCAGAACCTCCGCTGTAACCGGATCAATTAAATCACACCAAACCGATGCGCCGGATTCAAGGCCGTTCAGACTGCCTGACGTCCCGATTACCTTATTCTGCTGTCCGGTTTGCAAAGATTCATACTCATTGATCTGAATACCCGTCATAGCGGAAAGCTCACCCGGAAGCGTTTGTCCGGTTACAAAGTTATTTGGCTTTTTCACACCTGAACGATAGCTGAATACGACTGTTCCTCCGTTTTCTGCATACCGTTTCAGCTTTTCTGTAAATACAGGATTCTCAAGGAAGTAAATAGGGACAATAACCGTTTTATAGCCATCCAGACTGCTGCGGCTGTTTACCGCATCAGTGGCCACGTTTAAACGATGGGCCGGGGTATAATGTCTTAAAAGCTCTTCCCGGTGGGAAAATGCGCTGCTCTGCGGCTGAATTCTCCATGCCCATGCGTTCTCCGGCTCGTAGTAAACCGCTGCCTGCGCTTCATACTTCGAGGCAATCCAGTCATCACCATGTTTCTTTAATGAATCGATGACTTCCTTTACTTCGCGGAATTTCCGCTTCGGAATGCCATCATGGTCAAGAATGCCGTGGCAAAATTCTTCTGTTCCAAAATGCGCTGCACGCCATCTGAAATAAACGATCGCCTCTGCTCCTCTTGAAATAGCCTGATAGGTCCAGAGTTTAATATGTCCGGGTCTCGGAAGGTAGCCGATTTTGCTCCATCCTTGAGCTCCCGACAGTTCCTCCATAACCCAGTAGCCTTTTCCGTTCTTTGTCCCCCGGCACAAGTCATGCTGATGGGCAATGGCGGAAGGAGAGACCGGTTCTGCCAGTCCGCCCCATACCGGATAATTGTCATAGGCGACATAATCCAGATCCTCCGCCATGTCCCATTGATTGATGGCCTGGTCCGTATAGACGAAATTATGAGTCAAAAATTGATTTTCCCGGATATGGGCCCTTAGGATATCGGTCTGCAGCTTGTTGTAGCTTGTGTAGGCGTCCGCACAAAAACGGTCAAAATCAAGAAGCAGACTTGGATTGTGTTCCTGGAGCACTTTTCTCGGCACGGGAATCTGTGCCCAATCCGTATACGTCTGGCTCCAAAAGACGGTACCCCATTCTTTATTAAGACGAACAAGCGTTTCATACTTTTGTTTTAACCAGTCTTGGAAGGCTTGCCGGTCCTCTTCTCCGTAGCTCCGGTCTGATTTTTCATGTCCGTATTCATTATCTGTCTGCCAGCCGATTACATCCGGGTGCTGACCATAATGTTTTGCCATTTCAGCGACGATTTTTTTCGTATATTCACGAAAGACCTTGCTGTTTACCGTGTAATGCCTTCTCGCTCCGAAGGAAATTTGAACCCCGTTCTCATCCGTCGGCAGGATTTCCGGATGCTTCTGGATCAGCCAGGCAGGCGGAGTAGCAGTCGGCGTTCCAAGTACAATTTTGATTCCATGATCGGTAAGCAGTTGAATGGCCCGGTCATAAACGGAGAAATCAAAGCGCCCCTCTTCCGGCTCCATCAGCTGCCAGCCAAATTCAGCCAGTCTTACCACATTCACTCCGAGCTCCTTCATAAGCCTGATATCTTCCGGCCATCTCGATTCAGGCCACTGCTCAGGATAGTAATCCACTCCGATAAACATCCATCCACACTCCTGTCTGCTTATAGTTGAACGGGTTCTCCACCCGTTTTTTCAATAAAGGATGTAAAAGCTGCCATTCCTTTTTCATCCCGTTTAAATACACCGGCATGCTCAAGGATCACAGCGAACACTTTCCCCAGTTCTTCCTGCAATAAAGCATAAGCGTTATCCCCGTTCATGCTGCAGCGCTTCTTTATTTCAAGCGCCCAGTCCAAATGCTTGCGGAGTTCCGGACGCTTCCTGATTTCCTCTTCGGCGTCTTCTAATGGAAGAATCTCGGAAAGCTGCTTCATTTCCTCTGTTAAACGCCCGGGCAGAACCGCTAATCCCATTACTTCAATGAGACCGATGTTCTCTTTTTTTATATGGTGAACTTCTTGATGGGGATGAAAAATCCCCATTGGATGTTCTTCACTCGTCCGGTTATTGCGCAGGACCAGGTCCAGTTCAAACAGTCCGCCTCTCCGCCTCGCAATAGGTGTGATCGTATTGTGCGGTTCCTCTCCCGATGAGGCATACACATTCACATCCGGATCCGAATAAGCCTTCCAGCCATTCAGAACATGATCAGCAAGCTGCACCAGATGCGCTTTGTCCGTCCCCTGAAGCCTGACTACAGACATCGGCCACTTCACTATTCCAGCTTTCAGCCCCGGGAAATCGGGAAAAGAGAACATTTTCTCCATTTCTGCTTTGGCCATCGGGAAGTCGTGGCGCCCGCCCTGAAAATGATCATGACTCAGAATGGATCCTCCAACAATCGGAAGGTCTGCATTGGATCCGAGAAAATAATGCGGATACTCATCTGTGAAGTCGAGCAGCCTTACGAAGGTTTCTTTCGAAATACGCATGGGCTTATGCTCTCCTGCGAATACGATACAGTGTTCTTTATAATACACATAAGGAGAATATTGAAGAAACCATTCTTCTCCATTGAGTCCGACAGGGATAATCCGGTGATTCTGCCTTGCAGGGTGATTCACTCTGCCGGCGTAGCCGACATTTTCCTTGCAGAGGAGGCAGTCAGGATAACGGCTGTCTGCCATTTGCTTTGCCGCAGCAATGGCCTTCGGATCTTTTTCGGGCTTCGACAGATTAATAGTGATCTCCATTTTTCCGTAAGGAGTAGACGAATACCAATGCTGATTTTTCGCAATTCGGTCCGTTCGGATATAGTGGACATCCTGAGCAAACTGGTAGTAAGAATCCGTTGCTGCTTCAATGCCTTCCCGGTCTGATTTTTCAATGAATCGGCGGATGACTTCAGACTGGGATGGAGTAAGACATCCCATCAGCTTCGTATCCATAAGATCCCGGTAAGTGACAGAGTCTGCCTCAAGCCGTCCATTAACAGCCGCCCATCCAAGAATTTTCTCCAAAATCGGAATGGGCGTATCCGGCACTCCGCCAGTTGAAGCCTCGGCCTGTTCACCATTAAGATCCAGAGCCTCAAAAAGCCTGTTTCTTACGAGATCCACATCCCATTTGGACACGAGCTTTTTCTCCATTCCATATTGAAGCAGTTCCTCTATATACGCATAAATCGGATTTGGCATACCGTTCCCTCCTATTCAGTTATGGCAATCGTTTAATAGCCATCCGGGTGTTTTTGATACCATTTCCACGCACTCTCAATCATTACTTCAAGGTCAGCATACTTTGGCTTCCAGCCAAGCTCTGAGACTGCTTTTTCAGACGAAGCAACTAATCTCGCAGGATCTCCCGCTCTCCTCGGCGCCGCTTCGGCAGGAATGGCATGACCTGTTACACGTCTTGCAGCATCAATCACTTCTTTTACAGAAAACCCGTTTCCGTTACCAAGGTTATATGTCCCGCTCACCGCCCCTTTTCTTAGAGCGTCAAGAGCAAGCAAATGAGCGTCCGCCAAATCCGTTACGTGAATGTAATCCCTTATACACGTCCCATCCGGTGTCGCATAATCCTCTCCGTAAATCATAATCTTTCCGCGCCGGCCCAGTGCCACTTGCAGAATGATGGGGATGAGATGGGTCTCAGGATCATGGTCTTCTCCAAGCTTTCCTTCCATATGGGCACCCGCTACATTAAAATAGCGCAGGACCATATAGTTCAATCCGTATGCTTTCTCTGACCACTTCAGCATTTTTTCAATGGCAAGCTTCGTTTCCCCGTATGGATTTGTCGGTTCCGTCGGCTCATCTTCCCGAATCGGAATAGTTTCCGCCTCTCCGTAAGCAGCAGCCGTTGAAGAAAACACGATTTTTTTGACATCAAACTCCTTCATCACTTTCAGAAGGCAAAGGGCGCCGTAAACGTTGTTATCGTAGTACTTCAGAGGATCTTCGACACTCTCTCCAACTAGAGAGTCTGCTGCAAAATGCATTACAGCTTCAATCTCATTCTCCTGAAATAAATGCCTTAAGAACGCTTCATCCCGCAAGTCGCCCGTGTAAAGCTTCGCTCCTTCCAGAACCGCCTCCACATGTCCTTTTTGCAGGCTGTCCGCCACAATGACCTGTTCTCCCCGGTCCAGCAGCTCCGACACCGCGTGACTTCCGATATATCCGGCTCCGCCGCAAACTAAAATTGCCATGATATTTCCTCCTTAAATAGAAGTGATTTCTCTTGCACCTTCGCCAACTTCCACAACATAAAATGCCGGGATCAGACCTGTTTGTTTTTCATAAGCGGCACCCGCCCCGGAAATGAATGAAGGGACCGCGTCTTTTTGTACAATACTGACCGTGCATCCGCCGAAGCCTGCACCAGTCATTCTTGAACCGGTGACACCCGGCTGTTCCCAAGCAATTTCCGCCATTGCGTCCAGTTCTTTTCCGGTTACTTCATAATCATCCCTCAGTGATTTGTGGGACTCATTCATTAATTGTCCGAAGCCTGCTATATCTCCTTCGCGGAGACGCTTCACCGCCTCTAAAGTCCGGATATTTTCCATAACAGCATGCCGGGCTCTTTTTCGGTCTGTTTCATTTTCGATTGCATATTGGTTTTGTTCAAATTCCTCCGCAGACAGATCTCCGAGTGACTGAATATCGAGCTTTCTTTTCAGTTGTTTCAATGCGCGCTCACATTCAGCACGGCGCTCATTGTACTTTGAATCCGCAAGTGTCCGTCGTTTTCCTGTATTGGAAATGACGAGGACCGCATCATTCAATTCCAGCGGACTGTACTCATACTCCAGAGTTTGGCAGTTTAGGAGCACAGCCGAATCCTTCTTGCCCATCCCAATGGCAAATTGGTCCATAATTCCGCAGCTTACACCAATAAAGTCGTTTTCTGCATGCTGACTCATTTTGACCAGTTCAATCATGTCTATTGAAGATCTTGTCAGTTCGTTGAACATCACAGCTGAAGCAAGTTCAATGGATGCTGAAGATGAAAGTCCGGCACCGTTCGGGATATTTCCGAAATACAGCACATCCATTCCGTGGATCAGCTTCATTCCTTTTATAGCGAATTCTTTCATAACCCCTTTCGGATAATTAGCCCAATCATGTTCCTCCCGATATTGGAGATCATCCATCCCGAATTCCATGATTCCTTTTTCTTTGAAATTCAGAGAATACAGCCTCATCAGCTGATCGCTCCGTTCTCTTACAAGACAGTATGTTCCGACATTTAAGGCACACGGGAAGACGTGTCCGCCGTTATAATCCGTATGCTCTCCGATTAAGTTCACTCGTCCCGGAGCAAAAAAAGCCCGCGGTTCTGACCCATGCCCGAATACTTCATTAAATTGATTAAGTAACTTTTTAAGCATCGTTTTCCCACCTGACATTCTATCAATATTTATCGCACGAACCGTCTTTCGCACTCTGGATACGAACATTTCTTTTCGTATTTGAAAACGTATTCAATACCTATTTTCATTGTAGAGGTGTGAATAGGGGATGACAATGGTAAAATAGTTCATAAACAAGGGTATTTTTTTGCTCTTATAAAAGAAGGCTATTGCGCAAAGGTTCAATGTTTCCACAACTTAGCAGATTAACTGTCCTGCAGATAAAATAATCTTTTTTTGCTTGGAGGGAAGGTTTATGCCTGCATCATCATACGGGTCTGTCGCGTTCCGCTTTAAAGAAGAGCCTCTGAATAAGCTCGCCCAGCTCTGGTCGGTCGGATGGGATGTGCAGGCATCCTCCATTTATTCGTGGAGCGGGACTGAGAGGAAGGATTTGGGGAAGGTCATTTTCCAGGTGACCCTCTCAGGATTCGGAGAAATTCAAATAGACGGGAAAACCCATCGAGTTCAGCCGGGACAGGCTTTTATCGTAAAAAGCCCAAGTAATTACCGCTACTATTTGCCGGAAACAAGCGATAAATGGGAGTTTATGTACCTAACCTTGTATGGGGAGGAAGCAGATCGCTGCATCAATCATATCCGTCAAAAGACCAGCCAGGTTCTTCGTTTCCATCCAGAATCCATCCCGGTGAAGCTGTTAAAACAAATTTATGATGAAGCGAGTACAAAAAACATCAAATCCGCCTATAAAGGATCGAGTCTCGCCTATCAATTCATCATGGAGCTGTATGAATACGTATCGGAGATGGATAAAGAAATGGATGAGTGGCCCGAGAGTGTCGTCAGTGCCGTGCTTTTCGCAAGACATTCGTACGATAGCCCGATCGGTCCTGACGAAATGGCAGATGCATCCGGTCTTTCAAGATACCATTTCACAAGAATGTTCAAGAAAAATACGGGTCTTACCCCGATTCAATATTTAACGAACATCCGCGTGGCAAAAGCAGTTGAATTGCTTACGCACACCAAATACACTATTGAAGAGATTGCCGGGCTTGTCGGATATACGAATGCCAATTATTTAAATAAAGTATGCCGGAAAGTAACCGGAAAATCCCCCGGACAGATCAGGAAGGAAAAAACCGAGTGGCAGCAGGAGAAATTCATCCAAGACTAACTAATCATTAATTTCAATCGTCAATGATCCTTTTGAATGAACGATTTTCATGCTCGTTCCCGGTGTCATGATGTTTTCAAAAATATCTTTAGCCGTTTGAAGAGCAAGTTCCATCCGCTCCGCTTTCTCTTTTTCCTCTTCATTCAGCCCGTTTTGCTGCAGGGTGCCCATCACTTGATTGTGGTCCTTTTCCAAGCGGTCATAAATCTCATCATATAAGGTTTGAATGTCCAACGGATCACCTGCTTTTTCTTCATTTAGTGTCATTATATCACGGTTCAAACCATGTGCCGCCGGTTCAGTTTATACGGCGGCGGCTTCCTGATTTTTTTACACATTCATCGGAACGCAGCTGCTTCTTCTCTTTTTTATAAAAGCTCTGTTAAACTTGGCTGTTGATTTCCGCTGAAGTCGTTTGCTTATCCTTGGGCGGGCGGTGAGCCTCCTCCTGGCTTCGCCACTGCGGGGTCTCACCTGTCCCGCTGCTCTCAGCTCGGAGTCTCACGCCTTCCGCTCCAATCAACAGGTGTGAAAAATCAACAACATCCTTTAAAATAGCCTTTATAAAAGCCCGAGATTCGGACAAACCGGCTGAAACGAATGATTTCTTTTAGTTAAGAGTGCTCCGAGCGTGCCATAAAAGCCAGCGTTTCTGAAATCCCACGCTTATAGGATGTAGATGGAAGAGGTCCTGCCTTCTGTTCATATTTCTCCCCGGATAAAATAACAGGCTGTTCATTCAAATACATCATTTCTCTCACTTCCTTCATATTCCGGTTAAACAGACCCATAAACCAAATCGCCCGTTTTCCTATTTTCATGACAGGTCTCGAGTAGCCGGCTTCTGTTTTGAGCAAGCTTATTATTTCGTTCCCGCTTATTGTCCCCGCCCCAGGAATGTTCCAATTTTGCCCGTACGCCTCCTCATTTAAGATCAGAGTTACCGCAGCTTTAGCTCCATCCGGAGTATAGATGAATTCTCTTTTTATCTCCATATCTCCTATAAAAATGGCCCGTTTATTGGCCATGACATTTTTCAGTGTTTGATGAAGAAGCGAATTCTCAGCATTAGGCCCGTAATAATCAGGGAAATGGAGGATCATGTATGGGATTCCTGCTTCTCTTACCATGTTCTCAAGGGATAAACGAATTTTCCCCTTTTTAGTATGGGGATTTTTTTGCGCATTTTCCGTTACTTTTTTGCTGTATTGTCTGCCATATGCGTAAATATTATCAATTATAATCAGCTTCGCCTGCTCAATCTTAGCCGCCTGCACCGCATGCCTCATGATGGCGGGGTGTCCATCCGTCCAGTCCGAATAGGGAACACTGACTGTATGAAAAATCACTTCCGCTCCTTTGCAGGCCTGCAGGATATCTTCCTCTTTAAAAGCATCGCCAGTTTTAATATCGATTTCTCTTACTCCTCCAAAGAGCCGCTCAAGTTTCTTTTTATTCCGTGCAAATGCCGTCACTTCAAATCCTTGACGCACAAGTTCGTTTACTAGTGAATACCCCATTCCTCCTGAGGCTCCAAGTACCGCAATCTTTTTCATCCAAATCCCTCCTATTATTTAACCAGTGGTCAATTACGGGGTAAAAAAAGGCTGCAGCGCGATCTGCAGCTATTTTTTAATAAGTGTCTGCATTAAAAATTGGACATGGCGCTCCGCCATTTCTTTCGTATCTTCAAACTTCATTCCTGTTTTGCTATAATGTGTCACAAATCCATGGAGCGATAGAAAAACAGACCAGATTTCGGAAACCGTTACTTTTCCATCCGTGAGGTTATAAAGAGACTGTGCGAATTTCTCATAGCTGATGTTCGGTTCCTGTGCAAAATAGCTCTTTACTTCCTCATCCTTAATAAGAAACATCACTTCATAGTGACTCTGATGGGTGAGCCCAAATTCAATATATCCAAATAAGATGCTTTTGAGCTTCTCTTCATCTGATGCCTGTTCCCTGTCCACAATTCGGTTCAGAACGTCATCCAGGAGCTGAAAATCAGAACGGACCATCGCATAAAAGAGTTCCGCCTTGCTATTGAAGTGATAGTAGATGGATCCATGGCTGTACCCAAGTTCTTTTGCTATTTTCCTCATAGAGACATTCTGATATCCTTCTGCTGTAAATAGCTCGCGCGCAGCATCCATGATGATATCCCTTGTCAGCTCCTGCTTAACTGCTTTTCTCGCTGCCACTTTTACACCCCGTTTTATTAACCACTGTTTAATTAAGAGTTTATCTGTTATTCCCATAAACTGCAAGTTCTTTTTAACGACAGCACGTGAATCTTTATAACCACGGACTCTATTGGTATAATAAATAAAGAAGAGACAAGGATGGAGGTACAGCATATGAATATGCCTAAAGCATTAACCATTGCCGGATCGGACAGCAGCGGAGGAGCAGGAATCCAAGCTGATTTAAAAACGTTCCAGGAGCATGGAGTTTACGGAATGTCTGCTTTAACAGTAATTGTCGCGATGGATCCCCACAACGAGTGGCATCATCAGGTTTTCCCTGTTGAGCTTGATATAATAAAACCGCAGCTCGCTACAATCGTCGAAGGAATTGGAGCAGATGCAATGAAAACCGGTATGCTGCCGACTGTGGATATTATCCAGCTTGCAGCAGATACAATAAAGAAGCACGGTTTGAAAAATGTGGTCGTGGATCCTGTTATGGTATGCAAGGGAGCGGATGAAGTCCTTTACCCGGAGCTTGCTGAAGCACTCCGTGATATCTTAACTCCGGTTGCAACCGTTGTTACACCCAACCTTTTTGAAGCCGGACAGCTGAGCGGAATCGGCGCCATCACAACCGTTGATCAAATGAAAGAAGCGGCGCAAAAAATTCATGCACTCGGCGTTCCATACGTTCTGGTTAAAGGCGGCGGAAAGCTTGATCATGAGAAAGCAGTCGATGTTCTTTATGACGGCACAGACTTTGAAGTCCTTGAAAGCGAGCGGATTGATACTTCGTATACTCATGGCGCTGGATGCACGTATTCATCAGCCATTACCGCGAACCTTGCAAAAGGCCTCGATGTAAAAGATGCCATTTATGAAGCTAAAAAATTCATTACAGCTGCGATTAAACATTCCTTCCCGCTGAATGAATATGTCGGACCTACCAATCATGCAGGATTAAGACTGTATGGTGAATAAAAAAGAGCAGCCTGATCGGATGATTGGGCTGCTTTTTTGTTTTTGGTGAGATGTGTTGCCTGTTCCGGGGCATTTAGTTTTTTCGTACCTGGTATTTAGCTTGTTTTGGGGAATGTCTGAAAACCGCCCTATTCAAGTTCCTTTCCCTGCCGGCAATCAAGGTTATCCACAGTTTTATTAAGGTTTCGCTTTTATTTTGTAAATTGTTAGATATACACAGGTAAAACTCGGTTTACAAACAGGTTATCCACAAAAGTTATCAACATATCCACAAAAGTTATCAACATTTTGTGTGGGTACGTGTGTTCCCTACTATATCTGCGTCTGCGTTTTTCGTCATACACAGCTTGTTCACAGGTTCATGAAATAAAAAAAGGAAATGGATCATGGTATGGAGAAATTAACCTTATAGATGGGATGAAAACTTTGCGAGGAGAGGTCTTTTCGATTTACGAATGTACTAGAATAATAGAAAAAGCCGGGGGACACCGCTTCAATGCCAGAACTTTTATTGATCCTTCTTATTGCATACGCAGTTTGCTTTATCCTTTTTTCTGTACTGTTTGCCCTTCTCTATCTAGCTTCAGGCAAAAAAAGCTCCTTTAAACAGGCTGCTGAGGATGTAGTGGATCTCTTTGTTTTAACGCCTGCCGGATGGTTCATTTCCATCCTTTACTTTCTGTATCTTGTGGCCGTTTTCCCTTTTTGGTGGCTGTCGAAACGAAAATAACGAAACAAGCCCCCATAGACACCGGGGGCTTGTTTCGTTATTGCTTGTTTAAGCCGTTCTTTTCCACAAATTCCTTCATGTACATCCGCTGAGGATGGGAAAGCATTTGCGCCATTTGCCCCGTCCACGTATCCGACCGCTCTCCTCCGGTACGCTCCTTATAGTAGGAGGACACTGTTTCGTTGTATTCATTAAGCTGTTTCTCATACTCTGCCGGATCTGTATCATATTGCTCCTCGAAATAAAGATGTTCGAATGGCAGTCTTGGCTTTACATCAGGATTCTGGTCCGGATAGCCGATCGCCATTCCGAATAGCGGAATCACGCGTTCCGGCGTTTTAAGCACTTTCGCCACTTCCGGGAGATTGTTCCGCAAACCTCCTATATAACAGATGCCAAGCCCCATCGATTCGGCAGCGACAGCTGTATTTTGGGCGGCAAGAGCTGCATCGATGAGAGCGACCATGAATTTTTCTGTGCTTTCAAGGGATTCGGTTACATCCATGTTCTCCATTTCCCCTATTTTCTGATGCCGGTAGAGGTCTGCGCAAAATACAAAGAAATGGCCGTTATGCGCCACATAAGATTGTCCGCCGGCAAGCTCGGCAAGCTTCTCCTTCGCTGCAGGATTTTTCACTCCGATAATGGAGTATGCCTGGATATTGCTTGAAGTGGAGGCAGCCTGCGCCGCTTTCACGAGCAGAGAAATTTGTTCATCTGTTAATGGCCGGTCTTCAAACTGGCGAATGGAGCGGTGTTTTAATATCGTTTCAATAGTAGAATTCATTGTCTGCATCCCTTTCTTTTTTTAAAAGCTCCGTTAAACTTGGCTGTTGATTGCAACAGTTAGCAGGCGCTCACTTTCTTCGGGGTTTCACCTGTACCGCTGCTCTCGCTTGAGTCTCGCGCCTTCCGCTTCAATCAACAGGTGTTAAAAACCAACATCAGGCTTTAACAGAGCCTTTGTTAAAGCCCGCTTCCTGACGGGCATGTAAACAGGAAAGCCTGTGAAGCAGTTTCCAATCTTTATACTCTTTTCCCTCTCACCTCCGTACTGATTTCCTGTCTAAAGAGTATCCAAATTGGCAGAAGCGCGTCAAACAATTGGTTTTAGAGAGGTTTAAAAGCGAATGTTTGAGGAAAATAAAGAAAATAGCTAATGAAGCTTTGATGAGAGCCAATGTATGAATAATCACCCTAAGGAGTTTTCAGCTTGAGCGTACATACAAAAAATCAGATACAGTCATCTAATATAATAAAATTTCTTATTCCGTCTCTGCTCGGTATTTTCCTGTTTATCATTCCCATAAAATACGGCGGGGATGTCACCATCCCTATTGCTATATTCTCAAACGTGCTTCAGGAGGCTCTTGGCGGCTGGCTTCCTGGTATTATGACAGGCATTATTACCGTAACGGCTGCGGGAACCATTTTGTACAAAACCGCTAAACCTGCTTTTATGGAGAATAGCCCGTTTTTGACTGCCCTTTTCAATGTTCTCCCGATTTGGACAGCCGCGAGGATCATCGGAGCTATTTTTGCGGTACTCACTTTTTTAAAAGCGGGACCGGAGTGGATTTGGTCAGAGGACACGGGCGGCCTACTTTTAACTGATTTACTCCCGGTGCTTTTCTGTGTATTCCTTTTTGCAGGCTTGTTCTTGCCGCTGCTCCTGAATTTTGGTTTGCTCGAGTTTTTCGGTGCCCTTCTTGCCAAGTTTATGAGGCCGGTCTTTAAGCTTCCCGGCCGTTCTTCCATTGATTGTCTGGCATCCTGGCTTGGTGACGGAACGATTGGCGTTTTGCTTACGAGCAAGCAGTATGAAGAAGGATTTTACACAAAGCGGGAAGCGGCGGTTATTGGCACGACCTTTTCAGTTGTGTCCATTACGTTCAGTCTTGTCATTATTGGCCAGGTCGATTTAAAGGGGTACTTCATTCCCTTTTATTTAACGGTAACAGCTGCAGGGATTGTGGCAGCGATTATCTGTCCGCGAATCCCTCCGCTTTCGAGGAAATCGAACACGTATGCAAATAACGAAGAATCAGGATTGAATGAAGACATTCCAAATGGATATTCCCGTTTTGGCTGGGGCTTGAAAATGGCTTCCGAAAAAGCAGAGAGTAGCCGGGGCGTGAAGGAATTCTTCAAAGATGGGGCAAAGAATGTATTGGATATGTGGATGGGAGTTGCACCGATTGTCATGGCGCTCGGGACCATCGCACTCATGATTGCTGAGTTCACTCCTTTTTTCAAATGGCTCGGCTTACCGTTCATTCCCATTCTCCAGCTTCTGCAAGTACCGGAAGCGGCGGCAGCCTCTCAAACCATTATGGTCGGGTTTGCTGATATGTTTCTTCCTTCTGTCATAGGCCAGGATATTGAAAGTGATTTGACCCGTTTTGTGATTGCTTCCTTATCTGTTACACAGCTCATTTATATGTCAGAAGTGGGAGGCTTGCTGCTTGGCTCCAAGATCCCCGTATCTTTTTGGGAGCTGTTCGTCATCTTTCTGCAGCGGACCATCATTACGCTGCCGGTCATTGTCCTGGTGGCCCATATGCTTTTTTAAAAATCAGCTTCGTGCAGTTTGGAACACCGGCTAATCCGGGCATGCAGTGGAAGCTAAACGGAAGACCTGTCTGTCACGGAAATCAACTAACAAGTAAGCACTGAATATAAAAAATCCCCTCCGGCATCGAAGGGGATTTTTTTACGTTTTCGGAAAGGTAAAGCCTTCACCGAATACATCGCGGACGTCATGGATGACGACAAACGCTTTATCGTCAATCTTATGAACAATTTTTTTCAGCTGGAACAGCTCCTGTTTGTTAATCACGATATAAAGGATGTCCCGTGACTCTTTTGTATAGCTGCCTTTTGCAGAGATAACCGTTACTCCCCGGTCCATATCTGCATTCACCCGGATTGCCACTTCATCTGCATAATCGGAAATAATGGTCGCAGCCTTCCTTGTATCGAAGCCTTCCAGTATATAATCAAGCACTTTTGTACTGATATAAATGGAAATGACGGTATACATCGTATTCGCAGCACCAATGACGAAATAAGAGCTCAGTACAACAATCATATCGAACAGCAGCATGGAGCTGCTTACACTCCAGCCGAAATATTTCTGAGTCATTCTTGCAAGTATGGCGGAGCCGCCGGTTGTTCCTCCTGCCCGGAGAACAAGCCCAAGGCCAACACCGATAAAAATTCCAGCAAAGACCGTCCCAAGAATCGCATCTTCAACCGGCGCGGCCATTCCTTCTGTAAGCCGTAAAAAAACCGATGTGAAAACAATTGAAATAATGGAATAGTACGTCACCCTCTTACTGAGCATGCGGTACCCGACAGCAAGCAAGATTCCATTCATGATGAAATTCGTGAAGCCCGGCGACCATTCCAGCACATAGTATAAGAGCATGGATATCCCTGTAACTCCGCCTTCTCCAAGATGATTTGGAATAGCAAAGAGATTAACACCAATTGCAAAAAAGAAAGATCCGATAATAAGAAGGCCGTATTCTTTAAGATTTGTCAGCATAGTTGTCGCCCCTCGGAGAATTTCGTTAAAAGAGTGCAGAAGCCGTTCCGGAACCGTGCATCTGTCTGACGCTCCGGCCGTCTTCCTGCCCTTTCTGTCCATCAATATATCATCCGCCACAGCGGTAATCAATACTCGGATTGTTTTTAATAATCTTCCAGCTCCGTTTGCTTTGTTTCTTTTCCTAAAAATGCTACAGCGAGCACCCCGACAAAGATAGAAATACAGAAAACGGTGAAAATGGTGCCGATTTCAATCTGGTTTTTAATCATGTAGCCAACGAGCAAAGGCCCAAGAATCCCGCCGATCCGGCCGAATGAAGCAGCCATTCCGGAGCCCGTTCCCCTGATTGAAGTAGGATATTGCTCAGGTGTATACGCGTAAAGCGCACCCCATGCCCCCAGATTAAAGAAGGAAAGCAGCATGCCCGTTGCAAGGAGAAGGCCGGCTGTTTCTGCATTCCCGAAGAAATATGCACTCGCGGCCGTGCCGGTTAAATAGACAATCAAAACAAATTTTCTGCCCATTTTTTCAATCAGCCAGGCAGCACTGAAATAGCCCGGAAGCTGGGCGAGGGTCATGATCAGCACATATTCAAAGCTTTTAATGAGGGTAAATCCTTTCAGCGTCATCACGCTTGGAAGCCAGAGAAACATCCCGTAGTAGGAAAACACGACAGAAAACCATAAAATCCACAGCATGGCAGTGCGCTTCGTATATTTTCCGCTCCACACTTTTGCCATTTTCACGAAAACTGATTCACTGTCCTTTTTTTGAACCGCTGTAAATGCACGTGAATCCGGCAGATTCCATCTTAAATACAGGGCGTAAAAGGCTGGGATGGCACTTATGACAAGAGCCGTTTGCCACCCGAAACGAGGGATGATAAAGAAAGCAATCAATGCAGCGATCAGCCAGCCGCCTGCCCAGAAGCTTTCAAGGAGAACCACAATCCTCCCTCTTTCATGCGGTTTGACACTCTCTGAGACTAACGTTGAAGCTACCGGAAGCTCTCCGCCAAGACCCATTCCAATAAAGAAGCGCAGGAATAGAAATACCGGAAGCGCCCATGCAAGAGCAGATAGCCCGCTTCCTACAGAAAACAGGAGAAGCGTAATGATAAAGACATTTTTCCGGCCGATGCGGTCAGCCATCAATCCAAAAATGAGAGCTCCCGCAGCCATCCCAATTGAGTTAACAGAACCAATCCAAGCCATTTGGTCAGGCTTGAGCTGCCATTCGACTGCAAGGGCAGCGATAATAAATGAGAGCAGTCCTACATCCATTGCATCGAACATCCAGCCCATGCCGGCTATTCCCAAAAGCTTTCGTTTTGAAAGCTGTTTCTGATTGTCCATATGTAACACCCTTCTTTTTCAAAATTCTTCTTCATTATGGCACAACCTTCCGTTTTAGCAAATATGATTCATGTTCCTTTTGACGGAAGGAGGAATGGAAGAAGAAATCCTCATGCTGCGCCATACATCATCCGGTCATGGAAGAGGTCATGATCGCGTCCATGACGCAGCAGGAAGACAACAAAAAAAGCACAGGCACTCCGAAGCCCATGCTTTTAACTTTCTTATTGAATGACCGTCCCTTGAGCGGGTATTGGATTCTCTTTCAGCAGACGGGCAAAGTGTATTAGATTATAGGCGAGCATTTGAACATGCTGCTTTGTAAATTCATTCTTGTACCCTTCCGCTTCAATGAATGAAGGTCCCGGACCAGCTTCCCCTACCCAATATGTATCGGTATTTGGAGGAATGGTAAAACCCATATGCGCCAGACCGTACAGGATGGATTTGGCCGCATCTTTTGCTCCATCTTCATTTCCTGTAATCACGGCTCCGCCTACTTTGTTGTAGTAAATTGACTGACCCTTCTCATTCGTTAAACTGCTTCCGCCGTATATTCTTTCCATCACCATCGTCGCGATGCTGCTTTTTTCTCCCAGCCACAGCGGTGTTCCGATAATGACAATATCAGCCTCTTTTATTTTTTCAAAAATCTCCGGCCATTCATCTCCGCCCCCCATGTCATCTGAAATTCCAAATGACACGTTGTAATCGGCCACTCTTACGATTTCCGTATAAACGCCCTCCCGCTGCATAATTCCGGTTACTTTTTTAATTAAGGCCTCCGTATTGGATTCTTCTTCTCCTTTTTTCAGGGAACAGTTTAAAACAAGTGCTTTTACCGTCATTTTTCAGCCTCCTCAAAATGTATAGTTTAAAAATTCCACAAATGAGAAATGCTAAACATAAAAATAGGCAAAAAATCTCAGCTAAAATCCTTTAATTTTCTGAATTTTGTGATATACTAATTGTAACAGAAAGTTCACAAATTGTTCTTCTCTCTGTCACAATTGGTCAAGTTATGTAAGCGTTAACAAATTTGACAAGGAGGTAAGTGAAATGGATGTGTTCGTGGTATATTTGTTTATCGCAACAGCTACTCCTTTATTTCTCTGGCCTGAACGTAAGAGATTAGCCCTTCTTCATATTCCGTTTATTGCAGGAATGTGGACGTACTTTCTCCTCTATCTCAGCGGAAGCCTGAACTTCATTGACCACTATGTCCTCAACATGATCTTCGTCGGCAATGTAATCTTTGCCCATATCGCAGCATTCCTAATTTACGCCATCCCAATGATTCAGCGCGAACGGGAGAAAAAAAATTCTCCAAAATCACCGATTATTGAATAAACCTTGCGATCGGCAATCGATCCAAGGTTTTTTCTTTTCCTTAAAACTTAATGATATGGATTCGTAATGACCGATTTTTGGCTGAATGCCTGAGTTTGAAATGAAACAGAGGGTTTTCAACCATTAACAAAGGCAAAAAGAAGCCGGAGAATCAAAGAATTCTCCGGCTCTTCTTTCTTATTCATGTCCTTCATGTTCACCATGAGAAGGAGCATTTTTCTGATGTTCCATGTGTCCTCCATGAGAACCCATTACCCATACCGTTCCAGCTACAATCACAATTGCAATGAATGCGGCAAATACGGTATTGATCGTTTGTATGACTCCGCTGCTGCTCTCTGTCATATGCATGAACATGAGAAGCTGCAAGGCAGCCTGGAAGAAAGCAAAAACGAAAATAATGATCAGAATCGTTGTGTTTGAGAATCCTGAAGCTAATCCAACCCATAGGGCCAGAAGGGTTAAAATGATGGATAATGCGAATCCAATCACGTTACTCCAAGGAAATTTATCGTGAGATGTTTGCGTATTACTAGCCATTATACAACACCATCCCCATCAAATAGACTCCTGTGAAAATGAAAATCCAGATAACGTCCAGGAAATGCCAGTAAAGACTGGAGATAAACAGTTTTGTAGCATTTCGTGAATTCAAACCGCGTTTTTTCACCTGGATGAGGATCAATGTGATCCACGCGATCCCAATGGATACGTGGAGTCCGTGAGTTCCGGCAAGAACAAAGAATCCGGACCAGAACGCGCTCGTTTGAAGCGTCGCTCCTTCATGCACATACTCGATAAATTCATACACTTCATAGCCTACAAAGCCCAGGCCGAGAAGAAGGGTGATAATCGTCCAAATAAATACACCCTTAACGTTGCGGCGGCGCAGTTCATGAACTGCGATACCGCTTGTGAAACTGCTCACTAAGAGCAGGAATGTCATAATCAGTACGCCTTTAACCTGGAATAGGTCTCCCGGAACCGGGCCATCTGCCGTTTGGTTGAATAGTGCGAAATACGTTGCAAACAATGTTGAAAACAGCGCAATTTCCGCTCCAAGGAAAATCCAGAAGCCAACAATATTCAATCTTCCTATTTCAGATTGGTATTCCAGCGGCGTGTTAAGATCATCATGTGTTTGTGAATGTCCCAAATTTCACGCCTCCTTTAAACGGTTGCCCGTTTTTCCGTTTCTTGTATTTCTTCTACGCTGACGTAGTAGCCGTCATCAATTTCAATTGACCGCAGGATCATCGTTGCGAATACACCGATCAATCCGAGAATCGCCATCCACCATAGTGAGAAGACCAAACCGAATCCTGCAATTCCAAAGAATACAGACATGATTAACGGTCTGCCGGAGTAGTTAGGCATATGAATTGGTTTATATTCAACGACTTCACGCTTGCCTGTCGTTTTATTCCGCTGCTTAATTCTCCACCACTCGTCCATTCCTGTTACTTCAGGGATAACAGCAAAGTTGTAGTGTGGAGGAATTGCTGTAGATGTTGACCATTCAAGTGTACGTCCATCCCATGCATCTCCCGTTTGCTCTCTTTCCGCATAACGGTAGCTGTAATAAATGTTGTAAACAAGAACCATAAAACCAACGGCCATTCCAAGAGCTCCAATGGAAGCAACAATGTTCAGATCCTGCCAACCGTCAGCTGCATCGTACGTGTTAACACGGCGAGGCATACCATCAAGACCAAGGAAGAACATCGGGAAGAAACATACGTTAAAGCCGATATTAAAGAACCAGAAGCTCCAGCGTCCAATTCTTTCGTTCAGTTTGTGGCCAAACATTTTTGGATACCAGTAATATAAACCAGCGAAACATGCGTAAACTGTACCTGCAATCAATACGTAGTGGAAGTGGGCAATCAGGAAGTACGTATTGTGGTACTGATAATCAGCTGCTGCCATCGCAAGCATAACTCCTGTTACTCCTCCAATTGTAAAGGTCGGAATGAAAGCAAGAGACCAAAGCATTGCGACGGTAAATTTAATTCTTCCTTTATAAAGCGTAAACAGCCAGTTAAAGATTTTAACCCCTGTCGGGATCGCAATGGCCATTGTAGTAATCGAGAATACAGAGTTAACTCCTGCACTTGAACCCATTGTAAAGAAGTGATGCACCCATACAAGGAAGCTCAAGCCGGAAATAACAACAATCGCTGCCACCATCGCTTTGTAGCCGAATAGTGCTTTGCGGGCGAAAGTTGCAATAATTTCTGAGAAAATACCGAATGCCGGCAGGATAACGATGTATACCTCAGGATGTCCCCAAATCCAGAATAGGTTCGCCCAAAGCATCGGCATACCGCCGTCTGCAAGCGTAAAGAAATGGGATCCGAACAAACGGTCAAATGACATAAGTGCAAGTGCAACAGTCAATACAGGGAAAGCAAACACAATGATTACGCAAGTGATTAAAGCAGTCCATGTAAACATAGGCATACGCATTAACGTCATGCCTTTCGCACGCATTTTCAAGATTGTAACCATGAAGTTAATACCGGTCATCAGTGTACCGATACCTGCTACCTGAAGTCCGAGCAAGTAGTAGTTCTGACCAGGTCCGGGTGAACTGTCAACACCGGCAAGAGGCATATAAGCTGTCCAGCCCGCTGACGGGGAACCCCCGAATACGAATGAAATATTAAACAGCATCGCTCCTACGAAAAATGTCCAGAAGCTCAATGAGTTCAAGTAAGGATAGGCAACGTCGCGTGCTCCGATTTGAAGCGGAACCACCACGTTAATTAAACCGATAAGGAACGGCATCGCCATGAAAATGATCATGATCGTTCCATGTGTCGTAAAAATTTCGTTATAATGCTGTGAATTTAAAAACTGAGAGCTGTTCACTGTCAGCTGCGCCCTCATTAGAAGTGCATCGACCCCTCCGCGGAATAGCATAAGAATCGCGGCGATGATATACATAATGCCGAGCTTTTTATGGTCAACGGAAGTCAGCCAGTTCGTCCAAAGCCATTTCCATTTCTTGAAATAGGTAAGAACGGCAATGATAGCAATTGTTGTAAGACCAATGGATACCTGGGCTCCCACAATAAGCGGATCGTCAAGGATCAAATTGTTCTTGATGAATTCAAACACTGAAATTCCTCCTTTCTTATTTGGAGCCTAGTTCGTCCCCAGTATCATTTTCCTCTTGTTCTTTATCTTTTGAAGAGTGCTCTTGATACGTCACTCCATATTTCTCACGTACTCTTTCTGCATACTCTGCATCTTTTGCATGATCCACAAATTTCAAATGCGTAGAAGAGAACGTCATTGGTTTTGTATGACCAGGGAACATCAATTTTTCATACTGTTCCTCTTTAAGCTTCGGTGCGCTTTTGCTTTTCTCTACCCAGGCTGCAAAGTCCTGTTCTGTCTGGGAATAAACTTTAAAGCGCTGGTCCGTAAATCCTTCTCCAGTAAAGTTGGCGTTGCGGCCTTCATACGTGCCCGGCTCATCCGCCTGAAGGTAAAGCTTCATTTCCATTTCAGACATGGCATATTTCTGTCCGCCAAGCTGAGGAATCCAGAATGACGCCATATTATCTGCTGATGTCAGACGGAATTCAATCGGACGGTCTTCAGGAATATAAAGCTGATTGACCGTTTCAATGTTTTCTTCCGGATAGCTGAAAATCCACTTCCAGTCGACAGATGTAGCATACACAACAAGAGGCTTCTTGTCCGCGTGTTCACTTTCCGGTATCTCTTCAAGGCTGTAAATAGCCTGAACCGTTGGAATAGAAAGTGCAATAACGATAATAATCGGAATGACTGTCCAAACAATCTCCAGGAACTTGCTGCCTTCCATTTCAGGCGGCTCATACCCCATGTTTGTCGGGCGTTCGCGATATTTTATAATGATAAGAACAAACAAAACAAAGACAACTGCTATGATTAGCAGCATAAATACGATTGAGAGCATAATCAGATCTCTTTGCTGCGCGGCAACCGGTCCTTTCGGATCGAGAACGGCCATCTGGCTGCAGCCGCCAAGCAGGAATACTGACATTAAAGCTCCAAATAAAATGATGGGTTTTAAATATTTACCCAAAAGGTTCACCATCCTTCCCAATCCTTCTATTAAAAATGACAAAAAAAGTCCATAAGCCGTGAATCCACTTAAACTTTTACCCTTATAGTAACAGACCGCAAACAAAAATGGCTTTCCAAATTTTAATGTCATCCAGTTTTCATACAAAAGTCACATCTTGTTCAATATTTTTTCACAATATGGTCACATAATTGGATAAATATTGATATGAAGGAACTTCCATTCTCTCTATCCAGCGCTTGAGCACTATCAGAAAAATAAAATTTTTCAAACGCTTTCATCATGAACACCGCTTACGTTTATGGAGGTAAAAGAAGTGGAATACACAGATTATATCAGGGAGGTGGAGAAATTGTCGAAAGAAAGCACAAAACATAAAAAAGATCATCCAGAGCAAGTTCCGACAGAAAACGAAAGTCTGCATGATCAATTTGAGAGTGAGCAAAATGTTGATTCCATTCCCTTAGAGGATTTAAAGCAGGATTTGCAGGATGAGAAGAAGAAACATGAAACAAAGAGCCATTCGGACTCTGAGGAAAGATTTAAGAAAAACAAATAAAAAAAGCCGGCGGGGGTGCAGAATATGGAGCACGGTCCGCCGGCTTTTCCGAGCTTGCTGCAAATAAGTTTTTCATGTTTAAAACTGATTCCGGGTCAGCGCTTTTATCGCACGCTCTAAAGATGATTTCGCCGCTTCCGGTCTTTTATCTTACGCTCACGCTTACCTTTCAGCCATTCGGCTGTTCCAATCCGGCCTCCGTTCTAAGACAGCACATTTCGCCCCGTAATCCTTCTTACACCGTCTTTCATGTATCCACCTCCGTAAAGCGAATTACTTTGACAATTCTCGAATCAAAAATCTAAGGTTGCATTAGTAAAAGGCTGTATTTTACCCATAATAAGAAAAAGAGTGTTTGGGTCGCATATCACGAATATGAGCTAAAATATCCCATATAATGCGTACATATTCCCTCAAAAAATATTTTTCCAGAAACTATTGCATTATAGATTTATATTTCATATAATCAGAATGCAAACGGTTGCACTTATAGTTGCACAATCACTCTTTATTTTATTAGTAAAATGTATTCGGTTACACCCATGCATTTTTTATTTCTTATCAATGTAAGCCCATACAGAGGAGGAGCAAGACATGAAGAATTTATTCACATTTGATTTCTGGCAAAAGTTTGGTAAAGCACTTATGGTCGTAGTTGCTGTAATGCCGGCTGCCGGAATTATGATTTCCCTCGGCAAGCTTGTAGCGATGCTGGGCGGAGACGTTGCATTGGTTATGACCATTGCACGAGTGATGGAGGATATCGGCTGGGCCATCATCACGAATCTTCACATTTTATTCGCAGTTGCCATCGGTGGTTCCTGGGCTAAAGAACGTGCCGGCGGAGCATTTGCAGCACTCATCGCTTTCGTTCTTATTAACCGCATCACTGGGGCGATCTTCGGAGTAAACGCTGCCATGGTTGCTGACCCGGCCGCAACTGTCCAATCATTATTTGGACAAGATATTCTTGTAAAAGACTATTTTACAACCATTCTTGGCGCTCCTGCATTAAACATGGGGGTTTTCGTGGGAATTATTTCTGGTTTCCTCGGTGCCAACCTATTCAACAAATACTATAATTACAGCAAATTGCCTGATGCTCTTGCATTCTTCAATGGAAAACGTTTTGTTCCTTTCGCAGTAATCGGCGGTTCCGTTATTACCGCGATCGTTCTTTCTCTTGTATGGCCATTCATTCAGGGATTGCTGAATGATTTTGGTAAATGGATCGCTTCATCGAAAGACACAGCACCTATTATCGCACCATTTATCTTCGGAACCCTTGAGCGTCTCCTGCTTCCTTTCGGATTGCACCATATGCTGACGGTTCCTATGAACTATACAGCACTAGGCGGAACGTACACTGTTCTGACTGGTTCATCTGCGGGAACTGTTGTTTCCGGTCAAGATCCTCTATGGCTTGCATGGATTGCTGACTTGAACAACTATCTATCTGCCGGCAATCAGGCTGGATATGAAAAACTATTGAACGATGTTCATCCTGCCCGTTTCAAAGTCGGACAGATGATTCTATCAACTGCTTCACTAATCGGTATCGCATTTGCTATGTACCGCAACGTTGATAAAGACAAACGCACGAAATACAAATCCATGTTCTTATCTGCCGGTCTTGCTGTATTCCTTACCGGTGTAACGGAACCAATTGAATTCATGTTCATGTTCGCAGCTCCTTTGCTGTATGTTGTGTACGCGATTACAACCGGACTTGCATTCGCACTGGCCGATATTATTAATCTGCGTGTTCACTCTTTCGGATTTATTGAGCTTTTAACCCGTACACCAATGATTTTCAAAGCTGGTTTGTGGTTGGATTTCGTTAACTTTATCGTAGCATGTCTTGTATTCTTCGGACTGAATTTCGGAATTGCCAACTTCCTGATCAAACGTTTCAACTTCCCTACTCCGGGACGCAACGGAAACTACATTGATAATGAAGAGGGTGAAAAAACAGGCGGAGCTGTTCAAGAAGGTTCCCTTGCACCTGCTATCATCGAGCTTCTTGGCGGAAGATCCAATATTACAGATGTAGATGCCTGCATGACACGTCTTCGCGTGACGGTTAAAGACTCTTCTCTTGTAGCCGGCGAACCGAAGTGGAAAGAACAAGGCGCACTCGGACTGATTGTCAAAGACAAAGGTGTACAGGCTATTTACGGACCAAAAGCTGATGTCATCAAGTCTGATATTCAGGATTTACTGGGAGCTTAATATGAAATTGCTGACTCTTAACTGCCATGCCTGGATCGAAGAGAACCAAATGGAAAAGATAAGAACGCTGGCAAAAACCATTGCTGAAAAAGAATATGATGTCATCGCACTTCAGGAAGTCAATCAATCGATAAAAGAAGAAACGGCATACGGACTGATTAAGAGAGACAACTATGCCGTTGTTCTTCTCGATGAACTGAAAAAAATCGGGGTTGAAGGCTACGAACTTCACTGGGGACAGTCCCATATCGGCTATGAGAAATATGAAGAAGGATCGGCTTTGCTTTCAAAGTACCCGATTAAAGAAACCCATTCCTTCCTTATTACAAACAGCACGGATCCTGGCTACTGGAAAACGAGAAGAATCGTAGGAGTCACCGCAGAAGCAGATGGAGAGCTCATCTCCTTCTACTCCTGTCACCTCGGCTGGTGGGACGATGCAGAGGAGCCCTTTAAAGAACAGGCCGTATCTCTTCTCCGTCAAGTTCATCAGGAGCAGCGCTTCTTCCTGATGGGTGACTTCAACAACAATGCCCACATCCGCGGTGAAGGCTTTGATTACTTGATGAGCCAGGGCCTGCTTGATACGTATGAGCTGGCTGAGGAAAAGGACCGCGGCATTACCGTACCAGGGAAAATCGCCGGCTGGGAGGAAAATGAAGATCCCCTCCGGATTGATTTGATACTGACCAATCAGCCCTTGAAGGTTCGGCATTCGGCTGTCATCTTTAATGGGGAAAATAAGGCTGTCGTTTCAGATCATTTCGGGGTGGAGATTGAAGCTGTCCTAAAGTAAAACCTAAGCCCAATCAACAGATACAATAAAAAAACTGACCTCATTTGGACGTTCGTCCATCAGGTCAGTTTTTTTATTTTCCTGCAAGCTTATCGCGGTTTGCTGCTAGCGGAGGCTGCTCAAGCCATCCGTTTTTAATGCTCATCTTCACTCCATCATAAGAAAAATCAAGAATTTCCAGGGTCAGGCTGCTGAATAAAATAGACAGATCCTTTCTTGCCACTTGTGAAAGAGCCGTGCCATAATTCGAGACACCAATCCCTGTCGCAAGACCTGTATGATAAAACATGAGCTTATCAGAAAAAGGGGCGATGGTTGATTCACTAACCTCCGGATCCCATAGCTGCGGGGAAGGAAGATCTTCGTCGGTTAATTTATTCATAAACAGATCGATATGCTTGTGTGACATTTTCCTCCCGCGGATCAAATATTCTTTAAGCTCCTTCGATTTAGCGGATTGGCTAAAAGCAATCATCAAAGATTTCCCAAGCATGTTCGCATCAAGATTGATATAAATCTCCCGGATTTCCTGTGCCGTTACGGAACGGCTATTGCCTTTGAATTTCCCTAAGAATTTTTTATCCTCAATAAAATGAACTTCCTTCGGCACAGGGATGCTCGGGGTACGGATGACGATCCCTTTTTCAAGAAGAAGCTCTATGGCAGCGTGAAATACCTCTGTATACTCCCTGCTGTTTTCAGCCATAAATTCCCTGATATCTCTGCGGTGTGAGGCAAATAACCCGTTATTATACTGAATAATAGAAGTTCGGCTCATTTCTTTTAAGTAGAACATATAAAATTTGTCCGAGAACATTCTGGGAGAATTTAAAAATACATCCTGCTCACCAAATCCTTGCGGGGTTTTCATCCCCTCTCTCTTGAACAAATCCCGGAATGCCTGAACCCGATTTTCCGTTTTATCCAGATTCATCTCCAGAAGCTTCCGCACCTGGGCGTCTTGTACATAATGAACAAAGCTATTCATTACACATAAAAGCAAGGTTTCTCCTATGTATGCAGACCATAAGGATCCAATCTCACCCGATGAAAGACTAACAATCCTGCCTTCGCTGGACATGACCACACCCCAATTCTGTTTTTAACTTTTTAGCTCTGTTAATTTTGGCTGTTGATTTCCGCTGAAGTCGTTCGCTTTCCGCGGGGCGGGCGGTGAGCCTCCTCCTGGCTTCGCCACTGTGGGGTCTCACCTGTCCCGCTGCTCCCGCAGGAGTCTCACGCCTTCCGCTCCAATCAACAGGTGTGAAAAATCAACAACATCCTTTAAAATAGCCAACTTTTTAAATTGAATGCTTTTGGTTTCTTGCTATCCGAATATTATGCAAGCACAACCTCAGCTGCAAAACAAGATGCACCCTATTTCATCACCTTTTTTATATTATCGGGAAATGTCAGGGAGGTTATTCAATACAAATACCGTTTCTAAGAAATGAAAACACCCCAAAAGTTAAGTTTTCACTTTTGGGGTGCAGTATAAAACCGGTCTTTTTTATTCCATCTCTATTTGCTTTCTTTTACGGAACTTACTCAAGACCTCATACACAATCGGAACGATGAGCAAGGTTAAAAGCGTGGAACTGGTCAAACCGCCGATTACCGTGATTCCAAGGCCTTTTGAGATCAATCCGCTTCCTTCAAGACCGAGCGCAAGGGGCGCCAGAGCACCAATCGTAGCGATTGCCGTCATAAGAATTGGTCTCAGACGGGTTGTGCCGGCCTCGAGGATCGCTTCACGGGTTGGAATCCCTTCATTTTCTTTATGGATGACGCGGTCAATCAGAACAATCGCATTGGTTACAACAATCCCGATCAGCATTAAAGCTCCAATCATGGAAGATATACTGATGGTTTCACCCGCAATGTACAATCCTGCGAGAGCACCGATGATGGTGAACGGCAAAGAGAACAGGATGGCAAAAGGTGCAAGCCCGCCGCCAAACGTAATGACGAGAATCAGATAGACAATCGCGATAGCTGCGAGCATGGCAAGACCGAGCTGGGAGAAGGATTCCTGAATATCTTCGCTTACTCCGCCCATTGACAGGCTTACTCCGGCGGGCTCTTTTACGTCATTGATTTTTTCCTGTACGGCTGCAGATACTTTCCCGACGTTATCTGCTTTAATGTTACCTAATACAGAGACACTGATTTTCCCGTCACGGCGGGTAATGGTATCAGAGGTGGATCCCTCTTTTACTTGCACGACATCTTTAATGGCCACTTCCCGGCCTAATGAAGACATGATTTTCTTATCCGTTAAATCCTCAATACCTGAAAGCTTTTCTTCTTCAGCCTGAAGATAGACATTGATGTCTTTTCCATCCTTTTTGATGGTTGTGACAACAGGACGCTGTGTTTCCCGGCTAAGCTCCATTCCGATTTGGCCGGCAGTAAGGCCAAGCTCACTCAGCTTTTTCTGATTGGCAGCGAGCGTGTATTCATCATATGTTTTCGACAATCCGCTTTCGACGTTTTCAAGATCGCGATTGTCCTTCATGATTTTCTCAACATCTGCTACAACCGGCTTGATGTCATCGATGCTGTCACCATTGACGAACACTTCCAGCGAGTTGCTGCTTCCGCTTGAGGAGAAGCTTTGAGACGCCCATTCTCCTTTGGAAGTTCTTTTTTGAAGTTCTTCAATGACTTTTTCTTTTTCCTTTTCAAAGTTTTCATAATCATCATTGTACTGGACGAAGAAGAGCGCCTGATTCTGTGCCCCCGGGTTCATTGGATTTTCTCCCCCAAGGGAGTACTGGATGGTTTCTGCCCCTTTTCTTTCATTAAAGAATTTCTCTGCATCAAGAGCAATCTTTTCCGATTCTTCCCTCGTTTGGCCCGGTTCCGGATTGTAGGTCGCCATGACCATTTTCTGTTCTTCATCCGGGAGGAAGCTGACTCCGATCAGCGGGACAAGCGCCAGGCTTCCCACAAGCAGCAGTACGGCAATTCCGGATGTGATCCATTTATGGTTCAGAGACCAGTTCAGTACATTCCGGTAAAAGCCTGATAACTTTCCTGGCTTTTCTTCTTTATGATGCTTTTCGCTTAACCCTTTTTTAAAGAAGGAATGAGCCATCATCGGAACAATTGTAATCGCGACTAACAGCGAGGCAAGAAGCGAGAATACAATGGTCAGGGCGAAAGGAAGGAACAGCTCCCCAATCATCCCTTTGACGAGACCAAGCGGCAGGAAAACCGCAATGGTCACGATTGTGGATGACATGATCGGCACGAACATTTCCTTTGTGGCTGATTTGATCAGCTCTTTCCCTTTTAGCGGCTCATTTTTCAAAGCCATTCTTCTGAAGATATTTTCAATGACAACAATGGAATCGTCGACTACCCGTCCTATAGCTACGGTCATCGCACCAAGTGTCATGATATTCAGCGTGATATCCATTTGATTTAAGATCAAGATGGCAATGAGCAAAGATAGAGGGATGGAGATGACTGAAATAATCGTTGTCCTTATATTGCGCAAGAACAATAAGATGATCAATACGGCAAAGCCTGCTCCGAATAAAGCTTTGCTGAGCATCGTATTAACCGATTCTTCAATCGGCTCGCCCTGGTCAAAAGTAGACGTGAAATGAACGCCCGGATAGTCTTTCTCCAGTTTTTCCACTTGTTTCTCAACTGCATTCACGACATCAACCGTGTTCGCATCATCCGATTTGATCACTTGGAATCCGATCGATTCTTTGCCATTCGTTCTTGATATCGATTCCGCTTTCCCGACTATTTTCACGTCCGCAATTTCCCCAAGCTTTACCGTTGGCAATTTTGCGTCCTGTGCGGGAGGGGCCTGGCTCATGCCTTGCTGCGGTGCAGTTTGAGTACCCGCTTGCTGAGGCTGCCCCGGGTTTTGTGAAGCACCCTGCTGCGGCGGAGCCTGAGCGCTTCCCTGCTGCGGTGCACTTTGCTGTACAGACGGCTGCCCAGCTCCATTAGGGACAACTGGAATGTCAATGTTTTTCAGGTCCTCAATGGTGGACACATTTCCATCAACTACTACTGATTTTTCCGTATTTCCGAACGTGTAAAGACCTAAAGGAGAAGTAACATCCGAGCCTTTAATCATATTTTGTACCGTCTCTTCATCAAGACCGTACTGTTCAAGCTTAGACTTTTTGAAAACAAGCTGGCCTTCTTCCACCTGCTGGCCTGTCAGCTGGACAGAACCGACTCCGTCCAGCCCTTCAAATGAGGGAAGCAGGTCTTCTTCTGCTTTTTTCGTCAAATTTTCAAGGGATTCTTTATCGCTTGATGCACTTAGGACGATGACAGGAAAGGCATTCAGGCTAAGCCGGGATACTTCCGGTTCTTCCGCTCCATCCGGCAGTTCCAGCGAGCTCAGCGCCTCTTCAGCTTCCCGTTTTGCTTCATCCATGTTCTTTTCATACCCGTATTCCACTTGCAGGGATGAGACATTTTGAAAAGAGGAGGAGCTAACCGAGCTGACTCCATTTAAATTCTGAAGCTTTTTTTCCATCGGTTCAGACAGCTTGTCAGCTACTTGCTGAGGCGTCGCTCCCGGATAGACGGAGGTAATGGTTAAAAGCGGAGTATTAATGTTGGGGATGGTTTCGAGCTTCATGTTCAGCCCGGAATACAAACCTGCTGCTGTAACAATAATCGTCAGCAGCCATACGGCAAACTTATTTTTTAAGGAAAAACCGATTATTCGATTCATTGCTGTCCTCCTATGTAAATTGACTGATTGGTCATAACCTCTTACAATATAACTGACCACCTGGTCATAGTCAATGTACAAGGTGTGAACGATTGAACAAATGGTCATAGATTCGGGGAGCGACTTGAATGAAACATAAAGAACTCATTATTATGGAAGCAGCCAATAAACTATTTGCAGAGAAAGGATTCCGCGCAGCCTCCATCCAGGATATCGCATCAGCAAGCGGGATTTCCAAAGGCGCTTTTTATCTGCATTTTCAATCAAAGGAAGCTTTGCTCCTTTCTATCCTTAAATATCATCACTCGCAATTCGATGAACGGGCATCTGCCATTGAGCAAAAGAACCTGCCGCCGCGGGAGACATTTTTACAATGGGTATCGCTTACTTTTGAAGAAATTTCAAAACACCGTGAATTTATTATTACCCATCTGCGGGAACAAACGGTCCCTTTTAATAAAGAAATCGAAAACTTTTTCCGTCAAAAGGAATGGGAAGGATATTTGCTGTATGAAAAGAATTTGATTCGTATTTACGGAGAAGGAATCCGCCCTTTCCTTGGAGACCTGATTATTCTGGCAAAAGGCATGCTGCGTTCCTATCTGGAGCTTATTATTTTTGATGTGGTTTCTTTTGACCGGAATCACTTGCCCGCTTTTCTCCTGGAACGGATGGACCACCTTGTTGAAGGATTTAAGGGCAGCAGGCTTGAGCCGATTATTTCAGAGCAATCCATGAAGCAGATGTGGAAATCGGTCCGCACGGCAAAAATCGGTTCCGTTGAGCATATGATTGAGGAACTTCAGGAAACGAGAAAACTGGCTCATGATGATGAGGACATCCTCATTACCCTCGACGTTTTGGAGGAAGAATTGCAGAGCAGTCAGCTTAGAAAGCCCGTTGTTAAAGGAATGCTTGCAAATTTAGAGAAAGACGAATCATTCCGGGAGTTTGCAGACCTGCTTAGAACCTATATTTTATAAGACAAAAGAGCTGGGACATAACTAAAATTGTTGTCCTTAAGCCGAATATTTCTTTTAAAAAGGCTTTGTTAAAGCACGTTGTTGATACTTAACACCTGTTGATTGGAGCGGAAGGCGTGAGACTCCGAGCTGAGAGCAGCAGGACAGGTGAGACGCCGCAGTGGCGAAGCCAGGAGGAGGCTCACCGCCCGCCCAAGGATAAGCGAGCGACTGCTAGCTGCAATCAACAGCCAAGTTTAACAGCGCTTTTGAAGAAAGGATGAAAATCAATAAAACCGAACGATTACGAACCTCTATACGAGAGATTCAAATAATCATTCGGTTTTTTATTAGCCGGAAACCTTTTGTCTCAGCCTCTCTTTTTATTCATTATCTCTGTTAACATGCTTTAACAGAGCCATTTATTAATTAAACACCTGTGCCGCCCATTCAGGATGATCGATGAATGGATTGCGGTTATGCTGATAATCATTGTAAATAACATCGTTCCGCTTGCGTTCCCAGCCGCTTACAGGATCCTGCTGATGCCACTGGAGGAGAACGGATTTTTTGCCCATGTAAGGAGCAGGTCCATTGTTCACACTCTCATTCATCTCAAGATCGGGTTCGCCGCTATCGCCTTCATAACGGACAGCCATGTAAAAAATCATGCGCGCAACATCGCCTTTTACTTCATCGCGGGGCTCCCACGAATCGCTGTCGAAATAGTTTCCAAGAGCTTCTGAATGCTGTGTTCCGCCATTATCAAAATCCAGATTTCCTCTTGAGCTGTTTACGGAAACGTCTGTCGGACGAAGATGATGAAGGTCGGTTCCCGGTCCCATCGCGGTACCAAAATCGCCATGTGATTTTGCCCATACGTGTTCACGGTTCCAGTCGTTCACATTACCGCCGTTTGTCAGTTTGCTCTGTGAACGGCCTGTATAAAGAAGAATGACATTATTTGAGTTCAGCGGGTCTTCATCTGTATGACGCAATGCATCCCATACGGCGTCATAAGAAATCTCGGTATGGTCATCAATGATATTGTGCAAGGCAGATTTTAAAGAAGCTCCTGTTTTCCCAATAGCCGTATTGTAGTACGTCCCGTCATATGGAGATGGAGTGGCTGTTCCGCCGCCGTCAGATCCGCCCCCCTCATCCGGAGGGACTGTCCCGGTTACTTTCTCCATCTGAACAGGACTTTTTACTCCTGCATGGGAAAAATAAGCCGATAAAAGTCCGGTTACTTTAATCTGCTGTCCTTTTAGCGAAGGATTCGACTGAAGTCCGAACGTGCTGCGGTAGGAGGTTGAAAGCTGTACATAAATCATATTGGCCGGGTTGGTTTCATTCGGTGAATCTGCAAGAGCCAGTGCATAATCATTCGGATAATTGCCGGTTATGACAGTGGAAGCTGCGGTAGGCTGCCCCACTATGTATCCCTGTACCGTTTTGGAAGATCCGCTTTGATTGCCGATTCCCTGTGAAACAGAATAGGGACTTGTCCAAGCACCGGTTCCGGTAACGGCTTCAGCCGGTACCAGCATTGAAAGGATAAAGATCAAAACAAAAGACAAAGAGATCATTGGCCTTACGCTTTTTTTCACGTTTGTTCCTCCTGAAATGATAGTTTCCCTTTATCCTGTCACCAAAGTTTTTCTCTTTTTTTAGTTGTTTCATTCCTATTATTTCTTTTTTTGGCTAATGGACACAAGTTTCTTTAGTCGCAATCCATCCAATTCCAAAGTCCTGTATGTCGAAGCGGGAAGGAATATGATGAAAAGACAGAATTTACATATTTTTCTGAATTAATTATAATAGAGAAGATGTTACCTGATTTTAAAGGGGGAATTGTGTTGGATATTAAGGAAGAGACTCAAGAACTTGCAGAAAGGAAGAAGGGGGCCAGGATTGACTATACAGCCATTGCCGAATCACCCGCCTTCCGTAATCTGATTGCTCAAAAGAAAAAATTCATTCTGCCCTTATCCTTATTTTTTCTCGCTTTTTATTTCACCCTCCCTATCCTCACCGCCTACACAAAAGTTTTGAATAACCCGGCTTTCGGCTCCATCAGCTGGGCGTGGGTCTTCGCTTTTGCCCAATTTGTCATGACGTGGGTTTTATGTTCCCTTTATTCAAAAAAAGCAGCTTCATATGACGAGATTGTAGAAGAAATCAGAATGGAAGCTAAACAATAAGGAGGATTCGATGAATCTATTAGCCTTTTCACTCTTTTTAGCGATTGTTGTTTTAACATTGGTAATTACCTATGCAGCTTCAAAACGAACGAAAACAACGAGTGATTTTTATACAGCAGATGGCTCGCTGACCGGATGGCAAAATGGCCTTGCCATCGCAGGAGATTATATGTCTGCGGCCTCTTTTTTGGGTATCGCCGGAATGGTAGCGCTTTCAGGTTTTGACGGATTCTTCTACAGTATCGGTTTCCTGGTAGCGTACCTTGTCGTCTTATATATTGTAGCGGAGCCGTTAAGGAACCTGGGCAAGTACACAATGGCAGATATGATCGCCGCACGCTTTAATCATAAAAAAATTCGGGGCGTTGCTGCATTAAATACGATTTCCATCTCTATTTTCTATATGATTGCTCAGCTTGTAGGAGCCGGAGCATTGATCAAGCTCCTGTTAGGGATCGATTACATATGGTCTGTACTAATTGTAGGCACTTTGATGACCATTTATGTTGTGTTCGGAGGGATGACCGCGACAAGCTGGGTGCAGATTGTAAAAGCACTTCTGCTTATGATGGGAACCTTTATCATATCTGTTATCGTTTTTGCAAAGTTTGATTTTAATGTGATGAAGATGTTTGAGGAAATGCGCTCGGCTACTCCATTAGGGGAAGCGTTTCTCAATCCGGGCAACAAGTTCACAAACCCCCTTGATACGATATCTTTAAATCTTGCACTCGTTTTGGGTACGGCCGGCCTCCCGCATATTTTAATTCGCTTCTTTACCGTGAAGGATGCCATTACTGCAAGAAAATCGGTCGTGTACGCAACATGGATTATCGGAATCTTTTATGTCATGACCATTTTCCTGGGATTTGGAGCAGCTGCTTTTGTAGGATATGACACGATCGTTGAAGCTAATGCCGCCGGAAATATGGCCGCTCCGCTGCTTGCAAAAGTCTTGGGTGGCGACTTTCTGTTTGCCTTTGTATCTGCCGTCGCCTTTGCCACCATTCTCGCGGTAGTCGCAGGACTTGTTCTATCCGCAGCCTCTGCTTTCGCACATGATTTTTACAGTCATATCATGAGAAAAGGAAAGGCAACGGAAAAAGAGCAGGTTGTGGCCGCAAGATGGGCCTCAGTAGGCGTCGCCATTCTGTCTATTATTCTTGCATTATTTGCCCAGAAAATGAATGTGGCTTTCCTTGTGGCTCTCGCCTTTGCTGTCGCCGCAAGTGCAAACCTTCCAATTATTCTGCTGACCATCTTCTGGAAGCGTTTTAATACCGCCGGTGCCATTAGCGGAATGCTTACCGGACTTTTGAGTTCTCTGTTTCTCGTAGCCGTCAGCCCGAATTTATGGTCTCCGGAAGCGGGAGCCGCCATTTTTACGGGAACGCCGTTAATCTCCTTAACCAATCCGGGAATTATCTCCATTCCATTAGGCTTCCTGGGTGCATTTCTCGGGACCGTTCTTTCAAAGAAGAAAGAATCTGAGAGCAAGTTCGATGAAATTGTCGTGCGGGCGAATACGGGGATTAAGGGGAATTATAATTAGACTGCAGGTTGAAGGAGCTTTTTGTGCGGTGCCTGCCCCGCAGTATTTTACCGTACTAAAGCTCCGGTCCTGGTCCGTAAATCCTTGATCTATATGGATTCCCGCACTCTGGCCTCTGTCCCCCGCTGCGGTGAAGGATGATGGGACTGGCACCGCACACCTCCGCTATTAAAAAAGCTGCCGCAAAGAGGGACTTCCCCCTTTTAATGGCAGCTTTTTCGTTAGCTATATGTTATCTTTTCACTTAAGGATCTAATGCCCTCCAAGATAAGCCATTTTCACCTGTTCACTTGCATTCAGCTCGTCAGGATGGCCTGAAATCACGACGCGGCCGGTTTCCAGTACATAGGCCATATTGGCGACAGACAGGGCCATGTTGGCATTCTGTTCTACGAGCAGAATGGTGGTCCCCCCCTTATTTATTTCCTCAATAATCCGGAAGATGGTTTTGACGAGGAGGGGTGCAAGCCCCATGGATGGCTCATCCAGAAGGAGAAGCCTCGGCCTTGCCATGAGGGCGCGGCCCATGGCAAGCATTTGCTGCTCCCCTCCTGAAAGAGTGCCAGCCTGCTGCTTAATCCGTTCCTGAAGACGGGGGAATAAATCATAGACCATGTCAAAGTCATCCTTAATTCCCTTTTTATCTTTCCGGAGGTAAGCTCCAAGCTCCAAGTTCTCTTCCACCGACATATTTGCGAAAATCCGGCGCCCTTCCGGAACGTGGGAGATTCCCTGCTTCACGATGATTTGTGCAGCCTTGCCGTTTATATTTTTCCCTTCGAATGTCACCGTACCTTTTTTGGGTTTTAGCAGGCCGGATATCGTTTTAAGAAGTGTGCTTTTTCCGGCACCGTTTGCGCCGATCAGTGTAACAATTTCACCTTGGCGGATTTCCAGAGAAACCTCTTTGAGTGCCTGTATATGTCCATAATACACATTGATTCCTTCTACCTTCAGCATTATGAAACCTCCTCGCCAAGATAAGCTTCGATGACTTTTGGATTGTTCCGGACTTCTTCCGGGCTGCCTGATGCAATCATCTGGCCGTGATCGAGCACATAAATCCGCTCGCATACTCCCATCACAAGAGGCATGTCATGTTCAATCAGGAGAACCGTCAGATTAAACTTTGTCCGGATGAACCGGATCAGTTCCATCAAATCTTTTGTTTCCTGAGGGTTCATCCCTGCAGCAGGCTCATCGAGAAGCAGCAGTTTCGGATTTGCTGCCAGCGCTCTTGCAATTTCAAGACGCCGCTGCTGCCCGTATGGCAGGTTTTTGGCTTTTTCATCCCGGTACGTATCCAGTTTAAATATTTTCAGGAACTCAAGCGCTTTTTCCTCCATATCCTTCTCTCCTCTGAAGTGGCGCGGCAACCTGAAAATCGATTCGGCGATGGTGTGCTTTGACAAAGAGTGATAGGCCACTTTTACATTATCTATGACCGAAAGCTCCCCGAAAAGCCGGATATTCTGAAAGGTACGGCTGATTCCTTTTTTCGTAATTTTATACGGTGCCAGGTTTTTAAGTACTGTTCCATTTAAAGAGATGGAGCCTTCTGTCGGAACATATACCCCTGTAAGCAGGTTGAAAAATGTCGTTTTCCCCGCACCATTCGGCCCGATTAAGCCGGCAAGTTCCCCTTCAAAAAGTTCCATATTGACCCCGGAGACAGCCTTTAAGCCTCCGAATTGGATACTGACGTCATCTACCTTAAGCAGGGGTGTTTTGTTTTTCATCTGTCTGGCCTCCTTGTGCAGGTTTCTGCTTTTTGAAGAAGGATGTAATTTCTTTCGTTCCGAGTATTCCCTGCGGACGGTACAGCATCATAACGATCAGGACAAGGCTGTAAATGATCATCCGTGTCTCCGGATAATCCTGAAGGAAGGTCGAAACAATGGTTAGGAGAATTGCCGCTATGACAGCTCCCGACATGCTTCCGAGTCCACCCAGGACAACAAAAATCAGGATATCGAATGATTTAAGAAATCCAAAGTTGGACGGCTGAATAATATAAAAGTTATGCGCAAAGAGACCGCCAGCTATCCCGGCAAAAAATGACCCAATGACAAAAGCCATCACCTTGTAGTAGGTCGTATTAATCCCCATTGCATCTGCAGCCGTTTCATCTTCCCTGATGGATATGCATGCTCTTCCGTGAGTTGAGTTTGTAAAGTTGCGGATGACGATAATGGTGAGAAGGAGGCAGCCGAAAATCCATGGCCATGTTGTCAGATTAGACACCTGCATTCCGCTTGCTCCGCCAACGTAATCCAAGTTTAAAAGCATGATTCGGACGATTTCCCCAAATCCGAGTGTCGCAATGGCCAGGTAATCCCCTTTCAGCCTGAGGGATGGAATTCCGATAATCAGGCCCGCCACAGCCGCTGCTAATCCTCCTGCGAGCAGGGCGAGTCCAAATGGAAGCTGAAGATTCATTGTGAAAATAGCCGAAGCATAGGCTCCTACCGCCAGGAAACCCGCATGCCCGATTGAAAACTGGCCTGTTATTCCGATGATTAAATGCAGACTCACTGCCAGAATAATATTAATGGCGATGGTAAAAATTGCGTTTACGTAAAAGGGATTTAATATTCCCCCGGAAATAAGGACCTGAAACAGAATAAAACCCGCTATTGCGGCTCCGATTGAGAGCCAAAAACCAAGTCTTTTATTTTGTTTAGCCATGGCTCCTCCTACACTTTCTCTCTCATATTTTTCCCGAACAGTCCGGATGGACGGAAAATGAGAATTAAAATCAGGACAATAAAGGCCACTCCATCACGCCATAATGAAAACCCGAGCGCACTGACAAGTGATTCAATGACTCCAAGGACAAGTCCGCCAACCATCGCACCGGGAATGATGCCGATCCCGCCAAGCACAGCCGCAACAAATGCTTTAAGTCCGGGAATAATCCCCATTAACGGCTCAATTTTTATGTAATACACACCAAAAATAACGCCTGCTGCTCCTGCAAGAGCGGACCCAATGGCAAAGGTCGCGGATATGGTATTATCCACATTAATCCCCATCAGCTTAGCTGCCTCGGCATCGTGAGAGACTGCACGCATCGCTTTCCCGATTTTAGTGCGGTGGACGATGAATTGCAGTAAGATCATCAGCAGAACAGAAATCCCTAATATAAATAATGACTGCGAGCTAATATTTAATCCAAAAAAATTGATCGTTTCTTTTGGCAGAACAGTACCGGGGTATGCTTCCGGCTGTGCTCCGCGAACGTAAATCATCCCGTACTCAATAAACAGGGAGACTCCGATTGCCGTAATGAGAGCTGCAATTCTCGTTGCATTCCTGAGCGGCTTATAGGCAATTCTCTCAATCATCATTCCGAATAAAGCACAAACGGTCATAGCCAGAATGAGGGCAGGAAAAAAGGGGAGCTTCAGCACCGTAATGGAATAAAAGCCGACAAAAGCACCCACCATAAAAACATCGCCATGAGCGAAGTTGATTAGTTTTACAATCCCGTAAACCATCGTATAGCCTAAAGCGATCAAAGCATAGATACTGCCGAGCGATATGCCGTTAATCAGCTGCTGGATCAATTCCATCGCTAACTCTCCTTATTGTGCCAGTTATTTTTATGGAAAAATGCGAAAAAGGAAAAGGGGGAAAGCCCCCGATTCCAAGCTTTATATGCTTATTCAGGCTCTACTTTAGTCTTAAATTGCTGCTGCCCGTCTTTATATTCGAGAATGGCTGCTGATTTAACCGGATCATGATTTTTATCCAGCGTCAGGTTTCCTGAAACGAGAGCCAGATCTTTTGTTTCAGCTAAAGCCTTTTGAATTTTGACAGGATCACCGCTGCCTGCGCGCTTGATGGCATCTGCAAGATAATAAGCCGTATCATATCCTAATGCCGCAAATGCGTCAGGAGATTTGTCTTTATACTTGCCTTTAAATGCTTTTACGAATTTTTGAATTTTTTCATCCGGATCCCCTGAAGAGTAATGATTTGTAATAAACGTGTTATTCAAAGCATCCCCTCCTGCAATTTCGGCAAGCTTTGGAGAATCCCAGCCGTCTCCGCCCATAAACGGAACATCAATTCCAAGCTCCCGGCCCTGCTTGATGATCAGACCCACTTCCTCGTAATAGCCAGGAAGGAAAACGAAGTCCGGCTTCGCCGATTTGATTCTTGTTAAGGTCGCCCGGAAATCCGTATCTTTGGCAATATATGCTTCCTCAATAACCACTTTTCCGCCAGCTTTCGTAAAGGCTTCTTTAAATGCAGCCGCCAGTCCTTTAGAATAGTCACTGGCGGAGTCGATGTATACCGCTGCTGTTTTCGCCTTCAATTCACCTGAAGCGAAGTTCGCCGCAACGGTTCCCTGGAAAGGATCGATAAAGCACGTTCTGAAGGCAAACTCATTCACTTTGTCGTCTTTATTCGTAATCGCAGGGTTCGTTCCTGTCGGGGTAATAAGAGGCACTTTGTTTTTCGCGAGAATTTCTACTTGTGCAAGCGTGTTTGTGCTGGTAGCTGCCCCCACTACAGCCGCCACTTTATCCTGGCTGACGAGTTTTAGTGCTCCGGAAGTTGCTTCAGCCGCTTCTGATTTATTATCGACTTTCACAAGCTCCAGTTTCTTTCCGTCAATCCCTTCTTTATTGATTTCTTCTAAAGCTAATTCCAAACCTTCAGAAACAGATTGTCCATATGACGCAACTCCGCCTGAAAGCTCCAGATTCGCACCAATTTTAATTTTATCGCTTGCAGTACCGCCTGTTTGTGCTCCGCATCCTGCCATAATCCCTGATAATAAAGATAAAGATAGAACAATTCCGGTTAATTTTTTCTTTCTCATTCGCCCATGCCCCCCGTTTACTTGAATAGATTGCGAGATTCATTGTCCCCTCTGTCATTTTTTCGAATAATTACAATAAAATTAATATTCTGAAAATATTTTACATAATAGAATCTATTCCGTCTAGTAGGTTTGGATGCCTTTCTTCTATTTTATTTCTACATTATGTGACATTATTTTTAGGAAGAAATGACTGTTCTGCTCGCATTATCGCCTTTCATTCATAAATCTGACCTGTCGTACTGGAAAAACATAGGGAGAAAAGGCGGTTCTTAGCATTAAAAAAATTTAATAAAATACACGAAAGGAGAATTGGAACTTTTTAGCATTTCATTCGTAAATGATGGATGGAGGTGGATAAAATGCAAAGAAAGATCAGTTCCCTGCTGTTATTCGTTCTTTTAGTAACTGCTGGCTGCTCCTTGTCCGTGAAGAATGTCCCTCAGAATTCAAACCAGGACCCAAATATCACCGCTATAAAACAGGTCTTGCACTCTCAGTTGACAGGACCCGATTCAGAATTCATCAATGGCTTGGATAACATCCCAAAACTTGAACAGTATTATGAAAAACGCTACAAGTCATATTTTACTGAAGAAATGTACAACAGCTTTGTCTCTGCATATGCTTATAATTATCTTCTCATGGCACATGTTAAAGGACAGCAATTAAAGGTGGATGCTGTCAATGTTAAAAGAATTGATTCCAAAGACGACATCTATGATTTTAAAGCGCTCGTCTTATATGGCAAAAAGGGAAGCAATCAAAAGTCCGCCGAAGTTTCAGGCAGTGTCAATTTCAACAAAGAAGGAAAAATAACTGGTATCACATACAGCGAGGATGACGGATTATCCAAAGAACTGAAGGATTAAATGGATATGAAAAGGGGCCGGGACATAACTAAAATTGTTGTCCTAAAAGCCGAACATTTCTTTTGAAAAAGCACTGTTAAACTTTGCTTTTGATTTCCGCTGCAGTCGTTCGCTCCAATCAATAGGTGTTCAAAAACAACCATATGCTTTAACATAACCTTTGAAAAAAGCATGAAAAACAGTAAAACCGAACGATTACGAAGCTCTATATCAGAGTTTCAAATAATCGTTCGGTTTTTTTATTAGCCGGAAACCTTTTGTTCCAAGCCTCTTTCTTGTAAATATTTGCATTTTCTATCAGCAGCTCCACTTTATATTTTTCTTTGAGCCTGAGGAGGCTGCTCAAGCCATCCCCGCTCCATCATGAGCTTTGCGCCTTCTTCTACATAAAGCAAAATGTCTTTCATCAGAAGCATATAATGAGCCCCCACATCCCGTCTCATCGCAGCAGACAGTGACCTGCCGAGCAGCCATATCGCGGTTGTAGTGGAAGTCGTAATCATAAACATATTCAATTTATCCGAAAACGGGCTGACGGAAGAAGCCGTCACCTCCATAGACACGGGAAGCGTTCCCAGGTGCCCTTCTTTCTTGAGCAGGTCATTAAATGTGTCAATCTGTTTCTGGGCAAGCTTCTGACCTTTTATAAAAAACTGCCTGACATCATGGTCTCTGCACGTTTGGATAAGCCCCAGGAGATGGATCATTCCGATATAATTCCTCTCTATAATGAAAAAGGCTTCTCCCAATTCAAAGGCATTGAGCGGTCTTTCCTTCAGCCAGCCATTGAGGAAAGAGTCTTTTTGGACGAAATCCGCCTGGTCCGGATAAGGAATTTTAGGCGGACGGTCATAAATTCCTTTGGAGAGCATAAGATCAACTGCTTTCCGGTAAACTTGCGACGCCCTATCCTTTGAGAGAGTGAAAAAATCGAGTAAATCTTTTCTGGCAACCGTTATAAAAGAATACGTATATCCCATCATCCCAAGCTGGCTGACACGGTACACATAACTTAGAGCATAGAGGTCCGTAAACAGCGGAGGAGCCTTTTCATCCAAATCAGCCTCTCCAAAACCATAGGGGACCGGATAATTTTCTTCCTCAAATATTGTTTTCAGGCGGGCAATGGATGATACAGACACGTCAAAGGCTTCCTGAACGACTGGTCTGATTTCTTCATCCTCCATGTGAAGGAGAAAATGTTTCAAAAAACAGGAGGACGCCGTCTCCTGCATATAAGCGGTCCATAAAGCAGATATTTCAGGAGTGGTTAGGTTAATATTGTGCTGAACCAAATGAATGACCCCCGGCCGATTTTTCCTTACTATGTGCAACAGGAGGTTTTCTATTCAGTTAAAAAGCGTTGGTTCTGGATTTTCCAGAGCTGTTTGTTTAAAATTCTTTAAAAGATGAGGGAGGAATGGAAATGAACATCACTGTATTCGGAGCAAGCGGAGGCACGGGAATTGAACTAGTGAAACAGGCAGCCGATCAAGGCCACCTAATAAAGGCTTTTGTGAGAACCCCATCCAAATTTCCTTTCAAAACCGAACCGGCTATTGAAATGATTCACGGCAATGCTCTTGACCGCTCGGCTGTAAACCAGGCCGTCAAAGGCAGTGATGCAGTCATTTCCTGCCTTGGAGCAGATGGTCTAAACAAGACGACTGCTCTTTCTGACATGACATCAAATATCCTGGAAGCTATGAAAGAGTCCGGCATTCAGAGACTCGGGTATGTAGCCAGTGCTGGAATTGACCGGGAGATCCCTGGATTGCGCGGAAAAATGGCTGCTTTCTTTCTGCGCAACGTTCTCGATGATCACCGGAAGGCAGCAGAGCTAATGAAAGAATCGGGAATGGAATGGACAATCGCCAGGCCAATGCGGCTGATGGATGAACCGTTAACCGGTGTATACCGCACCTCACTTGAGAGTGTCCCTGAAAACGGTCAAAAAATCAGCAGGGCAGATGTGGCACACTTCATCCTATCATCCATCCAGAACCACACGTTTATCCGGAAATCAGTTGGTCTTGCTTACTGATTGTTTCACATGGAACAAAAAAAGAAGCCTCTAGCGAGTGCTTCTTTTTCGGCTATTCATCATTTTTTTTGCAATCGGGTAGATAATGGGGGCCCATTTCATCACTTTTCTAATAAATTTTCCCACTTGGATCCCTCCTCATTATCTATACATTTCCCAACATTGGAGCAGCATAAACCAGCTTATTTTTTTATGATTGGCACCCACACTTCACACCGGTAATCCAAATGATACGGGTCCCCTGCCGGATAGACTTCCATTTCAGGACCCGCTGCGTGTTCATACCCCGTTGATGGAAACCACTCTGAGTAAACCCTTCCCCAAACATCCTGAATCGCATTCGGCATGGGTCCGGCGGATTCAAATACAGCCCATGTCTGGGCAGGAATGATCCGCTCCTCCAGTTCCTTATCTTCTGAAGTCCCCGTCTGCTCTGCAGCAATCATATAAACCATTTCTTCTTTGTCCTGATTGATATCAAGGCACAGCCCGAGGAAGCCCATCGGACCGAGATTTGGTGCAAGCCTTTCGCTTAACCCATTCGGCCGATTGGACTCCTCCCAAAACTCACTGATGGTTTTCTGCTGGTGCCCATTGGCTGTCGAAGTTTTAATCGACTTTCCAATCACTTTAAAGCTTTCTTTGTTCACAATCCGATAATTCATTTCTTTTTCTCCCTTCAGCTGAATGTGAAAAGAAGCCGGGGATAAGCCTTTAGCAAACGGCCCGATTTCCGGGCTTCGGTCGGGCTCATACCGTGAGCTCTCCGGAATGCTTTAGAGAAAGATTCAGGTGTCTCATAGCCATATTTCAGGGCAATATCGATGACCTTAGCCGATGTGTTCACCACTTCCTGTGCAGCGAGGGTCAGCCTTCTATTTCGCATATACTCACCCGGAGTAACCCCTGTAACCATCAAAAACATCCTTTGAAAATGAAATTTTGACATACAGGCGATTGAAGCCGCTTCCTCTACGCTGAACCCTGAGCTCAATCTTTCCTCCATATAACGGATACTGTCATTCATGCGGATTAAAGCTTCCACCCCGCACCTCCTCTTCTCTATCTACTGTACCTGCCGGAGAATTTCCCTTCCTGTCCGTTCTTGCTCTTTTATCACCAGTTCTTCTCATGCTTCTTCATGAAAAAGAGATTTTCCTTCTTAGAAATCACTCTGCTCATTTCCGCTGCAGCCCGGATCCCCTCCATCCAGAGCAAAATGAATATGGCCTAATCAAAAAAGACCAGCAACTCATGCTGATCCTTATTCTCCAGATAATATTTCGGCTAAAGATTGAAAACCTTCATCCTGCAGGCGCAAATCGTTTATGCTCCGCTTCATATGCTGGTCAATTAATTCATGAAGCTCATCCGCATTCTTTTCTTCCATTGCCTTCACCATTTTTTCATGCTCGGCAGCCCTTGCGTTATGCTCGGTTTCCACCTGATAAAATACATCAAACAGAAAAAGGTACACATTGTTTTGATTGAGCAGCTGTTCCATATAGCGGATCAGGAACTTATTTTCGCTTTTTCTCGCCAGGTATAAGTGGAATTCCTTATTTAAATTCACGTATCCGTTCAAATCTTTGTTTTTGTAAGTCTCCTGCTCTTTTGCCAGCAGGCTGTTGAGCTTTTTAATATCCTCATCCCTAATATGCCTGAGTCCGTATTTAACCGCCATATGTTCAAATTCTTTTCTCATATCGAAAAAGGAAAGAATCTCTTCCTTTGACGGGTGAACAACATAAGAGCCTTTGTTTGGAATAATTTCAATGAGTCCTTCTGTTTCAAGCCGTTTGAAAGCCTGCCTGATGGGGGTACGGCTTACCTTCAGCGTTTCCGAAATGGTTTGCTCCACAAGCTGGGTTCCCGGAGCAATTTTTCTGGCAAGCAGCGCCTCTTTCAAATGAATATAGACGCGCTGCTCTGTCGTCTGTTTTCCCTTCAAATCGCTCACCCTTCATTTCCGCACATTTCCCGTTTCTTCTCTTTATCATAAACGAAAACAAGTGCGTGAAAAAGAGCAGAGGCTCGGAAATTAAGCAAAAGTCTTAAAATTCCTTCCCATGATTTCGTTCATATTATGAATGGTCACAAAAGCGTCCTTGTCTACAGATTGAATGTACATTTTCAGGCGGTGAAAGTCTCTCCTTGCCAGGATGGTCGTGATAACTTCCTTTTCATCATTTGAAAAAGCCCCTTTCGCCGTATGCACCGTAGCGCCTTTATTCAGTTCCAGCAGGATATACTGCTTAATTTTGTGACTTTCTCCGCTGATGATGACCACTTCTTTATTTTCGTTCATCAGCTGCATTGCGTAATCAATCAGGAATCCTTTTATAAGAAGACCCAATAAGGCATACATTCCCGTTTGAATGCCAAATACCAGTGCGGACGATAGGACAATGAGAATATCGGCAAGCAATACGGCCCTGCCCATTTCCATATGAGTAAATTTATTAATGATTCTCGCAACAATATCCGTTCCCCCTGTAGATGCATGCTGGCTGAATACAAGGGCACTTCCCACTGCACCAATAATCATCCCAATTATCAGCTCGATTAAGGCATCATCACTCATAGGCTTTTCCATTGGGAAAAAGATGCTGAACCCCCATACAATCAAACTGAGTGTAATGCTTGAGTAGAGAGAGATGGCTCCGAATGCAGACCCAATCGTAAGAAATCCGACGATAAACAGGATTCCGTCAAGCATGAGCATGATTTGACCGACCGGCAGCGGCAGGAAGTGCTGAATGACAATGGATAATCCTCCCGTTCCTCCAGCAGCAATTCTATTTGGGGAAAGGAAAAAGTGAATGTTTGTTGCGACCAGGATCAATCCGAGATTTATTTTCAAAAATGACAGCATTTTTGGACTCATTCGGAGACCTCCTTTTCAGAAAATATTGTCGTTCAAAATTGTTCAACAATCCAGATTATAACGACCCGCGAACGGGATGTAAATGATTAATCGAATGTTAAGCCCTTACATTTGAATTTGATTATTTGAAACAAGAAAATAGGAATATACCTGCCTTCCAGCGATTGGAATGAAGAGAAAATGGAGCCTATGTCCCTATGACAATAAATGAATCTCCAATCCATTTCGCTCCTTCATTTAATCCTTAGAAAATCCACCATTTATCGTTTCCGACAACTCGGAAAATTGCCCTTATTTAACTAAAGGCTTTGTTAAAGAAAGTTGTTGATTTTTAACACCTGTTGAGTGGAGCGGAAGGCATGAGACTCCGAGCTGAGAGCAGCGGGACAGGTGAGACCCCGCAGTGGCGAAGCCAGGAGGAGGCTCACCGCACGCCCAAGGATAAGCGAACGACTTCAGCGGAAATCAACAGCCAAGTTTAACAGATCTTAACTAAAAAAAGCAGCCCCGACAGGCCGCTTTTTACGCTTGCATTTTTTTCAGGATGTAGTCAATCAAATCTCCCATTGGACGGTCATCAATCGCGTCCAGGACCTCCGGCTTCAGCAGCTGGAGTTTTTTTATTTCATAGTAATCATACAGGGCACGTTTAACGGAAATCCCCTCTTCCATAAGGAAGGCAGGGCTCAATAAGCGCTTAAAGGCCGCTTCATCCTGCATAATCAATAGGGATGGATTAACCGGATGAAAGACTCCTTCTCTGATTCCTTCCTCGTAGAAATCTTTTATATGATTTTCTCTCCATTTTCTTCCTGCCGTAATTTCCTGATACACGTCAGGACAGCTTTGACGCAAATCCCTCATGAAAATTTCAGATGAATAAATGGCCGAAAGAGCGGCCTGCTGAAATACCTTTTGAAAGCGGTACGTGTAGCTAATTTCTTTATTTAAAAGGGTTTCATCCACTTCTTTGCTGTAATCGGTAAATACCTCTCCCACTTTTTGTATAATTTCTTCCTTTGAGGAAAAATAATTATAAAGGGTTGCCTTGCTTACGTTGATCAGCTGAGTCATATCCTGGATCTTCATCTTGCTGAAACCTTGTATGCGCATGACATTCATGAGTTTCTTTGCATAGGAGGTCCGCATTTCCTCTCGCTGTTCATCATCTAACTTACGCATTCCTCTCACTCCTTTCAAACAAAGTAAGCTCTATCCATTAGAACATTTTAGACGAAATAAGTCTAGTTGGTTTACAAAGATTCCTTGTGTGTGATACATTGTTCCACGTAAACATTTTAGACTTTTATAAACCAAAAAGTACAAAATAAAAGGAGCGATACAGCATGAATACGAATTTTACTCAAATTTATATAAATGGAGAATGGAAACCAGGATCCAGCGACAGCATGATTAAAAATATCAATCCTTTTACTCATGAAGAAATTCTTGAAATCAAAGCCGCTGACAAGCAAGATCTCGATGATGCCTATAAAGCAGCGGAGGCTGCACAGGTCAAATGGTCAAAAGAACTTCCACAAGTTAAAAGAGCCCTTCTTGAGAAATCCGTTCAAATAATGGAAGAACAAAAAGACGTGTTTGTTGACTGGCTTGTGAAAGAATCCGGCAGTACCGTGTTTAAAGCGGAAGCTGAGTACCGTGCAGCGATGAATGTACTAAAAGAAGCCGCTACATTCCCATACCGAATGGAAGGCAAAATTCTTCCTTCTCAAACGCCAGGCAAAGAAAACCGGGTGTACCGCGAGCCGCTTGGAGTAGTTGGAGTCATCAGTCCGTGGAACTTCCCGCTTCACCTTGCGATGCGTTCTATTGCATCAGCCATCGCAACTGGTAATAGTGTAGTCATCAAACCGGCAACCGAAACTCCTGTAACAGGCGGTCTTATTTTTGCCAGCCTGTTCGAAGCAGCTGGAGCCCCGAAAGGCTTAGTGAATGCAGTTGTTGGGCGCGGTTCAGAAATCGGCGATGATATGGTGACTCACAAAACACCGCGTCTCATTTCATTCACCGGGTCAACCGAAGTAGGAAAAAGAATCGGCCAGCTTGCAGGCGGAGAATTGAAGAAAACTGCCCTTGAGCTTGGTGGAAACAACGTGTTTATCGTTCTTGAAGATGCCGACATTGACCAGGCTGCCGAATCTGCCGTGTTTGGTAAATTTTATCACCAAGGCCAGATCTGCATGGCCATCAACCGCATCTTTGTCCACAGCAGCATTTACGATCAATTTGCTGAGCGTTTCATTGAAAAAGCAAAAGAGCTAAAATACGGAAACCCGGCGGAAGCTGATACAAAAGTAGGTCCGCTGATCAACCGCGGACAGGTTGACCGCATTTTAGAGGACGTAAACGAAAGCGTGAAGCAGGGTGCCAAATTGCGTCTAGGCGGAAAAGCGGAAGGAAATGTTCTGGAACCTACTGTTCTGACTGGCGTGACGAACGAAATGCCGATTGCTGTGAACGAAATCTTTGGACCGGCAGCTGCTCTGATTTCATTCGATTCTGAGGAAGAAGTCATCGAAATGGCCAATGCGATGCCTTACGGATTAAGCGGTGCTGTGCATTCAGCTTCAATTGAGCATGCAACCCTTGTTGCCCATGACATTCACACTGGTATGATTCACGTAAATGACCAGCCTGTGAATGAAGAGCCGCACATGCCGTTCGGCGGAGAAAAAGATTCCGGGATCGGCCGTTTCAATGGTGAATGGGCACTGGAAGAATTCACAACCGTTAAATGGCTTTCTGTTCAGCATAACCGCAGAAACTATGGTCCATTTTTTAAATCTTAACCAATCATGACAGGATGCCGGCCCCTTATGGAGCCGGCATTTTCTATAAATCAAATAATTGACAATTTTCAAAATACATGATTCCCTTAAGTTAGATTGTAATCGCTTACAATCTAACTTGTTACATATACGGGAGGAGAAATGAAGCATGTACAAATTTCCAAATTCGGAAGGCTCCATTATTCAATTCAAAGACCGTTATGACAATTTCATCGGAGGAAAATGGACATCCCCTGTGAAGGGTGAGTATTTTGAAAATGTCACTCCTGTCACCGGGAAAGTCTTCTGCCAGGTAGCCCGTTCAACGGAAGAGGACATTGAACTCGCTCTTGATGCGGCCCACAAGGCAAAGGATTCATGGGGAAAAACGTCTGTAACCGAACGTTCCCTCATCCTTAACCGCATTGCAGACCGGATGGAAGAAAACCTCGAAAAGCTTGCACTCGCTGAAACATGGGAAAACGGAAAAGCGGTCAGAGAGACGCTGAATGCCGATATCCCCCTGGCTGTCGACCATTTCCGTTATTTCGCCTCTGTCATCCGTGCCCAGGAAGGAAGCATCGGCCAGATTGACGAGAGTACAGTTGCTTATCATTTCTACGAACCGCTCGGAGTAGTCGGTCAGATTATCCCCTGGAACTTCCCTATTCTTATGGCTGCCTGGAAAATTGCACCCGCACTCGCTGCCGGAAACACCATCGTTTTAAAACCAGCCGAGCAAACCCCTGCCTCGCTTATGTTCATGCTGGACTTAATTGCGGATCTTCTCCCCGACGGCGTACTGAATGTTGTAAACGGCTATGGACTTGAGGCCGGCAAGCCGCTTGCATCAAACCCAAGGATCAGCAAAATTGCGTTTACCGGCGAAACAACGACCGGACGCCTGATTATGCAGTATGCTTCCCAAAACATTATCCCTGTTACCCTTGAGCTCGGCGGAAAATCTCCCAATATCTTTTTCGAAGACGTGATGCGGGAAGATGATGCTTTTCTGGATAAAGCAATAGAAGGTTTTGTTATGTTCGCTCTGAATCAGGGCGAGGTCTGTACGTGCCCTTCGAGAGCGCTTATCCAGGAATCCATTTATGACAAGTTCATGGAACGGGCAATTGAACGGGTAAAAGCTATTAAAACCGGTAATCCTCTCGATCCGAATGTCATGATGGGAGCTCAGGCATCATCCGAGCAGATGGAAAAAATCCTTTCTTATTTGGAAATCGGTAAAGCTGAAGGAGCAAAATGTCTTACGGGCGGGGAACGAAACCGAATGGAAGGAGAGCTTTCTGACGGCTACTATATTCAGCCGACCATTTTTGAAGGCAAAAACAATATGAGGATCTTCCAGGAGGAAATTTTCGGACCAGTCCTGTCTGTCACAACCTTTAAAAACCCGGAGGAAGCGCTATCCCTTGCAAACGATACCCTTTATGGCCTTGGGGCAGGCGTCTGGACACGCGACATGAACACAGCCTTCCAATTCGGACGTTCCATAGAAGCGGGCCGGGTGTGGACAAATTGCTATCATCAATACCCTGCTCACGCTGCATTCGGCGGCTATAAAATGTCCGGGATCGGCCGGGAAAATCATAAAATGATGCTCAGCCACTACCAGCAGGTTAAGAATCTCCTCGTCAGCTACAGTACGAACAAGCTTGGATTCTTTTAAAAACGGAGGTGCATGAAATAATGGCCGACCGCGTCACTGCGACAGAACCGGCAATCGCATTGATCAAAAAGCTAACGGAAAGACACGGCCCTATTATGTTTCACCAGTCAGGAGGCTGCTGTGACGGCAGCTCGCCGATGTGCTATCCAGAGGGCGACCTTCTCATCGGCAGCCAGGACGTTCTGCTTGGAGAGATTGGCGGCAGCCCCTTCTATATTCATAAAAAACAATATGAATACTGGAAACACACTCAGGTCATCATTGATGTAGTGGATGGCAGAGGGGGCATGTTTTCACTTGAAGGGGTGGAAGGCGTCCGATTCCTGAGCCGGTCCCGTCCCTTTACGGCGGAGGAGATCCGGGAGCTGAATGCAGAGGAGGAGGCCGGGCGTCGTTAGGGAATCAGATGAACTCGGATACCCTTTACGCGCACACGCTGAAAATCCGGGAATCCAGTCGAAAAGTCGATAAATTGGTTTTCCGGCTTTTCATGTATCATAAAAACCCGGCTCCTCACACTAAGGAGCCGGGTTTTTCATCAGTTATTAATATATTTCTCAAACACATAGCCGAAGTCTTTAATACTGTATTGCTTTTTCGTATCCATCAGCCAAGAGAAGGCCGTCTGATTTACTTTCTTGAACTCTTCGGACAGGCTGCCTTCTGTGCTTCTCATATTGCCGAGTGTCGTGGAGGCCATTTGCAGACTCTGTTTTGCATAGTCAAGAGCCTGCTTGCTTTCACGGTTAATCTCCGCAATTTTAATGAGTGCTTTGTACAGATCCTTCAGCTCTTCCAAATGTTTTTTATGTACATCAATGGAGTAAGCCGTGCTGCCCATCTTAAACTTGATTTCCACGTCGAGATCCACCGTTCCCGCTGTTTCCAAGAACACGTCGGAAATCTGGTTGGTACGGTACTCAAGCCGGCGGAGTGTCCGTTTTTTGCTCGCTGCACTGGCTCCGTCCAAATGTACGAGTGCCCGGTTTGTAAAGCAGTACTCATCGGCTTTCGATTTAATCAAAAAGAAAATGCGTTCATTCTCCTCATGCAGAATGTAATCATCTGCATCTACTTTGTCGTAATCCGCAGGTTTGATGACACTTCCAATATCGCTGAGCCCCAGCATATCTGATGCTACTTTTCCAAACATACGATTCTCCCTTTCCTTATTCTGTATTATGTTTTTAGTGTATCACACAGGCTATTGCCTTGTATGGCCTTCTAAAAATTTCTGAATGCCTGAATCCCCTTCCTTCACACGCTCCACAACATCCTTCTCCCATTTCTCAGCATTGGCTGCGTAGCTGGCTAAATTCGATCCGAACAGGTTTTCAAGCTCCGCCCTCGTTACCCTGATAGTCTGCGGCTGTTCGGTTTCAATCTTCAGCTCCGCCCAATCCGCATTTTTAATGAGAATCAAGAGGGCTGCAGCATTGTTAAGCAATAGATAATCACTTGTTTTCGGATTCCAGCTGTTTTCAAATGGTGCTGCATCCTGTCCATCCTTCACCCCATATACAACTGTCAGCCCGTATGGTTTTTCCTTCGTTTCTAGCTCCAGTTTTTTGACATGCTCTGCCCCGGGAAGCTTGTTCACAATCCCGCTAACTGCACTGTTATCTCCCACATAAGGGGTTTTTTCTGCAGAAAGCACTTTCGGATTTATGCTTGAATGATTAGCACTCTTAGCCTCAGATGACTGACAGCCTGACAGCAGTGCCGCTGCAGCCGCTAAGGCAACCAAAGTGGTTCCCATCTTCTTCATGGCTCTCCTCCTTTTCACTCACTCATTTATACGAAAGAAAAGAAAATTAGTTCCCGCTTTTTATCGTGGTTTGGCTACAATTCCGTTGTGCACTTTTATATAACCGTGCCTGAGGATATCAAAACCTCCTTCATATACATAGAGCCCCATCTGCCGGATATCCATCAGCTCCCGGTATGTATGATTCATTACATCCGCCATAATGGTGTAAAAGAGCTTCGATTTCATTTGCAGCCTCGGAGTTGTCATAATGACATATCCGCCCGGCTTTAGAAATTTTCTGTGCCATTCAAGCGCTTCATGCTTCTGTTCATCGGGAAAATGCTCAAGCAGTCCGACACTTAATACGATGTCAAACTCTTTTCCGAAATTCAGGTTCCTGATATCTTCCACTAAATACGTAATATTCATTTGATCCTTATACCAAACCTTGAGGTTTCCAGTAGCAGGATTCGCCCCAAGAAAAGGGTATGTATCCGGAAAGTGGCCGAAGCGGTCGGTTTTGCAGAATTCATCGTAGTCCGCCATCACAATTTCGCCGCCCGGATACATGGCATAAAGCTGCATCGCTTCATACCCTTCTGCAGCGCCAAGGAACAGGATTCTCGGTTTCTGTACGTCCAGTCCTTCAAATAGAGCACGCTTGCCCCTCGGATCCCATACGCCATCCTCTATCCGGTGAGCATAGTTCCATAACGATAAGCGAACCGTTTCCCCAAGCGCCTCCCTGACGTCTGAAAACCGAAACCGGGAAAGGTGCTTCCTGAGCTCAAGCTTGCTGCGGTTAAGTTCCGCGGGAACATCCTTTACAAACCACTCATGAAAAGAACGGTTAAAAAATTCCCATGAGGATTTTATCGACATCTGTCCATGCTCAAGCTCATAACGGCGCTTTGACTTCGCTATGCTTTTCACTTCATACGGTTTTCCGGTGTCCTTCCACGATAAGCCTGCCCAATCACTTACTAGTCCAGCGCTATAAAATTTTTCATTCTGTTTTGCTTGCCTCAAATCCACTCTATAGGCCGGAAACAGTTCTGTTATTCCCTCGTCATCTTCCGTATAACGCAAAGGGGCTTGAACCGTATTCAGCAATTCCATCGCCATCACGCTCCATTCCTGTTAACGCGAATCAGGATTATTACAGAAAATAGGGCAGAATAATTTGGGTCATTGCGTTTTCTATATAGTTCAACACATTTTTTTCATTCCCTCTAAAAAAAACTTTTGAAAAGAGGGAATCAGTGGTAAAATAATAAATGTTTTTTTACTATAACTATAGGTGGCGAGTAAATTGTCAGATGATTCAAAACAACGTGATAAATTTGTTCCTTACGTTCCTTCATCAAAATCATTGCCGGAACTGACGGTAACCGCTATTGTTCTTGGTATTATCTTAGCGGTCGTGTTTGGTGCAGCGAATGCTTATCTTGGACTTCGGATTGGTTTAACCGTATCCGCTTCTATTCCTGCTGCGGTTATTTCAATGGCGATTCTGAGAGGTTTATTCAGAAGGAATTCCATACTTGAAAACAACATTGTTCAGACGATGACAACAGCTGGTGAGGCTGTAGGGGCCGGAGCGGTATTCACCCTTCCTGCGCTATTTCTATGGGATGTGGATGTCAGCCAGGGGCTGATTATCTTCGTTGTCCTTACAGGGGGATTCCTCGGGGTATTCATGATGGTTCCCCTTCGTCAGCTTTTGATTGTCAGAGAGCATGAGATTCTGCCGTATCCGGAAGGCACAGCCTGTGCCGAAGTACTCAAATCCGGTGAAGAAGGCGGAAACAGCGCGAAGCTGATCGGACTTGGTCTTTTGATCGGCGGAGCATTTAAAGCTCTTGGAGACGGATTTAAACTGTTTAAAACAGAAGTTGAAACCGGCATTACGAATTTTAAGAATGCTGTCATCGGGATCGATACACTGCCAGCCCTTCTTGGGGTCGGATACATTATCGGACCGCGGGTTGCCGGCCAGATGCTTGGCGGCGGACTTCTTGCCTGGATTGTTTTAATTCCTGCCATCGGATTTTTCGGAGGCGGTTCTGATGCCGCGATTTTCCCTGCCGAAGCTCCAATCAGCGAGTTGGATGCCTGGGGGATCTGGGAAGGATACATCCGCTATATCGGCGCAGGAGCCGTTGCGGTAGCCGGTTTGATTACCTTGGTTAAATCCCTTCCTACCCTTTTCAGCTCTGCATTTGCGACGTTTAAAGGGGTTCGGGATAACAGAGGGAATCTGAAGGCAGCTCCTATCCGGACAGAGCAGGACATTCCGATGAAATATGTTTTACTCGGCATTCTTGCCCTTGTTTTAATTATTGCGTTTGTACCTGTCACTCATATCGGAATCATTGGTGCTGTAGCGATTGCGATATTCGGCTTTTTATTCGTTTCGGTTGCTTCCCGTATTGTCGGAGTCGTCGGAAGCTCCTCTTCACCCGTTTCAGGAATGACAATCGCGACACTGCTAATTGTTACGGTCGTGTATAAAGCAACCGGCTTCTCCGGGATGGACGGAATGGTTGCTGCGCTTTTAGTAGCGGCTATCATTTGTACAGCCCTTGCTGTAGCAGGGGATATCTCTCAGGATTTAAAAACGGGTTACATCGTTGGCGGAACTCCATGGAAGCAGCAGGTTGCGATGATGATTGGTGTCGTTGCATCCGGTTCCCTGATCGGATTTATTCTAATCTTGATGGATAATGCATACACAATGGGTTCAGCGGATCTTCCTGCTCCGAAAGCGGCCCTAATGAAGATTCTTGCAGAAGGTGTGCTTGGAGGAGATCTTCCATGGGATCTGATCTTTATCGGAGCGGCAATTGCCGTTACGCTTGAGTTCTTTGGAATGAATTCTCTTGTTGTGGCGGTTGGGATTTACCTGCCTGTTCACGTAAGTACTCCGATTATGATCGGCGGATTCGTTCGCTTCTTTATTGAAAAATTCTCGAAGAACAAAGAAGTTCTTGCAGAACGGACAGACCGCGGAACACTGTTTGCCTCCGGTCTGATTGCAGGAGAGGCTTTGATTGGTGTGGTCATTGCCATCCTTCTTTATTTCGAAGTAAACATTCCGGAGAATGCTCTATTCCCAAGTGCCCTGCTTCCGTTTATCCTATTCCTTCTCTTAGCGGTACTGCTCTGGTACGTATCGTTTAAAGGAAGCAAAAAGCGTGTTTAATAAGAAAAAAGAGAGGAACCTGCTTGAATTGGTTCCTCTTCTTGCGGACCATGTCGAGCTGCAGACGAAGGAAGACGGCAAAGGGATTCTTAACGTTCAGCGCTCAAACTGGGTGGAACGGTTCTCGATCCGATTTTTAAAACAGCCTGCCGTCAGAAGCATTCAACTTGATGAGTATGGCACATACGCCCTTTCGCAAATGAAGGATGGCGCTACAGTAGCAGATTTGGCTCAAAGAATGAGTACTCATTTTGGTGAAGATGCTGAACCCGTACTCCCGCGGCTGACGAAATTCATCCAGATTTTAGAATCACAAGAATGGCTGATATGGAAAAATGAATAAGGAAACAGCCTCCCCTTATACCGGGGAGGCTGTTTTTGTACCGCCATATAACGCTGTAAAAAGAGTTTGTCTTTCATCATCCGACAAATGTCTCCATGCTCCAAGTTCGATCCCTTCCAGCATGATATTCATCAATCGGACTCGTTCAAGCCTCGTGACATAAAACCCCAGCTCTTTGCACATCCTTCTAATCTGCCGGTTTAATCCTTGCGTTAAAATAATCCGGAACGTATCAGAGGAAATCCGGGTCACGGCGCAGCGCTTCGTAACTGTACCAAGAATCTCTACTCCCCTCCCCATTTTTTCAAGGAAATCATCCCCGAACGGCTCGCTGACCGTTACGATGTATTCCTTCTCATGATTATGCTCGGAACGGAGAATCCGGTTGGATATATCCCCGTCATTGGTCATAATCAAAAGCCCTTGGGAATCCTTGTCCAGACGTCCTACAGGAAAGATCCGCACCGGATAATTCATGTAATCAACAAGATTATTTTTTACGCTCCTGACAGCTGTGCACACAATGCCGGGCGGTTTATTTAATACGATATAAACAGATTGTTCTTTTTCAGGGATCGGCTGGCCCTTTACAAGAACCGTATCCTCCAGAGAAACCTCCTGCCCTGACAAGCATACCTGTCCATTGACCGTTATGAGTCCTGCCTCGATAAAACGGTCTATTTCTCTTCTCGACCAGTAACCTGACAGACTCATAAATTTATTAATTCTCAAACATCCGCCTGCTTTCATCTTCATTTTCTTCCTTAATTAAACGCTTTTTTAAAAGCTGCGGCAATGTTTATTTCTTTATCCGTTCAAAAGTGTATAAATCCAGCGGTCGCCCGATTCGCCGCCAGAATACCGCTCCTTCGCCTCACCGGCCGTCCCTGTATAAACAAAGCTGCCGTTTTTCAGCACCCCGATCCGGTCAAACAGCGTCAAAATCTCATTTAAATCATGTGTCGTATACACGACCGTTTTGCCCCGGTCAGCCAGCCTTTTCACAAATCGGTTAATTTCCAGCTTTGACTGAAGATCAATGCCGACAGTCGGCTCATCCATGAGCAGTATATCCGGATCATGAATAAGGGCTGCGGCAATGTTCAGTTTGCGTTTCATGCCTCCTGAGAGCTTTGCTACCTTTTCATTCCATTGGTCGTCAAGCTGAACCTCCGAACAAAGCTTTTTCAGACTCTCTTCTGAAGCTTTTGTTTTAGAGAGCTTGCTGAAAAGAATCATATTTTCTTTCACTGTATTTTGCTCCCATAGAGCAATATCCTGAGGTACATAGCCGATGCATTTCCTTACCTTCTTTTTCTGTTTCCTTGTATCCAATCCATTGATGACAGCGGTCCCCGACTCAGGGAACGCAATAGTCGCCAAAATAGAAAGCAGGGTGGATTTCCCTGCACCATTCTTCCCGAGCAAACCGAATACCTCACCCTTTGATATCTTTAGGGAAACCTCATTCAGGGGCTGTTTTTTTCCGTATGTTTTCGTAACGTTTTCAATGGCAATCATCGGGTGCTCCTTAAGCGTGACATAGAAATGAAAACAAGGGCCGTACTCAGAGCAAACATGAGGACAAGCTTAACCCATACTAGTGCGTCGGCAAGCTTCCAGTTGAGGACGGGATTTTGAGGCAGCCAGTCTTCCAGTGTTTTCAGCTGGGGCAGAAGCTCTCCTGCCGGCAAAACGCTCCCGCCGATTAAACTGACAGCAAAAATCCAGACCGTACTCAGCGTATAATAATTCCCTGTGTAAGGAGAGAAACTGGCCGCCAGAAGACTGATGGAAAGCCCAAGCAGCATAAAAACGGCCATAGGAAGGAGCAGGGAAGCAGATGTGCCGTTATCAAGCCTCATAATCACCCACCAGCTGAGGCCAATCTGAATCAGGTGGAGAGCTCCGTACGCTGCGAAGGAATGCAGGATATAGGCATCGAGACCTGCTGGTGTTGTCTGAATCCGTTTAAAAAGGCTGTCTCTTTCTTTAGGAATCCAATCCCACGAGAGCATACACAGAATCAGCGCCAAAACCATCCAAATTTTTACTGGAGACTCAAAAAGCCCCGGACCCGAAGACTTCTCTCTCACATCCCGGCCATCTTCCTGTGTGACGTAGTTGATGGTCATAAGCGGCTCGGGTTCCCACTGCCGGTCAGCATACCGGTATGCCTCTTCCCTGATTCCGTCCTGCTGCGGAAAATTCTCTTGATATTTTTCCGCTATTTTCTCCACCCTGTTTGCCGCCTTGGCATTGGAGGTGAACCGGATCACTTCACTCGCAGCCACCTCTCTGACTACTCCTGATGCAATGGATAATGGAGAGGTGCGCAGTTCAATAATCCCTTCCCTGTCACCTGCTTCAATCGATTCTTTAAACCCCTCTTTAATGACGAAAACCGTATCCGTTTCCTCGCGCAGGAGCATATTTTGCGCCTTGCCTCCGGTTGTTTGAACGAGTTTAAGCCGCTCTTGCTTTTTCAGCCTTTGAATAAGGGTTTTTGAGAAATCCGTATGATCCTGATCAACAATAGCGACGGGAATGGCCAAATCCTCTTCCACTTTACCGGAAAAGTTGCTTACACCGTAGATAACAGCTGCCGGCAAAACAAGCAGGCTGAGGAAGAGAAAAGGTTTTTTCAGCATTTGTTTGACCGTAAAAAACACAATCCTCATCTCTTTGCCTCCAGTCTCTTTTCCTTTGCAGCTGCTCCAAGTCCCATCGTGATGATGAAGGCTAAGAGAAAAATGACAAGCCCGCTGAAATCAGCATTCCTTCCCCTAAAAAGGTCAGATGCTGCATCCAGCGTATATGTATTGATTGTGTAAGATGCATAAGGCTCCAGCCATGAAGGCAAATAAAAGGATGGAATAAAATGACCGCCAAGCAGGCAGCCTGCCGAAATGAACAGAGCAGAAATCACTTGAAACATTAGATCCTGTTGAAAAAACGCTGCTAGTGAACTGAACAGTGCCGTGAATATGAGGAGAATCAACATCATTCCTGCACAGATGGCAAGTACATTTTCTCCAGACCATACGTGAAGGGAGTGTAAGGCAAACAACCCCGCCCCCAAAAAAGGAAGGAGAAAAAGACTTGCTGTCACCCATTCGGAAAGTATCATCTTCCATGGACTCATCCCGTACAGCAGCAATCTTGACCGGATTCCTGATGTGACCTGCCCCCTCATATAAAGCAGGATTTGATAAGACCATACCATGAGCAGCAAAACAAAAATGGAGATCCCGTAGTAGGAGAGAATATTTTTCAAAAAAAGATTGTCTTCTTCTCTTTCCTCAAATATTTCATTTCTTCCAAGCGCATGCAAGGAAAAAGAGAGGACATCTTTTTTGTATTCCTTTGTCCTCTCTTCCTTTGGAACGTCTGCCTGGAGCATAAAATCATAGACGGTGTTGATGCCGCTTTGAGCAGCAGAAGTATAATCGGCCGCACTTTCCATAACTTGACGGAACAAATAAGCCTGAAGCGGCTGCTGATTATTTCCAATGACCGTAAGAGGAACATTTTCCCCTTCCATAATCGTTTTGCTGAAATTTTCAGGAAGAACGGCCATTCCCGCAATTTTATTTTGTCTGAGCAATTCTCTGGCGCTCTCCTCATCCGTCAGAATCGGCTTTACCACCTTTTTCAGCTCTTCATTGCCTGTCAGCTGTTTAATGACATATTCCGTTTGAAAGGTCTGGTCCTGATCAACAATGGCCGCCCGAAATGGCTCAAGGCGTTCTTTGTCTGTGAACGCCTTTGCCGCGATATAAGCCGAGCCGCCCATAAGTACGAGCGGCACGGAGAATAAAAGAACGAGAGTTTTCCATTTTCTGAGAATTCCCTTTATAAAGAAAAGCGTCATATAAAGAAATGGTCCCATGTTATCTGTTACAGTATCCCAAGCTGCAGGAAAAGTGCCTGCAGTTTAGCGCCGGCTTTCAATTGAATATCCGTCATCTGTTCTGGTGTAATGCTATTCACATTAATTTCGTTATCCAAATTTATATCCGGAAGATCGGCTTTTGCCTTCAGTTTTGTTTTGGAGTCGATTTTTAATGAAATCGAGCCCTCGGCCATATCCGCCCCTCCATTAACCTTGATTTCAAAAAGCTGGCTGCTGTATTTGTCTTTTACACTAACATCCTGCTTTTGTATAACGGTTCCCTCGAGCTTCACCGGTGAACCAGTTCCGCCCTCCGTCCCAAGAGAGAAATCCCGTTTGATTGTTTGCTTTGCAGGATCTTTGCCGGAGAAATCTGATTTCATCGAAAAGATGAGCGACCCTTCTGCTGCAGGATCTTTGCTGCTTATTTTTGCTTTTAAATCTTCCGTACGGTCCTCTCCTTCTTTTTTATTGATTTTGTTGGTAAGAAGAAGAGAGCCTCCTTCATCCTCTTTATCCGATGTGATATCCACTTTTAGTTCCTGATCCCTCTTTTTGTCCGCATCGTATGGCACATCCATTGTATGGATAGAAACAGCAGTTCCAGGTTCTGTTGAGTCAGCGACCGTTACATCCATTTTCCGGTCAATGACCAATTCATCTCCATTAACCATCAGCACAGAAGTAAACCCTTTAGGAATACGGGTTTCTTTCACCTCTTTTTTGGCGTCTTTCAAGCCGTCAACAAAGTCTGTTTTTACAGTGTCAGGATCGATCATATCCATCTGGCTTGCTCCGGAATTCCCTATTTTCACCACACGGTTTGCAATAATCGTATGAAGCTCTTTATCCTTGATCATTTGATCGAGCAATTGACTGATCAATGCTTTTGTTTCTTTTTCATTTAATTTCATCGTCACTTGGGTTACTTTAAGCTTCTCGCCATTATGTTCGTAAGATACGTTATCCTTTTTTGTGAAATACTCATCTTTAAGCTTTTCATTTAAAAAGGCTGCATACGTATCTTTAAGATGCTTTTCTTCCTTTTCATTCAGTTCAAGATCTTTAATATCCACGGGTTTGAAGTCAAGTTTCTCCGGACCTGAATAGGCCGGGTCAAGCTGCCTCATGAACTGTCCGTATTCATTTGCATTCAGGTAAAAATATTTCTCGTAAATAGATGGGACCTTCGCCGCCACTTGTTTAGGCGTCTGGTAAATTTCCATGTCCAGGAGGTTCTCTCCCTGAACTGCAATTCCTGCTTTCGTATAGCTCCTATCTTTTTTCGGATCTTGCTCCACCTCTGTCGTAATGGCCGCTTCGTTTAGGAGTTCCTGAATCATTTCAAATTCCGGAGGAAGGGCTCCCTGTGCATCCAAACCGCCAGATATCTTTGTTTTCGTATTTGATGCATTTTCGGCGAGTTCCTCCTGAAAATCAGCCAGTTCTCCGTTTTGATGATCGAAGTCTTCAGCAGCCTTCTGAAATGTCTTGATCTCAGACAGTAAATACAGCTGTTTGGGAGATTTGTTAATCAGCAGCGCATAAGCGGCTGTTCCTCCTATGACTAAAAATGCAATAATGCCCGCAATCACCCATTTTAAGGGGAATTTCCCTGCCTGCCTGTTCGGCATCGTCTCAGTTGCCGCTGCCATTTCAGATCGCGTTGTCCGATTGTCCATACCATTTAACCCCCTACATTATGTATAAAACTCCAAATTTTTGAACACTCAAACTATCATAAATAAACAAAAATACTAATTCTATACATTCGACAATCTTTGTAATCATTTAGGGTATTTTACTCAAGACTATAGAAACGTAAGAAGGAGGACAGAGAGGTCTAATCTACCTATACCCGCAAAAAAACCAAAATAACCTTATTTTTACAAACTTGTTTTTTCTCTGTATGGCGTGCATAAAAAAGACAGGCTTTAAGCCTGTCCATTCCGTTTTTTCTTCACTTTTATAAAATACACTTTTAAATAATTCCCCTGTTTGTATTGAGGAATAGTACGAAAGTCTTCAGGGAGATGATAATTTTCTAAAAGGCTGTACGATATTCCTGTTTCTTTAAATGCCTGGTCAATAAAGCCCTTAAATTTTTCATCGCTTACGTTGCTTGCATTCGTAGATGCCACAATCACACCATTATTGGCCGTTAAGCTGATTGTATCCTTAAGAAGATTTTTGTAATCCTTTGCTGCACTGAAAGTATGTTTTTTGGATTTAGCAAAGCTTGGGGGGTCAAGGATGACCAGGTCATACGTCTTTTCTTTTCGGGCAGCATACTTAAAATACTTAAAAACATCTTCAACAATTATTTCCTGCGCTTCATGATCGATTCCATTTATGCTGAACTGTTCAATCGTCTTTGGAAGGCTGCGGTTCGCCACGTCCACACTGACCGTCTTGACCGCTCCTCCCAGCGCAGCAAACACGGAAAAGGCTCCTGTGTAGGAAAACATGTTCAGAACCGTTTTTCCATTGGCATACGTGTCTCTTATCGCCTTCCGTACATCGCGCTGATCGAGAAACACACCGACCATGGCTCCTTCATTTAGATAAACGGCAAAGGAGGCGCCGTTTTCTTTAACGAGCAAAGGATACGGAGCCTGCTCTCCAGCGACAAAATCATCCTCTTCAATATACTGGCCTTTCTCATCGAACCGTTTTTTCTGATAAATGCCTTTCGGACTGACCGTTTTTTGAAGAGCGGCAATGATAGATTCTTTGAAAGCATAGATTCCTTTGCTGTACCAGTTTATGAGACAGTATCCATCAAAGTAATCGACCGTTAATCCGCCTATCCCATCACCTTCCCCGTTAAAGAGACGGAAGGCAGTCGTTTCGCTGCTGTTAAAGAACGAGGTCCGCTGATCTGAAGCAGCTTTTATTTTTTGATTAAAAAATGACTGGTCAATGCTTTCTTCTTTTTTAAAAGAGAGAATCCAGCCAATTCCTTTATTTTGCTTTCCGTAATAGCCTGTTCCAATCATCGATCCTTTTGAATCCACAAGAGTGAAAATTTCTCCCTCTTCCTTAAGGACATCCGGATTAGCCACTGATTCCCTTTCCACCAGAGGAAAGCCCTTCTGAAAGAGTTTGGCTGCTGACGGTTTTATTTGAAGCTTAATTGGCATTAAAATCACTCCGTGTTGTGTTATCACTTTTTCGCTTAACTCAATTTAAAAAGTATACCATATTATCACCCGAATCTTCTTCCGGCTAACCTCATCTTTGAGAACACATATAGAAGACGGATGGATTCCTGCGATATCAAAATGGCTTAATCCAATGGGGGAATTGCCCTTCAAACCGGGTGGAACACTTGTACACGTATACGAACGCTACAAGAGGGAGAAAAGCGTCTTTGGAAGGGGAAGTACCGACACACAAAATCTGAAACGCGAAAAAAGCTCTTTTTGAGCTGCATTTTCCCATGAAAGAGAAAAGAATTGAGGGTTCAGCCGGAAATTTCCTAGGCAATATTCATCGTTGTAACGGAGTCTGTCCGAGAAGTTGTCTATATAAAAAAGAGGCTGGAACCAAAAGTTTCCGGCTGATAAAAAAACCGAACGATTATTTGAAACTCTGGTATAGAGCTTCGTAATCGTCCGGTTTTATTGTTTTTCATGCTTTTTTCAAAAGAAATATTCGGCTTAAGGACAGCAATTTTAGTTATGTCCCAGCCTCTGTCGTTTATCATTTGTGTCATGCTGACATTCTTCTTTAGAGTACATCGGACAGGTGAGGCCTAAGCTCGGCGGGGCTTACCGCCAGCTCCTGAATGAGGGAGCACTAAATTGGAAATCAGACTTATTTATTCATACTGGAAAGAAAGTCTCCTAAAAGATCCTCTGCACTTTCTTCTATTTCCACTTCCTCAGCATCCTGATTCCGAATCTGATCCTGCATTTGATCAAAACTGAACCCTTCCAAATCATCATCGTTCTCCGAAAAATCTGAGGGCAATTCTTCTAAAGGAGGATTTTCTTGACGGTCGTCCGTTTCCATTCCCGCAGCAGACTGATCCTCGAACATGATTAAATCATCGGGATCAAGCGTATGACTGTTCATAGATGCAAGAAGCGCCGTGGCTCTTACCGGGTTTAATAAAAGCTGATGAATCATACTCCCCAGCAGCGCCTCAGAATGTTCATGCTTAAGCCAATTCCTTTGTTCCTTTGTAAGCTGGCGCGGAAGAGGAATGGTAAGAGTCTGGCGTTCTTTTGAGAGTGAGTCACTGACTCCCTTCAAAACAAACTCGCCTATTCTGCTGGAGAAATTGCGCTTTTCCATTTCTTTCAGCTTAGAAAGCTGCTTCAGCAGGTGATCGGGAGTATCAGAGGGGACCCTGAACGTGATCGCCTGGCCCCGCTCTATACGTTTATCCGACGGTTTCATCTAGTCATCACCTTATTTGGATGAGGAAGCCGGCTGCTTTTCATCCTTTTTTTCTGGTTTTGCTTGTTTACGGACGTAATCTGAAATGAGTTTGTAGTAAGCGTTGGACATCATCCAGATGCTTTCCTTTTCATCTTCAAAAAACTCGATATTGTATCCATCGAGATTGTTGTTCAGCGCCTTAAGGTAATCTTTCAGAACAGACGCTCCTCCTCCTACAAAATAGCAAATCTCTGTTTGAGAGTTGCGCTGCCATACATTGCGAAGGAAACGGTATTGCTTTTTCGCCAATTCTAAAAGAATGCGGTCTGTAATATCATGAACGCTTGTACGGCTTCCTTTTACCATGATGTGGTTGCGGTCATTTTTGCGAGTGATGATCTCTACTACATCTCTGCGGCTGTCGAGCTCTACTCCATGCTTCGTACGAATCTCTTCTCTGATGGCTTCCAGAGATTCAGAAACGCCCAAATTGAATCCCTGCGCTTTATCATCATCTACATTGCGGTTGCGGATGACAGCGATATCTGTCGAAAGACCGCCGATATCCTGGATCAGGATTCGCTTGTCAATCAGGTCCTTGTTAATAATGTTCAAATCGTTATCCATTACTAGGTTTACAAATGCAGCAAAGCCCTCCGGATAAACTTTTACTTCATCAAAGCGGATGTTTACTTTCAGACCTTGGTATTTAGGCGTTACGAGGAACTCTACTTGATGCACAGATCCAAGAAGCTGTGAACGGTACCCTACATCTTTTCCTTCTTTTACTTCTCTAAGAGGAAGACCTGTTCCCAATGTGTAGTTTGCATCAATAACTTGATTATTTTTCTTAAATCCTTTTTCTGATGTTCCGTTCACTGCATCGAGTGCCAGCGAAGCAAAAAGCATGACAAGCGTCTGGTCTTCTTCGGATTTGCTGCTGCCCGGATCTAATTCTGTGGAGTTATTGCTTTTCGTTGCAAGACTCCCGACACGGTAGATCACGTTGTTTTCTTTGAGGGCAGGGGAGTGTACACGAATGTGAATATTTTCAAGCGGGTCCTTATCATTTAACTCTTCAATTCCGATTACCGGACGATCCTCTAAATCTCTTGCAATCACGTTTGGTATGTATAGTTCTGAGTCTAGTTTTCCGAACAGTGCTTTAACGGCATCGTTCCCTACATCGACTGCTGCAATTCTAGAAAGATTCATAGTCAACTTTCCCTTCTACATTAAAGTTCCTTATACCATTCGCTTACATGGTCTACTTTAAAGGTAATACATAAAAGACTTTCTTTCAATACAGGTTTTGACGTTTTCAATTTCGTGTACAAGAATACTTTTTTGTATACAAAACTTGCAAACAAGTATACTTGTGTACTTATTTGTACACATCCCTATATATCAACATGTGTACGCATTTGTATACTTGTACACATTTACGTTTACATATGATTACACTTTGTATACAAGTAAACAAAATTGTAAACATCGTCTTTTTTTAAAAAAACCAAGAATAAAAATTTTTTAATCCTAAACTCGCCGCCAATAAAAATGGGAGGTTCTTACAATTCAAACACAGTCAGGAACGATCCAGAAAAAGGAATCTGCAAGTCACGAAACTGAAATTGGCTCAAAATGAAGGAGCAAATAAGAGGAAGGCAAAGCCAATGTAGGAGGGCAAAAGTGAAAATTTAAAAGAAAACGGTCGAAATGAGGGAGAAGATTGGGCTCAGAGAGTTAAAAAAACCGAAGGCCATGTAATAAAGCGCCTTCGGACACCTAATTAAAATGTATGAATCCACTCACAAAATAAGGCATAGTCTGCATTTACCCGCCGCTTATATGTCATCGCTGCAAATGAAAGCTGATCCGTAAACCGGCTGGTATCCGGGCCAATCGCTTTAGCAATTTCAATTTCGCTATGATGCCGGATAAACGAATCTCCCATATCTGCATCCGCTCTTGCATGGATTTTCGCTGTAATTCTTCCCATGGTAACAAGTGCTTCATCCATTGCCTGAGGGCCTTGGATGTGCTTAGTTTTTAATTTCTTTTTAACTGGAGACCGTTCACGGATATAAAAGTGGCGGCCATCCATCGTAACATACCCGAGAAATGGATCCTCGTGGTGATGCATTGCTTTTTGAGTAGCAATGACTCTTTTTCCCTGATGAAAATGTTCTTCCCAAAATTCGTTTCCCGCCGGCAGGAAGAAGCCCGGAATGGGAGCACGCACCTCTTTTACTTCTAACACAAGATCATCCAGGTCCTGCTCTCCCTTGTCACCTTCTATCAAAACATAAAAGCGGTCAAGACCAATGGAAGCTGTACCTGATCCATATTTTCTTGCAATATCCTTAATGTGATAAAAGGCTAAATCCTTTTGATCGGCTTCATCGAGCGTTCCGAGGTAATCCTTCCACACATTCTGAATCATTACCCGCTCTGCTTCAGATGCTGCCGCAATTTCTTCAGACCACTTAAATTTTCTGACTCCTTGGGCATTCATTTCAGTAAAATCATCCAGCAATTTATTCATTCTTCTCTTCTTCAGCTTCTTCAGCAATTTCCGAATGGGATTTCTCGTATTATCTGCCGTAAAATAGAGCGTTACCGGATCATCTTTGCCTTTAGCAAAACGCTTCATCTGCCGGCAATACGAATGTAAGTACGTTCGGATCCTCTCCTCCTGCTCCGCCTCATCATATCCCTCCGCTTCACAAAACAAGGCAATGCTGACAGACATTCGAAGTACATCATATAGATAGGAACCCATTGTTCCTTCATCAAAATCGTTTACATCGAAAACAAAATCACCTTTTTCATTCTGAAAAGCTCCAAAATTTTCAATATGCAAATCGCCCTGAATCCAAATCGGTTTATTTTCGGGAGTGTGAAAAGAAAAAGGAATCTTTGTTACATCAAAATAAAACAGATACGCACTGCCTCTGTAGAAACGGAATGGACTCTCCGCCATTTTCCGATATTTTTCGGACCTCATCTCGCGGGTCAATCCCATAATTTCTTGGTCAAATTCGTTTAAAATCGTATCGATGGTTTGATAGCGAAGCTTTCTTCTAGTGGCATTTGCACGATCCGCAATATTTTCCATGTTCATTTTTCTCACCGCTTTCCAGTCATTCAAAAGGGAAACAACACACACAGTTTCTTTCGTCTCCGCTAATGTGCAGTTGGACCCTTCAACATTTTCCAGTAGATGAAGCGGGACAAAACAAGTATATTCCTATTTTTTCAAACCTGCAAAACCGTTTACAAAGAAGGAAGCGTAAGGATGTCCCTTCAGCCAGAATCAACAGTCCGTTTATTCCTTTAGATGTCAAAGAATTCTCTGTTTTTAAAGAACAGAATTTTTTCTTCATTACCTATTGATTTTCAATGTAAATCCAGATATCCTTCACTTATAACTCATATGGTAATAAATTGATGGAGGAATTACAGTGGAAAGAAATTTTCGCACAGCTGCAGATTTAGTTTACAGACAGCCCGAATTTATTCGGTATAGCTTATATATCATCCTTGGTGCAGCCATACTAATGAGCGGATATGGAATTGGATGCCTGGCGGGAATGCTGCTTTTCTAATTTAGCTGCGGAGGGGTCAGGTATGTCAGAGCTTGCTCGTATGGCGGATCAGCTTGAGAGGGCGTACAGGGGTAGTGCCTGGCACGGACCTTCCTTATTAGAAGCACTGGAAGACGTTGATTTTAAAAAAGCTTTTCAACACCCATTGCATGATGCGCACTCAATTTGGGAAATTGTTCTTCATGTGACTTCCACAAACGAAACTGTGACAATGAGATTAATGGGTATGGCCGCCATGATGACACCTGAAGAGGATTGGCCCTCTATTGATACCTCCGATGCCGGCAGCTGGCAAGCTGCTCTTGAGAAGCTGAGCCAGTCCCATAATAAATTGATTGACGCACTCAAGACAGTAAGTGAGGATCGCTTAGATGATCCTGTTATCAAGGAATTTTCAACTATTTATGTGACGATTCAAGGCAATATCCAGCACATGATCTATCATGCAGGTCAAATCATGCTCCTGAAAAAGCAATAGAGCCCCTTCCTGAGGAAGAGGCTCTTTTTTTTAGCTTACTTGTTTGTTTGTATTCGGATGAGGACGCTTATGGAAGCCTTTCGCAAAATAAACAGCTATCAGCACTGCAAACCATATCGGTCCGACAATCAGCGCCACCCGTGTATCTGCGCTAAACGCCATCAGAACAACAACAAGTCCCAGGAATGCCAGGGCCAGGTAGTTCGCATAAGGGAAAAACGGCATTTTGTATTTCAGGTTTTTCACCTGTTCTGTGCTTAAGCTTCTGCGGTATCGCATTTGCGAAATCAGAATAATTCCCCATGTCCAGATTGCTCCGAACGTGGAAATGCTCGTAACCCATACAAAGGCTTTCTCGGGAACGAAGTAATTGAGGATGACCCCGATCAGCAAAGCCGCTGCCGATGTCAGAACCGCCGCTCCCGGTACTCCGTTTTTCGTAACTTTTCCATAGGACTTTGGTGCTTCATCCTGCTGAGCCAGATTGAAAAGCATCCGCCCTGTACTGAAGATTCCGCTATTGCAGGATGAAAGAGCTGCCGTCAGCACAACAAAGTTGATAATGCCAGCCGCACCCGGAATTCCAAGCTTTTCAAAGGTCAGCACAAAAGGACTTCCCTGCGTGCCGATTTGATCCCACGGATAGATGGACATGATCACAAACAGCGCGCCTACATAGAAAATCAAAATGCGCCAAAATACGGTATCAATGGCTTTGGCAAGCGTTTTTTGAGGATTTTTTACTTCCCCTGCTGTTACCCCGATCAGTTCAATTCCAAGGAAAGCAAACATAACCATGGATAGAGACAGAAGGACTCCCTGAATTCCGTTCGGGAAAAACCCTCCATTGCTCCACAGATTGGAAATACCAGTTGCGATGCCGCCGTTGCCGATTCCAAAGAAAATAATTCCGGCTCCAATAATAATCATTCCAATGATGGTGACAATTTTGATCAAGGCGAACCAGAATTCAAGTTCACCATATGCTTTTACAGCAAGAAAGTTAACAAGTGTCATAATGATAAGTGCAAGAAGTGCCCAAATCCATGGCGCCACTTCCTCAGCCGGCACCCACATTGTCATATATTTTGCTACGGCTGTAATTTCTGCCATACATGTGACCACCCATAGAAACCAGTAGTTCCATCCCGTCAAAAAACCGGGAAGTGGTCCCAAATAATCTCTTGCATAGCGGCTGAAAGAACCGGCTACCGGCTTTTGAATGGCCATCTCACCAAGTGCCCTCATGATAAAGAACATAATCATGCCTGCAAATGCGTAGGCAAGCAGGATTCCGGGACCTGCCAGTTCGATTGCTGCGGCGGATCCAAGAAACAGACCTACCCCAATTGCCGCACCGAGGGACATCAGTGTAATATGTCTTTGTTCCAGTCCCCGTTTCAGTTCATTGTTTTGCTGATTCTCCATAACCCTCTCTCCCTTCCTCAAACAGACATTTCCTGCTGAATAACCCTATATTGCCAGAATATTTGAGAAAGGTGTACCAAAAACGTACAAAATTCTCAAAACATCATGAACCGGGGCTCTATCCAGTCAAGTCAGCTTTTTGGTACCGCTTACATTAAGAGTTAGTTTAAAAATTCCTTTATTAATAATAGTCAGATATTATCCCACTATGAAATCCTACCATGATTTAATGCTGAAAGCCAGTGTCAGTTTTTGGTGCTTTTGATCGAACTAAATGCTGCGTCTGTGAAAAATTTCCCGGCAAAAGGTTTACGTTTGCCCTCTTTATGGCTATTTATCTTTAGATAAGGAAACCACAGGAGGAATGGATATGCCGCAGAATCATACAATGATGCAATTTTTTGAATGGCATTTGAAAGCAGACGGGGAGCATTGGAAAAATTTAAAGGAAATGGCTCCTAAACTAAAAGAATTGTGCATTGATTCCGTATGGATTCCCCCTGTTACGAAAGGTCAGTCTGCTGAAGATACAGGCTACGGAGTGTACGATCTGTATGACTTGGGGGAATTCGATCAAAAAGGGACCGTCCGGACGAAATATGGGACGAAGGATGAGCTGCTGGCTGCCATTGATGCCTGTCATAATCATGACATCCAGGTCTATGCTGATATCGTGATGAATCATAAGGCTGCGGCCGATGAAACCGAAACATTTCAAGTAGTGGAAGTCGATCCTGAAAACCGGGAAAATGTCATTTCAGAGCCTTTTGATATTGAAGGCTGGACGAAATTTACGTTCCCGGGACGAAAAGACAAATATTCTTCATTTAAATGGAACTTTGGCCATTTTAATGGAACTGATTATGATGCTAAGACCGGGAAATCAGGCATTTTTCGGATTCTCGGCAAAAATAAAGACTGGAATGAAAACGTGGATGATGAATTCGGAAACTATGACTATCTCATGTTTGCCAATATCGATTACGACCATCCCGATGTACAGCAGGAAATGATTGACTGGGGCAAGTGGCTTGCAGATACAACCAATTGTGACGGCTTCAGGCTGGACGCGATTAAACATATAAATCATGAGTTCATTAAAAATTTCGCAAAAGAAGCAGCCAGTCACCGCGAGAATTTCTATATGGTCGGGGAATTTTGGAACTCAGAGCTAAAAGCATGCCAGGAATTTCTGGATCAAATTGATTACCAGATGGATCTGTTTGATGTTTCCCTGCATTACAAGCTTCATGAAGCATCTATAGCGAAGCGTGATTTTGATCTTTCCACCATTTTTGACGACACCCTTGTCCAATCCCATCCTATGAATGCCGTAACCTTTGTCGATAACCATGACTCCCAGCCGAATGAAGCACTTGAATCATGGGTGGGAGACTGGTTTAAACAAAGCGCCTACGCGTTGATTTTGCTTAGAAAAGATGGGTACCCATGTGTGTTTTACGGAGATTATTTCGGAATTGGCGGAGACGAACCGGTTGATGGCAAGGGCATGGCAATTGACCCTCTTCTCCGGGCACGCTGCAGCAAGGCATACGGCGAGCAGGATGACTACTTTGACCATCCGAATACAATTGGATGGGTGCGCAGAGGTGTCGATGAAATGGAACGCTCCGGCTGCGCTGTCGTTATCTCCAACGGAGATGAAGGCGAAAAGAGAATGTTTGTCGGGGAACACCGTGCTGGTGAGGTATGGTCCGACCTTACCGGGACCCGTGAAGATACGATTGAAATTGAAGAAGACGGATTTGCCGTGTTCCCTGTAAACGGTGAAAGTGTTTCCGTTTGGGCACTGGCGGATGAGGATGAATCATAAGGAATATAGAGGTTGGGACAAAACTAAAATTCTTGTCCTGAAAAAAGCATGAAAAACGATAAAACCGAACGATTACGAAACCCTATACCAGAGTTTCAAATAATCGTTCGGTTTTTTTCGCTATGTTAAAGCATGATGTTGATTTTTTAAACCCAGTTGATTGAAGTGGAAACCAACAGCACAGTTTCACCTTCAAGTAAGAGGGAATATCAGCGGGGCCGGCACAGTGCCGGCCCCGCTAAGCTTCTCTAAATGAGGAGACGAACCTATAACCACGATTAAAAGATTATAGTACTCACACGCTCATGCGCCTCTTTTTTCTACTCTGCTTTCAGCCATTTAAAGGACATCGGCTTCAGCTTCAACGTATGATTTCTTTCCATTTTTTCACCCGTCATTACATCCTGCCCGGAAATCGGGCATGTCATTTCCTGTTCAGAATCCCCATTATTGAATACGGCGAGAAAACGCTCATTTTCCCACTCGCGGAGCATCATAAACAGGCTCCCCTTTGAATAAAGGGTTTTGTAGCTTCCATGAGTGAGAGCCTTACTGGTTTTACGGATGGCAATCAGCTGTTTGAAAAAAGTGAGAAGTCCGCTGTTCCGCTCTTTTTCATCCCAGACCATGCAGTTTCTTGATTGAGGCTCTTCTCCTCCGCTCAGGCCGATCTCGTCCCCATAATATATGTACGGCACTCCCATGTAGGCGAATTGAAAGGCCGCTGCAAGCCGGACCGCCTCTTCCCTCTCTCCGCATTCTGTCAGAAAACGCTTCGTGTCATGACTTCCAACCAGATTCCACATTTGTCTTGTGACGGGCTCCATATAAATGGTGCGGTTAAAGGCTAAAATATCATCGAACTGCTCAGCCGTAATTTCCCTCTTGGCAAAAAAGTCGGTCACGGCACCTTTGAAAGGATAATTCATGATGCTGTCCATTTGATCCCCTTTTAAAAAGGAGCTTGCCTCGTGCATGATTTCCCCGATAATGACTGCATCGGGATTGGCAGCTTTGACCGTTTTCTTAAAGGCCCTCCAAAATTCATGATCCACCTCGTCGCTGACATCCAGTCTCCATCCGTCGATTCCCGCTTCTTTTACCCAAAATTCCGCAACCTTCAGCAGATAATCCCGCACTTCTGGATTGGAGGTGTTTAATTTCGGCATTTCCGTAATGTTCTCAGCAAATGTATAGTAATTAACCTTTTCTTCGCTTACGGGAAAGCTGTCTGCAAAATACCAGTCTTTATATCTTGATTTCTCCTGATTTTCAAGCAAATCCTGAAACGCAAAAAAGTCATGGCCGGTATGGTTGAAAACCGCATCAAAAATAACCTTTATTCCTTTTTCATGACACGTTTGAATCAGTTCCTTCGCTGTTTCAAGCGTTCCAAACTGCGGATCAATTGAAAAATAATCAGCCGTATTGTATTTGTGGTTGGAGGATGACGGGAAAACAGGGGTCATATAAAGAACATTAATGCCCAGGTCTTCTAAATAATCCATTTTATCGATGATTCCCTGCAAATCTCCCCCGAACATGGAGGACGCGGTTATCTCACTTCCCCACGTCTGGGTACCAGGGGGATTGATGGCTGGATTCCCATTGTGGAACCGGTCAGGGAAGATTTGATAGACAACCGCTTCTTTATGCCATTCCGGAGCATCATAAACATCCGCTTCAGCGATATACGCATATTGAAAAGCTGTCGCTTCATTTTGTTTTAAGTCCCCTTCTCTAAACCCTCTTTCGTCAAAGAAAAGGATATTGCCCCTCTTATCCGTCAGCTCAAAATAGTAGCGGTACCGATTGCGGTTCAGCGAAAGATCCGCCTCATAAAAAGCGAACAGTTCGGTTTCTTCCTTTTTGTCCATCTTTTTCACCTTAAAAGTAGATGTCCAATCGTAACGGTCTTTATAATAAATGCGGCATTCCTGGAGATCTGAGCTTGCCGCTCTCAACCGGACCTTCAGGGTGTCCCGGTTCTTCGGATAAGCATATGGTATGTCCGGGATATGATAGATTGCGTGTTTGTTCATGTAACTCTCTCCTATCAAACATTTTTTTCTTGCACTTCCAGAGAATGGACTATAATAGAGGGAGATCGATCATGATTTCCGAGGTGTATGAACCCATGCATGAAACGTATCAATCCGACCCCCATCTGTTTACTTTTGACGCCGCTTATATCATTGAGTCACGGGATAAGCCCAAGATGATCGAACTCGTCACGGCTAAACACAGAGATGAGGCCGAACAATTTCTTTCACCCGAAGATAAGAAAATCGACCTTTTCATCTGGAATGCCGTCTACACAAGAGAAATCATGAAACTAGGGGTGACAAAGCATTATCTTCACAGCCTTTATAACCGGTTTTACACAGCCATTCCTAAAGAACATGAGCTCTCAAGCCTGCAGCGTCTCGAATTGGAAATGACTTCAGCCTATTTTGACCTTGTGATTTACGACATGGAAGTCACGGAAAGCTTCGTCACCAATAAGATTCTTCCTTATTTGCACATCAATATTGAAAATCATCTTTCCATAAAAAAATTATCAGAGGATCTTGAGATTTCAGCCGGCTACGCCTCCTCCTGCTTTAAAAAGGAGATGGGCATCAGCATTATGAAATATTCAAAAAAAATTAAAATCGAACGCGCTAAGATTCTTCTTTCCACGACAAACAAAAGCATTTTTGAAATCAGCATGATTTTATGCTTTCATGATCAAGGTCATTTCAGCAAAACTTTTAAGACCTTTACGGGGATGTCCCCCACACAATACAGAAGGAAGCTTCCCTCGCACTCATAGTTAATCATATAAGAAGGTTTCCATATCCATTTGTATATTTTTGTGATTTTATGTACATTCAAACTGCTTATTTTTGAAGGCCGTGAACAGGCCTTTTTTAGTGGAATCAGATTGTTTCTATCGACATTCATACGCCGAGAGAGAGCATCCACTTATTGGATTTTTACCCGTAATTAAGACCACTTTCAGCATTTACAAACAATATACAACACCTTAACCGGTTCGTAATAAAGAATTCACATTCTCCTTCTATCATTAAATTAGCCAAATCAATTTATATAGGAGGAATCAACGTGAAATTTTCTGCGCTTATAAAATCTAAATTCATTCCGGTCGCAGCCATCTCTGCACTGGTTCTTGGTACACTAATTGGGGCATCAGCCATTCCTGAAGGTGCACATGCGGAAAAGACCCCTTCCAAAGAAGAACTGGCAAAAAAGATTAAAGAAAAGAATCCGAAGATCAAAAATGTTATTTTCCTGATCGGTGACGGAATGGGTGTTCCTTACACAACCGCCCACCGCTATATGAAGGATAATCCCCGTACAAAGGAAATTGAATCAACCGAGTTTGATAAACACCTTGTCGGCATGCAAACGACTTATCCGGATGACCCTGCTCAGAACATTACAGATTCTGCTTCCGCTGCCACTGCCATGTCAGGCGGAGTGAAGACATATAATAACGCAATTGCCGTAGACAATGACCTTACAGAAGTAAAAACCGTACTTGAGCAAGCAAAATCTCAAGGCAAATCTACAGGAATTGTAGCTACTTCTGAAATCACACACGCAACGCCCGCTTCATTCGGTGCACATGATGAATCCCGTAAGAACATGAACCAGATTGCGGATGATTATTACAATGAGATGGTTAATGGCGGCCATAAAATTGACGTCATGCTCGGCGGGGGGAAATCGAACTTTGTCCGCAGTGACCGTGATTTAACTAAGCTTTTTACAAAGGATGGATATAGCTACGTAACGACCCGCGATGAGCTTATGAAAAACAGAAACTCCAAGGTTTTAGGTCTGTTTGCAGATGGCGGAATGGATAAAATGATTGACCGCAAGAAGGAAACACCTTCTCTAAAAGATATGACACAGGCTGCTTTAAACAAGCTGAACAGCAACAAGAATGGATTCTTCCTTATGGTTGAAGGAAGCCAAATTGACTGGGCCGGCCACGATAACGACATAGTAGGCGCGATGAGCGAAATGGAAGATTTCGAAATGGCGTTCAAAGCAGCGGTAGATTTTGCAAAGAAAGACAAGCATACATTGGTCGTTGCTACGGCTGACCATTCCACTGGCGGATTTTCCATGGGTGCTGGCGGAGAGTACAACTTCAAAGTAGATCCGATCCTTGCTGCGAAGAAAACTCCTGACTACATGGCGGCAAGAATCATGGAAGGCATGGACACTGAAAAGGTATTAAAAGACAACATCAATCTTGATCTTACTCAAGCTGAGCTTGACAGTGTCAAAGCTGCTGCTGCTAAAAAAAATCTGACCGAAATCGATAATGCGATTGAACAAATTTTTAACAAGCGCTCTTTTACTGGGTGGACTACCTCTGGACACACTGGAGAAGAAGTTCAAGTCTTTGCTTTCGGGCCTGGTAAAGAAGACTTTTCAGGATTGATTGATAACACAGATCAAGCGAAGAAAATGTTTAGAATTTTGAAGGAAAATAAATAAGCATTAAAAAAGGGCTAAACAGGCAGCATGCTGTTTAGCCCTTTTTTGGTTTGTGAAGATGACGGCAGCAACCGATTCTCCTTCATTATGAACCGGTTGCCTATACCCAACCCGCTTACTGCCATATACCGCATTTATAATCGCTAAGCAGTAAACCGTTCTATTCTTATCCAATCCCTCCCGCTTTGATCCCGTTTTGCTTTTTCCATTCTCTTTTAACAGGTCTTCTCCCAGCCCAATAGCTTGCAAGCAAAGGACCTGATACATTGTGCCAGAAGCTGAAAATTGCACTGGGAACGGCAGCAACCGGACTGAAATGGCTGATGGCGAGTGATGCCCCAAGTCCAGAATTTTGCATACCGACCTCGAATGTAATGGCTTTTTGAGCCTCGTAGCTGAGGCCAAGAAGCCTTGCTGCCAGGAAACCGAGACCGAAGCCCGCCAGGTTGTGCAGCACCACAACAATCAGTACGACCCAGCCTGATTCAACAATTAAATCGCGGCTTCCGGCAATAACCGTCGATAAGATGGCCGTGATGGCCACAACGGAAACGAGCGGCATCGCTTTCGCCGTTCCCTCAGCCTGCTTTTTAAAGAAGAACTGAACGAGTACGCCAAGGATAACCGGAATCAGGATGACGAGCATGACATCTGCGAACATTTTGCCGGCATCGACCTTGATCCATGAGCTTGCGAGTAGATAGATGATGGCCGGTGTCAAGATTGGTGCCAGCAGGGTTGAAACAGAGGCCACCGCCACAGCTAAGGCCGTGTCTCCCTTCGCCAAAAAGGTCATGACGTTTGAAGCGCTTCCGCTCGGACAGCAGCCTACTAAAATGACTCCCACGGCAAGCTCAGGAGGCAGTTTAAAAAGCAAAACGAGCACATACGCAAGCCCCGGCATGATGACATAGTGGGCAGCTACCCCCGCCAATACACTTTTCGGCTTTCTGCCTACTTCCTTGAAATCCTTCATTGATAAAGTCATTCCCATTCCAAACATGACCACTCCAAGCAAGATCGATACATAGGGCTTAATCCATAAAAATCCCTGCGGAGCTGAAAAACTGATAACGCCGAATAAGAGAATCCAAATAATGAATGTCTTCCCTGCAAATTCGCTGATTTTGTTTAGCACATTCATTTGATCCTCTCCCTTGTCAGATAATGTTCCGATTATACCGCTGTAAAAACAAAGTTTCAATAGATTCTGATAATTATGAGTATTCCGCATCGTTCTAGGAATCTCTCTGTAAATGGTGGTAAAATAAGGAGAGGACCATCAGAGGAGGAATTGGAATAATGAAACAGGAATTAATCGATCGTTTTGTCTCTTACGTAAAGGTTGAGACGCAGTCAAATGAGGGTAGCGAAACGTGCCCATCTACTCCGGGACAGCTTGTGCTCGCCCGCATGCTGACTGAGGAACTAAAAAAAATCGGCTTGGAAGATGCCGCAATGGATGAGAATGGTTATGTAATGGCGACTCTGCCTGCTAACACGGACAAAGAGGTCCCTGTCATCGGATTCCTTGCGCATGTTGACACAGCCACTGATTTTACCGGAGCAGGTGTGAAACCCCAAATCCGCGAAAACTATGACGGAAAAGACATTCTATTAAATAAAGAGCTGAACATCGTCATGTCTCCAGCTGATTTCCCGAATCTTAAGAATTACATAGGCCACACATTAATTACGACAGACGGCACTACGCTTTTAGGTGCTGACAATAAAGCCGGGGTTGCAGAAATCATGACAGCAATGGATTACTTAATGAAGCACCCTGAAATCAAGCATGGCAAAATCCGTGTTGCCTTCACTCCGGATGAAGAAATCGGACGCGGACCGCACCGCTTTGATGTGGAAGCCTTCGGCGCTTCTTTCGCTTATACAGTGGACGGCGGACCGCTTGGGGAATTGGAGTATGAAAGCTTCAATGCAGCAGGCGCAAAGCTTACGTTCAAAGGAAAAAACGTCCATCCCGGTACAGCGAAAAACAAAATGATTCACTCCGCCAAAATCGCAATGGAATTCAACAGCATGCTTCCTGCAGAAGAAGCGCCTGAATCAACCGAAGGATATGAAGGCTTCTTCCACCTTACGTCCATGACAGGAGATGTCGAGGAAACGAAGCTTTCCTATATTATCCGTGATCATGACAAGAACAAGTTTGCGGACCGGAAAGTACTCATGGAACAGGCAGCTGCCAAGCTCCAGAAAAAATATGGGGAAGACCGCATCCACCTTGAAATGAACGATCAGTATTACAACATGCGCGAGAAAATCGAACCGGTCAAAGAAATCGTCGATGTTGCCTATGATGCTATGAAGAGCCTGGAAATCGAGCCTCTCGTGTCTCCAATCCGCGGCGGAACAGACGGCTCCCAGCTTTCTTATATGGGGCTCCCGACACCAAATATCTTTACCGGCGGCGAGAATTTCCACGGCCGGTATGAATTCGCCTCCGTTGAGAACATGATTAAATCCGTTCAGGTGATTGCTAAGATCACTGAGCTGTTTGAAGAACGGGCTTAATGAAGAGACCAATCCACTTTTTTGGATTGGTCTTTTTTTGGGCTGAAAGATATTCAGCAATTTTAATAAGAGAACACTTATCTCCATTCTTTATGTATCTTTTTTCACCTTAATAGTAAAACAGAGCCATTATTTATTCTTTAGACCCTTCTCTAAACTAATTAAAGGTTGTGTAAAAAGATGAAAGTCTTAATGAAAAATCAAGGCGGAGTAACAAAAGAAGCTAAATCGGTTTTAGCTGGACTACTTTTTTCTTTGGATTTTTTCCAGCATTGTTCCGCGGGGATCTGAAGTGGGCAATTATTATGTTCGTCGCTGAAGCTGCAATTGGCTCCTTTACTTTTGGGATCGGAGCATGGGTAACCGGGATTGTCTTTTCATTTATTTACAATAAAATTTATATTAAAGAATTGATCGAAAAGGGATATCATCCTGCAAACGAAGAATCAAGAGCTGCACTTGTCCAGAACCAAATTATTTCAGCAGCTTAAATTAGTAAAAAAGAACAAATGACGTGCTTGTCATTTGTTCTTTTTTTTCAGCAAATACACGTCTTCTTCTTTTTCCCTATCGAATCCCGCTGTTCCATTTTTTCAATATACGCTTCTGCAAGCGGAACCTTGCATGCTGTGTCTCCGACATTCACATGCACCTTTCCTATCGCAGCCGCTACCCGTTTCGCTTCTTCATGAAGCGGCAGGCAGTAGCCGCCAACCGCAATAACAAAACCGTTCATGACATAACGGACGCGGTTCCGTTCCTCATGGATTCCAGTTTCCACTTGATAAAGCAGCTCTTTTACCTCTTCATGATCAATGGATTCATCGGGAGCAATCGAGAGAAAATTGGAATAAGTGCTCCATCCTGCACATGCCACCATTTCCTTTTCTGACTCCATCCATTCACGGGCAAGCTCAAGTGCATATGGAGATTCCGCTGCCACCTGCGCTACCGTGTACTCACTCAGCATATACCAGTACGCTCCCTGCGCCCATTTATGCAGCTGTTCCTTCGTCATAAGCTTTGGATTGACAGATAGGCCAGCTAAATACATCGCATCGCTGTTTCCAGAATCATATAGCTGAAGAGCGAGCTCCTGATCCTTTTTCACGGTTTTTACTAAATGCTTTTTCATATCACCTACTTTTACTCCATACAGCGGCTCCTTTGCTCCGTGGTTTAAAAACGTCCTTTTTGTCTGCTCGGATCCGAGCTCTTCCAGCTTTTCCATCACTTCCTGATACGCTGTCATTTCATCACCTTCCGTATGATTTCTTGCTCTTTCCATTCTGCGTTCTGTATTAATTCTCCTGCAGAAATTCAGCATACATCCTTCTGAAGGCAAAAGGCCTAAACATATTGGCCGCATGTCCTGTATGGGGGATTTCTTTATAGATGGCATGCGGTATGACCTCGTTTAAATCTGTAATACTGGATTTAAACAGGTTATCGTGGTCTCCCATTGTCCATAATACAGGAACTTCGACCTGTTTCAGGTCTGCTTTTAAATCGTAGCTGAGCCTATGGTCAATGGCATGTTTCAGCACATCCTCGTGCAGTTCCAGACCATATTTATAATAAAGCTTAGTTGAGATGAGAGCATAAGGGTCCACGACTCCGCTTTTCGGAAATAAATCTTTGGAGTAGCGCCTGAGCCAATCCGGATAATCATGGTACTGATGGTCATGAAAATGCTTGAGGACATAGGTGAGGGGAGAGTCTGAGTTGTAATGGCCGCCGATATAGCAAAGGCTTGCCACCTTTTCCTTATGCTTCCTTGCAAAGATGGTGCTCGGATAGCACCCATAGCTGATCGAACAGAGATGTGCTGTTTCAATCCCTTCCCGTTCATAGAGCTCTTCCAGCTGGGCAACAAGCCCCTCCAGAGAGAAGTCCGTTTTTTTGCCCCGGTCCTCACCGTGGCCGAGGAGGTCGTATGTATACGTATTGTACGTGTGGCTGAAAAAATCGATTTGTTTTTTAAACGCCCTTTTGGAACCCGTCAAACCGTGAATAAAAACAATGTTTTCCTTCATAGGCCCTCCAGCTGAAGATAGATGATAGATTCAGAATAGCATAAAAAACCTCATCTTCGGGATGAGGTTTTAGTCCTTAGGTTCTTCCACTTTAAGATCATTATCTACAGCGTACGCTTCTAAATCTTTACGAAATGATTCCATTTTACTGTAATTTTCATTAATTAGGCTGCTGGCATTGTCGAACATTTCTTTGTTCTGCTGATCAATGGCGTCTGCCGCCATTGTATATCCCTCAATTTGCTGATTGACCGCATCGGTGTAGCGTTTATGCAGTTTCTGGAGCTCTTCATCGGTAATGTCGATTTCCTCTGCCTGTTCCGAAATTTTCGTGTAAGCCGGAATCACACTGTTCTTAATAACCTCTGCCATTTTCTGCTCATCATTTGTATTCGCGGCTTCTTCGTACTTCTTCATAGCGCTCGCTTCCATTTTTCCAAGCCTGGGAAGCTCCTCGTTGGCATAGGCCATAAGCTCGTCTTGAAGCGGGCTTGAGCATGCTGCCAGAAAAATCAGGGTAAAAAGCGATAAAACACCAGCTATTTTTTTCATTCATTCGTCCCCTTATCATCACTTTTTTTGTTCCCTGGTTCTTTTCCCCCTGAACCTAATACCCAAAACTTAAATTTACATAAATGGTAAAAATTAATGATCCTGCTGTTACTCGCGCAAGACTTTTTTAACGTGGACGGATCAAAAAGAGACTCACCCCAAGGCAAGTCTCGACTCCTGTTTATTTATTTGCAATGTGGACTTTAAGCTGTTTTCCTTTAATCGTCGTATGCTTCATCGCCTTCAGGACGAGCGGACCTTTTCCGTTTAAAATTTCCACGTAAGAAACATTCTCCTGAATGGTGATAATGCCAATGTCAGCTGCTGTTACGCCTTCAAGCTTGGCAATCGTTCCAACGAAGTCGACGGCACGGATTTTCTTTTTCTTCCCGCCGTTAAAGTAGAGCTTCATGATGCCCTTGTTCAGTGCCTCGCTCTTATCTTTTTTCAGCTCCGGCTCTTCTTCCATTTTCTCGTCAAATGCACGCTGTGCTTCTTTGACCTGCTCTCTTTCAGGGGGATCAAGCTGCTGGATCTCAAACCCGATGTATTCCTGTATGTCTGCAAGGAACCGGTCTTCGAACGGAGTGGCAAATGTTATCGCTTTTCCGGAACGCCCGGCACGGCCTGTACGGCCTGCCCGGTGTACGTAACTCTCCTTTTCAAGCGGCAAATCATAGTTGATGACGTGGGTGATGTTTTCAATATCAATTCCCCGTGCTGCTACATCCGTCGCAACGAGATAGCGGAATTCGCCTCTTTTAAACTCGTTCATTACCGCAAATCGGTCTTCCTGAACCATTCCGCCATGGATTTTATCCACGGTGTATCCAAGTCTGTCGAGGAGTTCGAAAAGCTCATCCACCTGATCCTTTGTCCGGCAGAAGATCATACAGCTGTCCGGATTTTCCGTTACCGTTACGTCTCTTAGCAGACGGAATTTTTGGTCTTCGTTCACGATATAGAGAGAGTGCTCAATTTGGCTTGCTGCCTGTTCAGGCGACGCAATTTCGATATCGAGCGGATTTTTCATATAGCGGTGGCACAGACTTTCTACATCCTTCGGAAGAGTGGCGGAAAAGAGCATCGTTGTTCGGTTTTCCGGCAATTCCTGAATGATGGCTTCGACCTGTTCAATGAAGCCCATGTTCAGCATTTCATCAGCTTCATCAATGACAAAATACTTGAGCTGATCGAGCTGAAGCGTGCCTTTTTGAATGTGGTCGAGTACCCTGCCCGGCGTGCCTACGACCATATGGCTTTTTTGCTTCAGCTCGGATTTTTGGCGGTCAAAAGGCGATTTGCCGTACACCGCTGTTGCTTTAATCCGTTTAAAGCGGCCGATGTTGGTGATGTCTTCCTTAACCTGGGCCGCAAGCTCCCGTGTCGGAGTCAGTATAAGCGCCTGTGGTTTATTTTCTTCCCAATCCACTAATTCACAAAGCGGAATGGCAAAGGCTGCTGTTTTCCCGCTGCCTGTCCGGGATTTAACAGCTATATCTTTCCCTTCAAGCGCCGGCGGAATGACGCCCGCCTGAACGCTTGTCGGCGTTTTATATCCAAGGCTGTCCAGTGCCCGTAAAATATCCTCGTTTAATGCAAAATCTTTGAAGCTGTTTGTACTCAAAAGTGTAAGCCCCTTTTCGTTATTTGTCCTTTGTCTATTATACGGTGCAGCGGTCTAATTTAACAGCTTCGCTAAATTGACGGAACGGCTCGTGTTTTTTATACTGAATGAATTGAAAGCGGGGGGCTAAAAGAAATGGATTTTACGATGAGGTTTTTATCCTTTTATGTGATACAGGCAGAGGATCAGGATTCAAAACGGTTTAAGCACTATCAAACTCTCGATCAGGAGGAGTTTGAAGCGAGTGCCTTGAAGGATTTTCTCGATGGCGAGCTGAAAAGAATCGTCAAGAGGAAGGCAGAAAAGCATCCGCCATCCGAACAGGTACCGACGAAAATCGGCTATTTCGCCGTGGAGCCGGGCTATGATCTCGATTCCAATCCGAACTACAACATGCTGCACCGGATTCGTTTTGCTGAGACAAAAGAGGCTTTCGATGAGGGCAGCGAGCAGCTTGTTCGCACCTATTTGGATACAAGTGCCGTCCGAGGGGGAGCATTTTTAGTCGCATCAGCCGTGCCAAGAAAATATTTTGATGACTCCTTTGTTTTCATTATGAAATGCGATTTCGAACCGAAAGTCGCTTCCATTGCAGATGAGAAAGCCTTAATTCAAAAGGTCGAGATGGCCATCACAACGAAAAACATGAAGTCCATTCAGTATCCATACATGCCCGAAGAAGGAATGACAGAGGAATCCGAGCTGAAAATCCATCAGGCATCGCATGCCCGGTACTTTGAAGACTTTTTGAAATATGTCGAGTACGGCGAATCGATGCCGGAAATTATGAAGACCCAAGTCATGACGATGGTACAGGAGCACGTGCTTGAAACATACGAAGAAAACAGCCAGGAACGGCAGCAGTTTGAGCACGATATGGAAATTTGGGAAGCAAGTGAGAAGCGGGAAATTCAGGAGCGGCTCGACACGCATCAGGTCATCGAAGCTGCCGCGCAAATTGTCGAGCATACACCGGAAGCCCAGCTGAAGATGAAGCTTGGGGAAACCGAAGTGAAAGGACTGCTCGCTGAATTTGGCGATTCCATTCATCTGGCGAAAATTAATGACCGCTATGTTCTGCTTGTTGAAGCAGAAACGATTTCGTTTGAGAAGGGATTTTCTCCGATCGAGTTTCATAAGCCTGAGGGGCTTCATGAGGTGATTGAGCGGATTGCGGGGAAGGTAAGATAAAAAAATATTCATGAACAAAATACACGAAGAGGAATTGGGTCATCCAATTCCTCTTTTAGTCCCCTTACTATCTTTCAGATCACAAAACCTGATTACTTAGCGCTTCATACCCCTTCGCCTGTTTCTCAATCCACCCATCTTTCTCAAGCTTTTTAAATGCTTTTTGAATATCCTTCTCTTCCCAGCTGCCAAGAAAACCATACAGCGGAGTGTGATTCAACCCCTGTTCCCTTATTTGGGAAGAGGTCCTGCCTTTAAGAAGCTGCGCAATCAGGTGAAGCGGTCTATCTTTAAGCGAATCATTCAGTTCATGCAAAATAGCCAGAACCTGTTCAAACGTCAGTGAGTTATTTTTCACTTGAATGCAGATGTCCTCCGGTTGAAAAGGCTCCACTTCCATCGCTTCTTTTAGCTTCCTGTGGAGACGTGCGGCCTTTTCTATCCCCTCATCCACCGAATGCTTACGAATCACTTTCATCATGGAAATGGATGGAAGCTGAAAGCCTGAAAGCCAGATTAAGTCGGAAGACGCTCTTTCCACTGGAACAATCGCTTGAGTCAGCTGTTCTGCAAAGTCCAGGAACGGATCCTTTACAATGTCAGGCTGCACTGGGTAGCGGGTCAATTCCTTTTTCATTTGTAAAATCTCGGCTAAACCGGAAAGCTCCTTTTTCCACTGGGCTATATTTTCTAAATCGTTCAGAAGCGGCTCGTTTTTTGAAGCAATCTCGTTAAACTGCCTCTCAATGGTAGCGATCCGTTTTACCGCTTTGTCCATATCCGGTTCTTCCTCAAGCTCCACTCTGGATTGTTCCACATGAAACATCCTTTTGGTTTTGCATATTTCACATGTTTGAGTGATCACTTTTTTTTGCGAATCGAATGTCAGCTCCTTTTCGTGGCTGCAGCGCTCTGGCAATTCCCGGTATGGTCTCATTACAATTTCTACCCGATGTCTCCAAAATGCCACATCCTCGGGCGGTGTCAGAAGCGAAAGAAGGGAGGAGCGGTTCATCTTCTCTACTGCTTGAATCACTTCTCGTTTTTCTCTTGCAAGCTGGACAAACGGGTGAAGCTCATAGCTATGTTCTATGATGGCTTCCCATTCACTCTTTCTTTTTAATGAAACGGCAGCGCAGAACAGATAATCTCTTACGACCCTTTGTATATGCTTAGCAAGGTCCGCTTTGTTCATCTCCGCAAATTCCTTCGTATAAAAGGATTCCTTTATTTGAGGGATTCCGTGCACAGCTGAAAAATCATTCCATAAAAAAGCTTCCGGTTTCATGAGATAAGGGTGGATTTGCTCCTGCCTGTTTGAAAAGACCGGGAAAAACGCCTCCTGTTCAAGATGGAGAAAGCGCTGAATGCTTTCCTTTTCTGTCATGGAGAGGCATAGTTCATCCAGGCATTCCTGAATCCGGTTCAGAAGAGCCCGTTCTGTTTTATGACCGGCTGACCGGACTTCTTTATTTTTCTTGCCGAGCGGAAGCACAGCAAGGGCTGGGTACGGATCGAAATATTGGGCGTGCAATTGAAGACTCATGGCCATTCCCGCTTTCCGTTGTTGTTTAATGACCATTATATATAGGATTGGGGATGATTGAAAATTTTAAGGTTCTGTTTCTCGTAAGAAGCCTGATGGTCTCTTGATTATTAGAAATCTACATTCTTCATTTATTAATTAATTCCCACTTACGCCTTTTTCTTCGATACCACAAAAACATACATAACCCTTTATTTAAATATTTTGGTTTATTATGGATATTGATGAGGTATAAAACTAAAGTCATTACCTACTTCAAAATAAATATGCCTAGTCAGATGAATGAGATAAATTTTTCTTAATTCAAAATACTCATTTTTTTAAACTAGAATATAATTTCCATCTTTTCGATTCTTATTCTCCTCTCCACACTTTAATATGGATAAAGGATTGCAATTAAATTGTTATCAGGAGGAAGAAAAATGAAATTTACATACACACTTGGCACAATTGTATTAGGCAGCATTTTATTAACAGGAGGTTGTTCACAATTGGAGAAACTGGATGAGAAATTGGATAAGAAAAATGCTGAATTGACAAAAAAGCTTGGTGGAACGCCGGTTGATGATGAAGATACACCTTCAAAAACGGATAATCAAGAACTGTATGCTCGTGTTCAGGATTATACAGGAGAAGGGTTTTATCTACCCAACAGCGGGACTTTAACAGATAAACTTGCCGAGAAACATAAAAAAGAAATTACAAAAGCTGTTAAGGAGTATTTTAATCGTTCCTATCACACAGAAATAACCGTACATAACTTAGTTGGTGCACGAGATGGAATTTCTGTATTTGTAGAATCGGTAGGGGAACCGCATTTTTATACTCTTGCAATCGTCCCTGTCAATTTATCTAATAAAGAAATATTGCTGGATAGAATCCAATCCTTAGAAGGAGACGTAGAAAGTTCAATAGAGACGGGACTTTACGCAATGCTATACAAGAATGAGCTTCAACAGCTTGATAAATATTTGGAAAACATCCAAATTCGTTTCCCTGTAACTGGAATGCGGATAGAAGCCATACAAAAAACAGCTGCCAATGGGTTTGCCAAATCAGAATATTACATTTCAAATTTTGACAAGACGTTAGATGAATTAGGCAGGAAATATGTTCAAGATCCAGCAAATACAATAAATCGCATCAAAGCGGGTAATAAACCTGCTTTAGACCCTAAAGAAATAAATATAACAATCCAACTTTTTATGAAGGATTCCAATGCAGAACCTGATCAGAGCATATTTGATCAAATTGTTTCTGAAATTAAGGGGAAAAGGGAATTTCCTCCTGGTATATACAATGTCATTCTTAATGATAACAAAATTATTAAGAGAACAGGTACCGGTCAAAAGGACAATAGCTTGGAAACTACAGATGGAACAATAATATTAAATTAAGGAGGCTTAGGATGTCTGCTAATACAACGGAAAATAAAAATACGGATAGAGATTTAGTTGAATTATCAGGTAAGACAGCTTATCAATATCCTTCTGTATATAGAGAATTAAACATCAATAGTAATAGATATAAAGTGGTAGACACTAATTATTCAAGTCCTTCAGGCTTTGACGCCATGACTGTCCAGAATAAAGAAACCGGCGAGTACTCCATCATCTACGTAGGCACCGAGCCAAACCAAGACAATAATAAAGCGGACATTTACACAGATGCTAAGCTTTTAAGTGAACTGGAAATAGATCAGATGACAGAAGCAAATGAGTACTACGAGGAAATGAATAAAAAATACGGCATTGATTCGGTTGCGGGAAATTCTTTAGGCGGCGGCCTTGCTCTTAGCGTCGGTGTCAATCACCCTGATTTAAAAACGGTAACATATAATCCAGCCCTGCTTCCAAAAGGAATGGTCGATCCAACAAAAGATTATTCAAATATGACAAGCTATTTCGGAAAATATGATCCGCTCACTTTAGCTGAAGTAGCTTTAGATTTAGGACACCGAATACCCGGTAATCATTACACCATTAACAATGGCCTGCCCGATTTTGGCGAGGACTTCAGCACCTTTATCAGCAATCATACTGGATACGGAAAATCTGAGTATGGTGTTGCCGAAATAGGTGCAGACGAATTCATTATTACAAGTATTTGGACAGAAGAACCGCTTTACGGCGGCGGAAATTCAACCAAAATCGAACTTAATAAAGGAGCTTTGGAGACCCTTGCCAGTTCGCTGGAATCCGAAATTAAAGGCAGAGCTTCAAGAATTTCCGGCTACATTGATAAAGCCGAAGATATTGTAAAAACTGAAGCAGATGCTTTTAACAAAAGGGTTGATACGCTTCGGGACATATTAATTGATATGGTAAAAGCAGCAGTAGGCGACCCTGCCATCCACAGCTTAACGAAAGACGGTGAGGCTGCCAAATTCCTTTTAAACAGCACAGATGCTTTAATCACTACGGCAGAAGACCTTTGCAGAGGGCTTAACAGCATATTAAACTCTCCACCCGCTCAGCTGATAGAGTTCTGCACCTCAACCAATATAAGTGTTGAATCTCTTTTTCGTTCACTGCGGAAAGAGGTTAACAAATCATTTGAATCCGTATTTGACACGGCCAGTTTATTTTCAAAGATCCTTGATACAGTCATTCCTATTCTTATTCGGGGCGGAACTGATTTTACAGATGATGCCGTGGTGAATGAATACAATTCACACTATACAATCCTTCAAAAGAATGCACATACCATGATCACCCAGATCGACAATTACAAGAGTCAGGTGACCGGATTTGTCGAAGCCATTTTTGATGCGGATCAGGATATTGGAACAAAAATCGAAAATGGCAGCGGAACATTAAATGAGATTGCACAAGTATCCAGAACCATCCCCTCCAACATGAACGACTCACCCTACTTCACTTTTGCCACTGACTTGAAAGACATTGTTTCCGAATCAAACTATGAGTTATTTAAAACGACCTGCACAGGCAGTTTGCTCCCTATTCTTTGCGCCTTTGAAAGTGCGTTAGTATTGGGAGAAACCATCCTAGAAAGCATTTCTTTTGCTGTTAAAAGCGCGGCTGTAACGGTTGTCTCTTTAACTCCGGATTTGTTCGGATTATTTGAACAGTTTGATCGGCAAATTAAAAATTTCGTACAGAAAATTACAGCAGTGCTTGATGAGGCAGCTAGCTTTGTGGAAGGTTTACGGGAAGGCATTGGGAAATTAATCATGAACCTGCCTGATTTAGTAGAAGCCTTCCAGCCCTATTTGGAAACAGCGATCTTCGAAGAGACAAAATATAAAGAACTTCATATCTATAATCAAGTTTCTTTATCCGCTCTGGAGGACATGGACAAACTTTTCGGCGACATTATTTATCAATTATCCGATCATAAATCTGAAGCTGTTCAGGTTCTCTGCGAAACTTCAGAAAAATTATCGAAAAATTTCAGTACCCTACGTGAACAAATTGAATGCTGTACTGTGAACTAATCCTTTCATCAGCCAAAGTAAGATATGATACCTAAAGCTCAATCACGTCCGATTGAGTTTTTTACTGGCTCCTCAAATTCCCTATCCAGCCGCCCCTTTCCCCCATGCTTTTCCATAACATCATCCTATAAAGATAAAAGCCCGCCCCCAAAAGGACAAGCTTCTACTTTTTCACTTTCGTCATCTTCTGCAAAATAAACACAATCAGCAGGACCGATATCAGGGCGATAATGGTGTTGAAGACCCATTCGGTCTGAAACCACTGAACCTGTTTTTCCTCTTTTGGAGCTGCTTTTTGCGGGCGTTTGATGCTTGAGCCTAATGTCGCCTCGCTGACGGATTCCTTTTCAATGAAGCTTCGAAATTCCTCGATGTCATATTGGGGAATCTGTGCATTTTTGCTGCCGTAAAGGAGCTGATACGGACCTGCGCTTTTCTTTTCGAATACGAGCTCATCTACCAGATAGGTGATGGTGATGCCCTGAAGATCAAGCGGTGCGTTATCTTCATTGCTGATGGTGATGGTGATTTTGCCGGCAGAAGAAGGCGATTGAAAGGTCAAATCCGTATTTAGAATGCGTGTATCTTTAAAGTCCGCCCGATAGAGCTCGGCTTCCCCGCTCAATGAAACCGGGAGGCCTGAGCCCTCTTCTATTTCCACCGTCCGCCGGAAGTTCCCCGCAGCGTTCACTGACACTTTGGCTATTTTAAGCCTTTGCTTATTTTCAATCGTGATCACGGTTTGCTTTCCTTTTTCAGCAGCCGTAAATTCCGGCGTTTTCTGTTTGGAAAATTCCTTGAAGCTTTCTCTTGTTTCGCTATGGATTAAGGATAGCCCGGGCAAGTTTATTTTCTCAGCGTTGTCGAGAATTTTGACTCGGTAATAGGTGTATTTCATTGCCATTCCCAGATCTATCGTATCTTTCTTCACTTCGCCCGTATTGTAAAGGGTATCTTCCGTTACAGGTTCCCACTTAAGACCGTCATAACTCCCCAGTACTTGGGTTTTCTTTAAAAAAGGCTGGTCAGGGAGATCTGCTTTCAGCGTTTCTCCAACAATGTCTGTGTTTTTCTCATCTTGAATCATTTTAAAATCATAGAGTGTATTTCCGTTTTCTTCTCTTCCGGGCAAGGGTTCCGAGGAGTAGACGGTTTCCTGTTCCGATACGTTTCCGTAGCCGTTTTTCATATAGTATGGAACGGTTTGTCCCTTCTCATTGACGATGCGAACGTCTCCCAAGTCTTCCCGTGCCCCGGAATATACCTCTTCATCCAAAAACAGAGACTGGTATTTGCCTTCGTTTTGAATCTCAATGTTTTTAGCAAATTTCCATGTATCCTTTTCTGCCAGTGCGGAAGGAGGACTGCTCCCCAGCAAAAAAGCAGCAGCCAGGAGGATTGATTTTTTATTCAGCTGAAACATTTTGCTGGGCCTCCTGCCGGCTTGATACTTTCTGGTACATATATGAAATGGCAAGCAGCGCTATTCCAAAGCAGAAATAGGCAATGATTCTGCTTCCCTCTGTTAAAAATGCCAGGTCGAAAAGGATTAGTTTCCCAGTAGAAAGCAACGTGATGCCAAGTCCAATCCGGCGAATATAGACGTATTGTTTTTTGAATCCGTAAAAAATGTAGCCAATCGCAACCGCCAGGAAAATGGTGCTGGCTAAAACTCCTACATCGCCCAAACGGAATTGGACATAGAGGAAAGCAGCCAGAATTCCGAGCAGGTAAACGGATAAAACCGTCGGATACAGCTCTACATTTTTGTATTGCTTCCGGATAAAGGAAAGCAGCAAATCTCTTCCGGTAAAGAAGATGAGCAGATTAAATCCGATTAATAGCACGAGAGCCAGATAATGAATAAATGTGTTTTGTTCTAGACCAGGCTCTAAAACCGGGATGCTTACCGTTACGGCAAGTCCGATGAGGCAGCCCAATGCATGAAGAAACAGGGCGTAATACCGGACAAACCGGTCATACAGCAAGGTGACTTTAGGAAGCAAATACCCCAGACCAACCGCAAGAAAAGCTTCCAGCATGAGCAGGTAAAACTGGTACTGATCAAAATCAGCAGGCACTCTCTCCCGGTACACCTTTACGGATTCATATAGGAGGTAGATCCAGCCATTTACAAGCGATGTATATTTCAGTCCATTCAGCACCTGTCTGAACGAGCGGAATGGAGCGGAAAGGCTCCCATGCTTTTTTTGCTGCAGCAAATAAAAGACCGGGACGAGAATGAGTCCAGCTGTAATGGCCGTATACTTTACATCAAAGAAATCTGTCAGGCCAATCGGGGCCCCTGCTGCTGTAAACAGGAAGGAAAAGAGACAAAGGGCGTAAATAACCCAGCCTGCCTGCTGGAGAGCCTTCTGCTTTCCTGTATAGCCGTAGATCATAAGAATCAGCGCCTCTGCGAGCCAGCCGATGGATACCCATGCAATGCCGAACTGGAAGGGAATGACCAGAATGGCAAACGTAAGAGATGTAGCGTAAAAAAGCAGCTTCGTCTGATGTTCCCCGGACAATTTCTTTTCGGCAAAACGGCCCAGCCCGAAATACACGAGACAGAAAATGACGGCTAAGAGACCCCGGAACGAATTCCATTCCAGCTCATCAAACAGATCGTAAATCACTGTACAGCTAATAAAGGTGTTCAGTCCGAGAAGGATGACATCCGGTATTTTGAGTGCTTTGCTGTGCTTAAACGGAAAGCTTAGGGTGATGCTAAGATAAAGAAGGAATGTGAGCACCGAATACATAAGATCCGCGACCGGACTGCCGGAAAGAGCAATCAGCAAAAGCATCGTTGGCATATTCAGCACGAAGCTGATGTAATGGACAATTTTCCATTGACGCTGAAACGATATCCACATAATGAACAGATTCAGCACAATGACATAGCCCATTGCTGCATAAACGGCGCTGCCTTCCACCCCAAATGCGATAATAAAAGAGTACAGCGGGATGTACCCCCCAATTAGACCAAACGTGCAAACCGTCCTAGAATGGTAACGGAGGGAAAGAAGGACCGCAGCTGCCGTAACGAGAATCGATAAAATGAGTGCAACGGGCATGCCGATTATGTTCAGCAGGAAGTAGCTGAAGAAAATCGACCCGTAAAGTACCGCGATTCCCCCGCCGATCAGCCCCAAGGCAAACGTTTTTTGCTGCTTGCGGTAAAGCCATTCCCCGCCCGCTAGCATCAGCCCCCCAAGAAGGAAAAAGGTTGCTCCCTTGAAGTAATCGTTAAACCATGTGGCATACGTATACCGGAATGCGGCACCAACCCCAAGGATGATCAGCAAGATTCCGATCCGGTTAATCCAGCTCAGTCCAATTTTCATTTCCACCTGATTTTGCTTCATTCGCTTTTGCATCATTTCTTCTGTTACTTCTTCTGCTGCCAGTTTTCCGTATTGCGCAGATACTCCTTGCGCCACTTCCTCTTCCCGCTGGTTCATCAGCTCTTTATGCTGCCTGATCCGCTCCTCTACCATATTTGAAAACCGTTCAAGGGCAGCAAGAATTTCGTGTTTTTCTTCCCCCAGATTTTTCGAGGCCCGCTGCTTTAATTGCTCAATATCTCTTTTGGCGTTTTGTTCCAGTTCCTGCAGGCGGTTTTCGCGGGAGCCTTTCCCTTTCCCGAAGTATGTACGGAGCTTTTCCTGGGAGACCTTAAGTATATTCAGCTTTTCATCCAGCATTTGCTCCTGGAGTGCATAGCGGAGCCTGCTGTTTTCATCGGTGATGTCCCGATTCATTTTCTTAAGCTCATGGACCTGCTTCTCATATAAGGCATAATCCTTTCGCAGCTGTTCGTTTTCCTGAATAAAATCCTGGGATTCATATTCTCTGACAATCTCTGAAAATTCACTTGCCAATTGGGCCTGTGCAGCTTTTGCCTTCTGCAGACGGCCTTTTAATTCATCCATATTAAGCCCCCTGAATGACCTTTATTTCTCACATCTATAGCTCCATTGGACTATATACCCTTATTTTTACATTCATACTAGTAAAATACAAAGTATTTTTTAAAAGTAAAAAAACCGCACAATAAAAGAGCCTGATTCTTCTTAGCGCTAAGAAAAATCAGGCTCCTGATTGACTGCAGTGTTACAGGCTTTCTCTAAGAATGCTTAACACATCTTCCTTCGTTAATTTCTTAAAGTTTCCGATTGGGCCAAATTGAATGGCTTCTTCCGCCATCCGTTCAAAATGTTCGTCCGTGATGCCCAGTTCTCCAAGCGCGGCAGGAGCACCTATTCGAGTGAAATAGGCTCGTGTCGCTTCAATCCCTGCAAGCGCCACTTCCTCATCTGTTTTGCCGTTCGGATCAATATTCCATACACGCAATGCATATTGAACGAATCTGCCCATTCCATCCTTGTACACATGTTTCATCCAATTCGGGAAAAGAATGGCGAGGCCTGCACCATGGGCAATATCATAGATCGCACTCACTTCATGTTCAATAACGTGGGTGGCCCAATCGGCTGTGACCCCTGTCGGAAGCGTTCCATTCATTGCATACGTCCCGGCAAGAAGCAGATTTGCGCGTGCATCGTAATCAGAGCCGTTCGCAATTGCCTTCTCCCCGTTTTCAATCACAGTCAGCATAATAGATTCCGCAAACCTTTCCTGAAGAGGAGTGCCTAGAGTCTGACTGAAGTATTGTTCAAACACGTGGGACATGATGTCTACAATCCCATTTACGGTTTGATTGGCCGGAACCGTGTAAGTAAGGGTGGGATCTACAATGGAGAATTTCGGATACATCAGCTTGCTGCCGAACGTCCGCTTCTGCTTCGTCTCCCAATTAGAGATGACAGATCCGCCGTTCATCTCAGACCCGGTTGCCGCAAGGGTAAGGATGGTTCCGATGGGAAGTGCCTGTGTAACTACAGCGTTTCTGATCGTGAAGTCCCACACATCCCCATCGTATAAAGCGCCGGCAGCCATGGCTTTTGCCGCATCAATCACGCTGCCGCCGCCAACCGCAAGCACAAATTGAATATCCTCTTCACGGCAAATTTGTATTCCTTTATTAACGGTTGTCAAACGGGGATTGGGCTCGATGCCGGAAAGCTCATGAACTTCCGCTCCCGACAGCTGCTCAAGCACCCGGTCGTAAAGTCCTGACTTTTTAATGCTCCCCCCTCCGTATACAAGCAGGATGCGTTCTCCGTACGGCTGGATTAATTCCCCCAGCTGATCAACTTTATTTTCTCCAAACACAAGTTTTGCCGGATTGTATAATTCAAAACTATTCATCGTTTATTCCCCCGTAGATTTTATTTTAAATAGATGGGCAATTATGCTGTTTTGCCCAATCGTTCAGACGCTTCTGTCTCCCTGCTGTCTTTATAAATGAGGATTAGCGCAATCACCATGCACAGTAAGCCAATTGCTTTAGACCAGTCAAATGAAATAACCTGTCCCCCAAACCAGCCAAATTGATCAATAACAAATCCAGCCGCTATCTGACCCGCAATAGCCGTTACATTCGCAGTTGTTACTCCAATTTCAGGGATGGCGAATATCGTAAGAAGCAAATAGGCTGCCCCAAAAAAGACACCGGTTAATTCCCATTTAGGAGCGTCTGCTAATGCCAGCAGGTTACCTTTTCCAAAAAAGAGAAGCCACAAGGATAAAAATAAGGCTCCCGTTAAAAACGTAATAAATGTCGTTTCAAGAGTTCCCATTTTATTGCTGAATTTCCCGTTAATCGAGGATTGGGCACTCATAATCAATCCGCCGAAAAACATAAACAATACAAGTAAAATACTCATCGATCGTCTCTCCTAGTAAATAAAGAATAAGGCAATCATCATAATGATGATCGCTGAAATTCTTTTATTGGTGATTCTCCTTCGGACACTCCCAAGCCATCCGAAGTGTTCAATGATGATGCTTGCCATCATTTGACCGGCTATGACGGCAATCATAGAAATTCCGACCCCTACTTCAGGAATTCCAAATATGAGCGCGGTCAGGTAAATTACACAAAACAGCCCGCCAAGCAAATACCATTTCGGCACCTTAAATGTTTTGTTTAAATCACCTTTACCGAAGAACAGAACGAGAATAAATAACAGAATACTTCCGGCAGCAAAATTATAGAAGCTGCTTTCCAATTTCCCTATCACTTTCCCGAGCTCCCCATATATGGCTCCTTCTATCGTTAAAGCCATGCCGGACAGCAGTGCAGCTAAATAAAAGATGATTTTTTTCATTGCAGATCCTCCTCTCTCAAAAACTTACAAGGATGATCTTAAAGGTTAGAGTGTTCTCCAACGCAAGGGATTTGTTTAAGAATAAGAGCGGGGTAAACTCACTGAAAAAAAAGGAAAAATACGGGGTTCAGGAAAGAAGAGTTTAAGAGAAATCGTTTACTTGGATAAACCTCAGAATAAAGCGGCAGTAACGTTACAGCTGTCAAATTTTGTAGACATAAACTGTGTTTAATAGGATAATTGTACTAGCTACTACATTATCCCGGGAGGGGAAAGCTGCTATGATCCGTGATTTGACCGCCCACACTGCCATATTGACCTCTTTTTTATTCATTGCCGGCCAGATTTTCAGAAGATATCCGACCAGCCTCAACGTTTACACAAAGCTTCTAACCGGACTCGTTGCGGGTGTGCTCGGTTCGATTCTTATGGTTTTATATTCCATTCCTGTTGAAGGAGGCATTCAGCTCGATTTTCGTTTTTTTGCGATCCTGCTGGCTGCCTTGTATGGAGGGCCGATTGCCTCGCTGCTGTGTGTTTTCATTATCAGCAGCTCCAGAATATTTTTCTATGAGTGGAGTTCAGCCTCCATTACGGCTTGCGCCGCCATGCTGGTTCTATCCATATGCTGTATTTTTCTCGCCCGCACATCGTTCTCCATTTTAGTTAAATCAGCAGCGATGAATGTCGTCTCGATTGGAATCGTTATGGTTTCCTATTATTTTCTGGTTGAAGACAGGGAAACGCTTCAGCAGGTCTACACAGCCATTCTTCTTGCCGGGCTTCCCTCTGGATTCTTTCTTTCATTTGTAGCCGAGTATATCAATAAATCGAATATTCAGTTCCATAACCTTAAGAACATATCGTCAAAAGACTTTTTAACCGGCATTAATAATGTGCGGCGCTTTGACGAACTGATGAATACCAATGTTCAAAAAGCACTGAAGACGGGAAAGAGCCTGTCGATTCTCCTTATTGACCTTGACCATTTTAAACAGGTTAATGACACATACGGCCATCCTGCGGGAGATGCTGTGCTTCAGCAAACGGCTCGGATTCTTGAACGGCACGCCAGAAATAAAGAAGAGGTATCCCGGAATGGCGGGGAGGAATTTAGTGTGCTTCTCTATGACTGTTCATTAGAAAAAGCAGGGAGGATGGCTGAAACAGTCCGGCAGGCCATTGAATCGGAAGCTTTCATGCTGCCGGACGGAACGGCCATCCGTCTGACTGCCTCGATCGGGGCTGCCTGCTATCCCGAGAACGCTGCACGTCCTGATCTTCTTTTTGAAACAGCCGATCGAGGATTGTATGCAGCGAAACGGAATGGACGAAACCGGGTTGGCTATGCGGAGCAAGAGGAATTTTCAAGCGAAAAGAAGCAGCGAACGAAGGAAACCGTTTAGAAATCAGAAACAGGCTCCCGGAAATCTCCGGAAGCCTGTTTTTTTATTACACCATAATTTTGCAAATGTCGTTCGTAAACTCAACCGGATCCTGAATCGGCAAACCTTCGATAAGAAGCGCCTGATTATAAAGCAAGCTTGTGTAAAGGGACAATTTTGCTTCATCTTTTCCAAATGCGTCCTTTAAGGATTGGAAAACCTCATGGTTCGGATTGATTTCAAGAATTTTGTCCGCCTGGATATTTTGGTTATCCGGCATCGCTTTTAGGATTTTCTCCATTTCAATCGAGATTTCTCCATCAGCCGTTAAGCAAACCGGATGGGATCTAAGGCGTTTAGATACACGCACATCCTTTACCCTGCCTGCAAGAAGCTCTTTCATGCGATCGAACAATTCTTTGTTTTCGGCATCTTCTGTTTGTGCTTCTTTTTCCGCATCCGCGTCTTCAATTCCAAGATCGCCGCTTGATATGGATTTAAATTCCTTCTCTTTATAAGACATCAGCATGCGGATCGCAAATTCATCCACTTCGTCAGTAAAGTAAAGAATTTCAAACCCTTTATCCGCTACCATTTCCGCTTGTGGGAGCTTTTCAATGCGTTCGTGGCTCTCGCCGGAAGCGTAATAGATATACTTTTGATCCTCAGGCATTCTGGATACATAGTCAGCGAGTGTCACAAGCTTCTTCTCGGTGGAAGAATGGAACATAAGCAGATCCTGAAGATCTTCTTTGTTCTGGCCAAAGTCGCTGTATACGCCATACTTCAGCTGTCTGCCGAATGAAGCGTAAAACTTCTCGTACTTCTCGCGGTCTTCCTTGAGCAAGGATTGCAGCTGGCTCTTGATTTTATTTTTAATGTTTTTCGCAATCAGCTTAAGCTGACGGTCATGCTGGAGCATTTCACGTGAAATATTCAGAGAAAGGTCCTCGGAATCTACCATCCCTTTGACGAAGCTGAAGTAGTCCGGCAGAAGATCCGAGCATTTTTCCATAATCAGGACACCGTTGGAGTATAGCTCAAGACCTTTTTCAAATTCCTTTGAATAGTAGTCATATGGCGTTTGTTCCGGAATGAAGAGAATCGCATTGTACCGTACAGCTCCGTCTACGCTGATGTGCACATGCTTAAGCGGCTTATCGAATCCGTAGCGCTTCTCCGCATAGAAGTTCTCGTAATCTTCATTTGTAAGCTCGCTTTTATTCTTCCTCCAGATTGGCACCATGCTGTTGACAATCTGCTCTCCGAAAACTTCTTCATACTCGTCCTCACTGCCCTCTTTCAGTTTGCTTTCGGCAGCATCCATTTTAATAGGATAGCGGATGAAGTCAGAGTACTTTTTAATAATGGATTTGAGGCGGTACTCTTCCAAATACTCATCATAGCTTTCATCTTCCGTATTCTCTTTGATCGTCAGAACAATTTCCGTCCCTACCGTATCTTTTTCAGCGGTTTCGATCGTATACCCGTCTGCTCCATCGGACTTCCATAGGTATGCTTCCTCGCTGCCGATCGGCTTTGTCAGCACACTTACCGTGTCCGCTACCATGAAAGCAGAGTAGAAGCCGACACCGAACTGTCCGATGATATCATGGCCATCCTTCGATTCATTTTCCGTTTTGAACGCGAGAGAACCGCTCTTCGCGATGATCCCAAGGTTGTTCTCAAGCTCTTCCTTTGTCATTCCGATTCCTGTGTCCGAAATGGTTAAGGTACGCCGTTCCTTATCTGGCGCCACTTTTATGTAGTAGCCCTCTTTATTAAACGTTAACGTATCATCAGTCAGGGCTCTGTAATAGATTTTGTCAATCGCGTCACTGGAATTGGAGATCAGCTCGCGCAGGAAAATCTCTTTCTGAGAGTAAATGGAGTTGATCATCATTTCTAACAGTCTTTTCGACTCAGCCTGGAATTGCTTTTTTTCCATGAAAATCTCCCTTCCTTCACCTTATATTGTAAATACCTGCTCTATCAGTTTATAAAATTAGCACTCTGTCATCAAGAGTGCTAATCCATCTTTTTTTTTATTTCCCCTTAAAAATCTGTTTCGAAACGGATAGAGCACGGAGTGTAAGAGGGATTCAGAGGAAAAATTTCACTAAACCGAACCCAAGCAAGGATAAAAGAACGGATCCAATTAACCCCGCTATAAACGGTTTTAAACCGAGCTTGCGGAACGTTTCAACATTCACGTTAAGCCCGAGTCCCGCCATCGCCATGGCAATCAGAAGATAAGAAAGGTTCACCATAGCTTCCGCGGTTTGTTCCGAAAAAATGCCGGCCGTGTTTACTGCGCTCATCGCAAGAAATCCGAAGATAAACCAGGGAACAATGGACCAGGAGAAGCTGCCCTTTGAAGCACGCGGAGCCCCTTTTTGCATAATCAGTCCGATGACGATTGCTACAGGAACAAGAAGGGCCACCCTGGTAAGTTTGGCCACCACTGCCTGATCCACCGCTGAATCTCCTCCGGCTGCAGCTGCTGCCACGACGTGTGCCACTTCATGAAGAGTCGCTCCCGTAAAGATGCCGTATTGTGAGGGAGTCAGGGGCAGGATTGAATAGCAAAGTGTGTAGATCAATGTAAACAGGGTACCGAGGACAGCGATCACAGCTGCGCTGACCGCCGTTTCATCATCTCTTGCTTTCAGCTGGGGAGAGATGGCTGCGACTGCCGCGGCTCCGCAAATCGCCGTGCCGCACGCCGTCAGAAGGCCAAGCTTCTTTTCCACTCCAAGTAATCGCGCCAGTCCGTATACGGTGAAGAGGGCAAAGATGATATGAATGGCGGATAGAATCATCAGACCCCATCCTCCATGATAAATGTCAGCTAAATTCAGCCTCATTCCAAGCAGGATAATCCCTGCTCTTAACAGCTTTTTACTGGAAAACGATATACCGGGCATTACAGCTGCTTTTACTCCAAAGGCAGCTCTCCATGCCATTCCGAGCAAGAGGGCAATAACCAGCTGTCCCAAAATAGAGAGGAATGGAAGGCCGGATATATACTTTGCAGAGATGGCTAAAAGGAGCGTAATCGCCATTCCTTTAGTCCATCCTGCATCGATTCGATATTTTATTGGTTTTTTCATGATTTTCTCCATGGGTGCCACTTCCTTACGTTGTTACTTCAACATTAATGGAGGATTAACTATTAGTAAAATACATATAAATAATTATATTTATTAGTATTTATAATAAATGGGAGTTTAATCCAATTTACAATTGTTAATGAAACTAAACATGTCATTAACAATCCCCTGGTATGATGACCTTGTCACAAAATGAGGAGGTACATACATTGAGCAAAGCATGGAAAAAAGTTTTTATCCTTTTATTGGCCCTTTTCTTCATTCCGGTAAGCGGAAAAGCAATTGATCTTCCGCTTGGTGCGAAAAACGGAGGCATCGGCAGCAGCACGAATTATAAAAACGAGCTTCCAAACATTTCACTGGATCAAAAGGTCAATCAAATCATTTACCCTCTTTTCTCGACCCCTTCCATCTCTAAAAAGGGAGAAACGATGACGATTAAAGTAGACACGCAAGGAAAGCAGGCCGGAGAATGGGCGGTAAAGCTGAAGCAAACCAACCATTCATCTTTAACCTCGGTCTATGAACTTCCCGTCCAAAGCGTGTCCCAAGGAACCTCTCATTGGAAAAGCAGCCCAAACATTCAGGATGTTACCGTTCAAATCCCGGCTGACGTCCCGGAAAAGCTTTACGATCTTGAAGTTTCCTACACAGGGAACGGACAGCGGATAACCGACAAACAGCCTCATTCTGTAAAAGTAGTCGACGAGTTTAAGAAAGATTTCACCTTTTTGCATATGACGGATACGCACGTCGGGTCCCCAAGAAACCTCGGCGATCCCGCAGATCCTTCCTCATTTACTCCTGCCCGGGCAAGAGAAACGGGAATGTGGAATCCTGATCAATCAAAGCGCTGGCTCTACCTTCAAAAAGCCATTAAAGAAGTCAATTTGGCAAACCCTGACTTCGTCGTCGTAACAGGTGATTTGATGTTCGGCCAGCTGAATCCTCTGGAATACATCTATGAGTACGAGGAAACGTACAGAGTTCTGCAGCAGCTGAATGTTCCGGTCTATATCGTTCCCGGAAATCACGATTATTACGCTCAGGATGCCACTCTTACGGATGGCGCAAAATATTGGGAAAAATACTTTGGTCCGCAATATTTCTCCTTTAACTATGGTCCGTATGCCCACTTTATCGGGTACAATTCGTTTGACTGGAACAAAATTGACAGAAGCGGTACCGGAACGGTCTCCGTGCCAACATGGGGAGGCCAAATCCGCTCCCAGCAGCTCGACTGGATCAAAAAAGATCTGGAAGAGAATGAAAAAACGGCTCAGCCCGGCCAGGTAAGAGGCCTGTTCTCCCACCACAATCCATTATGGCAAGACCGGGACATCTGGCCGCAGGATGATCGGGAAGTACAGGAATACTGGAAACAATATGACCAGCAGCATGATCCGCAGCGGTTAACCACCCTGATTCTGGGGGAAAAGCTCGGGATTAAGTATGATCAGCAATGGCACGGGGAAAACGCCAATGAGCTCATTGACGTGATGAAGCAGCATCATGTGAACATAAGTCTGCACGGGCACACACACGAGGATAATGTAACAAAAAAAGACGGCATCCTTTATACAACGACAACCGCTATCGAATTATCCGGTAAGCCGTGGGTTGGCTTCAGACAATTCAATGTGAACGACGGCGCCCTCTCCAACTATAATTACGAGGAACCGGGACACTCGATCCCCGTTTATCAAAATGGAGATACAAGCTCCGGAGTCATGTCTTATGAAGCAAGCTACAAGGAAGCCAATGATGGACAGGCTTCTTATCAGGAAGTAACGGTAACCAACCGACTGAAAAAGCCAATGACTATTTCGGTGCCCCTCTATATGGCCGAGGGCTCTTATCAGGCATCTGCGGGGAAAATTGTGCAGAATTACAGCGCCGGCGGCAAGCAGTACCTGGAGGTTAAGCTCACTCTTCCAGCAAACCATACAGAAAAACTAATCATAAAATAATACAAGGCAGGTTCTGATTTCTTCGGAACCTGCCTTATTTTTTCACCTTTGCTTCTCGGTGTATTATTAGTAGAATGGATACAAAACAATCTGCTTATTTACATAGCTAATCGAAAGGCGGGATGAAAATGTACTATGATGCACTCAAAACATTTGTCACTCTTGCAGAGATAAAAAATTTCACAAAAACGGCTGAAGAACTTCACATTTCCCAGCCCAGTGTAAGCCTCCACATAAAAAACCTGGAAAAAGAACTGCAGACCAAGCTTTTCATCCGCTCTCCCAAATCGCTGAAAATCACTCCAACCGGGGAAATCCTATACAGCCGCGCCAAGCAAATGATTCATATGTACGATCAAACGAAGCAGGATATTCTGGAACATCACCACGACGTGAAAGGAAAGCTGACAATCGGGGCGAGCTTCACCATCGGAGAATATATTCTGCCTGCGTTTCTTGTGGATTTTCAGAAGCAATATCCGAACCTCGACCTCGAAATCCTTATTGGGAACACGGAAGAAATCGTTCATTCTGTGCGGCTGTTTAAGGTCGATATAGGCCTGATTGAAGGACAGACGAATGAAAAAGAGCTCACTGTGGAGCCTTTTATGGAGGATGAGCTTTTTATCGTGGCTTCACCCGCCCATCCCCTGTCCGGGAAAAAGAAAACGAAGATTACAGATTTGCACAGCGAAACATGGGTGACAAGAGAAATCGGCTCCGGTACACGCGAATATTTGGAGCATGTGATCCGTTCGAACGGGTTAAAGGTACAATCGTTCCTGACCATCAGCAGCAGCCAGGGAATAAAAGAGACGATCATAAGCGGGATGGAGGCATTGTCTCTGCTCTCCTATCATGTGATTGAAAGAGATATCCATAACAAAGTGCTCTCTATTATTCCAATCAAGGACCACAATTTCAAACGGAAACTTTCGATGGTGTCTTCCCCTGCTATGGAAAGCAAGATGAACGTCGAAGCTTTTATGGAAGCGCTGCGAAATTGGCGAAAAAGCAGGAACGGCAGGTAGATTGGTGTCGAAATTTGGGGAATCGATAATAAAATGGGAGTTTTCGATTATATATTGGAAATATCGATCATATATGTAGATTTTCGATAATAAATCCATGAACCGCTAACCAAACTGAATCACAAACTGCCGCTCTCTCTGCAGAATACACTTGATTGGTAAAAAATAACAAAAATGACCTACCCTTTAGGCAGGTCAAGTGCTTGGTATGCTAACTGATACTTTCCGCCTTCAGCCACTTCTGAATGATAAAGTGCTTTGAGGGCGAAATTTTTCTCCAGGTCATGTTCTTCCATCATTTCTTTTAAGCGGTGCTGCAGTTCTTTGTTGTCTTTTACCAGCTGTTTCATTTGGCCTTTGAAGTATTTCACTGGACATAGCTCCTTCGAGAATTGGATTCTCCAAGTATATCATGCCCGCTCCAGCCCTTTCTCAGCTGCCCGCCACTTTTCCGAAAGTCTTTCAATATGCTGCGGGCCTGTCCGGCAGCAACCGCCTATCAGCCGGGCCCCGGCACGATACCAGTCTTTTGATTCATGATCCAGTTCATGATCGGATTCATGCCCATGCCACGTTTTTGTGGCGGCATCATATGCTTCTCCTGAGTTCGGATAGACAATTACCGGTTTTTCGGTCTGGGCGCTGAGTCTTTTAACGGATTCCGCAATAAGAGAAGCCGGAGCACAATTGATTCCGATCGCGGCAATTTGGCTGTTTCCTTCCAATAGCTCTGCACATTTCTCAAGCGGTGTGCCGTCACTGATTTGCGCATCATTTTTTAAGGAAAAAGACAGCCATGCATAAGTTTCCGGGAATTCTTTTACAAGCGAGGCTAAAACTCTTGCTTCCTGAAGGGAAGGAATGGTTTCAATGGCCAGCACATCCGCACCCGCTTCTATTAAGGCTGCCATTCTAAGACGGTGAAAAGCAGCCAGCACTTCATCGGTCACACCATAGTTTCCTCTATACTCTGATCCATCAGCAAGATAGGCTCCATAAGGGCCAATCGATGCTGCAACAAGCGGTTTAGGACGGTTCGCCTGCTCTTTTCCCTCCCAAAAATCGTCTCTTGCCTTCTTAGCGAGCTGCACTGTTTTTTTGATAAGATTCAGTGCCTCCGCTTCTTCCATTCCCCGTTTTGAAAATCCATCGACCGTCGCCTGGTAGCTTGCCGTAATCGCGCAGTCAGCTCCGGCACGGAAATAATCTGTATGAACCTGATAAATCAATTCAGGATTTTCGAGCAGCACTTTTGCCGACCACAGGGGATCATCTAAATGACAGCCATGCCGCTCGAGCTCTGTAGCAAGAGCGCCATCAAGAATCATGATGGGATAGGCAGCTAAAATCTCTTCAATTGGATTGAGTTTTTTCGGCATAAACTTCGCCCCTTTTCTTCATAGTCTGAGTTACATAATAGCTTCCGTAGCAAAACAGGATAAAGGGAATGCCGCAATAGAGGGCAATCCTCTGTGTCGGATCAAAGGCGATTCCGATCAGTGACGCGAGACAAAGGACGAAAGATGCAATCGGCACGAATGGATATAGCGGTGTCCGGTATCCCAGGTCCTCTACCGATTTCCCCTGCCTGATATATTGCCTTCTAAAGAAAAATTGAGACGCGCTGATGCTCATCCAAACCGCGACGACAGCCAGCCCTGAAATCGAAACAAGGACGATGTAGACCGTGTCCGGAGCGATGACACTCGACAGCAGGGCCAAGCCGCCTCCGGCCATGCTGAGAAAAAGAGCATTTAACGGCACGCCGCGCTTCGTTACTTTTGCAAAAACAGGAGAGATCGTTTTCTTATCCGCAAGGGACCAGAGCATTCTGGACGCCGCATACAAACCAGAGTTGGCGGCGGATAAAATGGCGGTCAGGATAACAAAATTCATCACTTCCGCAGCATAAGGAATTCCGATTCTCTCGAAAACCGCCACAAACGGGCTTTTCAGCACACCGGCATCCGAGGAAGGCAGCAGAGCAGACAGGACAACAATCGTTCCAACGAAAAAAATAATCAATCGCCACACCGTTGTCCGTATCGCCTTAGGTATGGTTTTTTCCGGATTCTCCGTTTCTCCGGCAGCGATGCCGATCAGTTCTGTCCCTGAATAGGCAAAATTCACGGCAAGCATCGTCATCAGAACGGCAAACGCTCCATTTGGGAACAAGCCTTCATTTGTGAAGTTTGACAGGAAAGGAGCAGGTTCAGAATCAGCCAGAGGAAGAATCCCGATCATGGCAGCTCCGCCCAAGATGATGAAGATGACGATCGCTGCCACCTTCACAGAAGAGAACCAGAACTCTGATTCTGCAAAAAATTTAACGGTCACCGCATTTAAAACAAAGATTAAAACCGCAAACAGCGCACTCCATATCCAGACATTGACGGATGGAAACCACCTTTGCATCAGCAGCCCGGCCGCTGTAAACTCCGATCCGAGCGCAACCGTCCACGTCAGCCAGTACAGCCAGGCAACCGTGTAGCCTGTTCCAGGCCCAATGTATTTAGCAGCATAGCTGTGAAAAGCCCCTGTTTCAGGCATATGTACCGATAGCTCTCCCAGACAAAGCATAACAAGGTAAACGACCACCGCTCCAACAAGGTAGGAAAGAAGCGTTCCTAATGGACCTGCCTGCTGAATGGTATAGCCTGTACTCAGGAATAATCCGGTCCCGATTACACCTCCGAGTGAAAGCATAATCAGATGTCTTGATTGCATTTTCCGCTGAAATCCAGTCTCTCTCTCCATCTTGACTCTCCTTTGTTTCACACCCAGAAAAATGAAAAACGCACCCTTTTTGCAAAGAGTGCGTAACTGACAAATAAAAGAACAAGCTTATCTATCAGGTTATTCACCCGCTGGAATTAGCACAGTGTCTGTACAGACCTGCTGCTGAGGCTTCAAAGGGCCAGTCCCTCCACCTCTCTGGATAAGAAATTATTTTTTTATAACACTATCAATCTATCAGAAGATTGTCAACATTTCTTTAATAGATATGTTTATGACTTAAATGAAACCACGAAACAGAAAACGGTTACATAAAAACAAGGAGGATGAGCAATGGCAAACAAGCTGAACGCTAACCAGAAGCTTTATGTAATGGACAATGGATGCATGAAAATGTCTTTGGAAGGAGTGATTGCGGAGGCGAAACAGTCTGTTTAGAAAAAAACAAGCAGATGACTTGATCATCTGCTTGTTTTCCCTTTCCAGAATAGATTTTCAGGAAAGGTGCCGCCCTTCACAAAAGACCGGTTTTCATTTTTTCATTATTTCTATTTCACGATTCCAGTTAGAATCAAATCCCACACCATGCGGAATTCCTCCATAATATCAGGAGATCCCCATTCTTTTGCATGCGCAGGGTGGTGGAACTTAGCAGTCGCGAAAAAGACCCCTTTAGCAGCCGCTTCCGGATCCAATGACTCGAACTCGCCGTTTGCGGTTCCTTCTTGAATGATCGGAATAATCTGGCCAATCAGCTCTTCAATATGAGCGCCGATTACATCTACGGACTCCTCAGCAAGAGACGTATACATCGCAAAAAGCTCAGGATCCTCCTTTACAAGGGAATGCTTGATGCTGATTAGCGTTTCCACCCATCTATAAAGCCGGTCTGCAGACGAGCATTCTTCCTTAAACACACTTTCAAGGGGCTGGATGATGCTGTGGAGCCATCTTTCTGCTACCGCCTCCTTCAAAGAATCCTTGCTTGGATAATGACGGTAAATGGTTCCGTGGCTAATATTCAGGACCCGCGCCACATCCACCACACTCGTTTTCTCCGGACCAAAACGGCGCAGTACTTGTTCGGCCGCATCTAAAATCATTTCCTTTGTTAATGGCTCTGCCATTCTTTATTCAACCCCCAGCGTCCCCATTTGTTCAGCGGCATAGCGTGTTCCGGCCACATCTTCAGCCGGAACCGCCTCTTCGATTCCGGCAAGTTCCGCTTCAGTGAGCTTAAGATTCAAGGCGCCAAATGCATCTTGAAGCTGGGAACGTTTACGGGCACCGATCAGCGGCATAACATCCTCACCTTTAGAAAGAACCCATGCAATTGCAAGCTGTGCCACATTTGCTTGTTTTTCTTCCGCAATTTTGCGCAGTTTTTCTACGAGAGCGAGGTTCTTATCCAGGTTTTCTCCCATGAAGCGCGGAGCAAAAGAACGGAAATCGGGAGCGCCTTGACGGTCCTTGGACCACTTGCCGCTCAGCAATCCGCGTGAAAGCACACCGTAGGCAGACAGGCTGATCCCGAGTTCCCTTAGTGTCGGCAGGATTTCTGTTTCAATCCCACGGCTGAATAGAGAATATTCAATTTGAAGCCAACTGATCGGATGAACCTTGTGAGCCCGGCGAATGGTGTCAGCATTCGCTTCAGAAAGTCCGATGTGCTTTACATAGCCCGCTTTTACCATATCTGCAATAGCCCCGACTGTTTCCTCAATCGGTACACTTGGATCAACGCGTGCCGGCTGATACAAATCAATGTAGTCCGTACCCAGCTTCTGAAGGGTTTGTGCCAAGTTATTTTTAATTGCCTCCGGTCGGTTATTCATTCCAATCCAGCCGCCATCCGGGGATCTCAGCACCCCCGTTTTTACAGCAATGAATGCATTCTCCCGATTTCTCCCCTGCAAAGCTTCCCGAAGCAAAAGCTCGTTATGGCCGGTTCCATAGAAATCCCCTGTGTCAAAAAGAGTGATGCCTCTTTCCAGCGCTTCATGAATGGTCGCGATGCTTTCCTTTCTGTCCGCTGCGCCATACAGGTCTGACATGCCCATTAAACCAAGACCGATTCTTGAAATAGAAGAGTCACCCATTTTCATATTGTCCATCATCAAATAGAACCTCCTGCTCGTTAATAAAACAATCATAGCAAAATTAAAAACAAATAACAATTTTTATTTTTTGTCATTTGATATTAGACAGGTATCCTCTCTATTTTTCCTCCTATGATACAATTATTGTAAAAGTCTACTGAAAGTGTGGTGATTCTTTTGTTTAAAGTTCTATTGATAGAGGATGATGCGAGTCTGTTTACGGAGATAAAAGACCGGCTGTCTCAATGGTCTTATGAAATTTTCGGAGTAGAAGATTTCAGCTGCGTTTTCCAGGAATATACTGAAATTAATCCGGACCTTGTGATTATAGACATTCAATTGCCAAAATACGACGGCTTTCATTGGTGCCGGATGATCCGGTCCCATTCCAGCGTCCCGATTATTTTCCTATCCTCGAGGGATCATCCATCAGATATTGTCATGTCCATGCAGTTTGGGGCAGATGACTATATTCAAAAACCTTTTCACTTTGATGTCCTGGTTGCGAAAATCCAAGCCATTCTCCGTCGTGTATATAACTACAGCACAGAAAAATCAGATCTTAAAACATGGTGCGGGGCGACCGTAGATCTGGACCGGAATACGATTTCAAATCCAGCGGGTACGGTGGAGCTGACGAAAAATGAAATGTACATACTGAAATTGCTTATTGAGCAGAAAAATAAAATTGTCACCCGGGAATACCTGATCAGCCAGCTATGGGATGATAAACGCTTTATTAGTGATAACACTCTTACCGTGAATGTAAACCGTCTCCGCAAAAAACTGGAGGATCTTGAATTAGGATCTTTCATCCAGACAAAAACAGGACAGGGTTACATGGCTTTGGAAGAGGGGTTCTTATGATCCGGACATTCCTGCGAGAAAGACGAAGCTGGATTTCCTTTTTTACCCTTCTTCAGCTTCTCGTCCTTTCGGTTGCTTATATCGATTCGTCCGTCCCTTTCACTTCTGTTCTCTATATTGTTTTTATAACGATGTTTCTTTTCGCCGCTTTTCTCATCCGCCGCTATCATAAGGAAACGAAATTTTTTAAAAAGCTGGCCGAACGCAATCATGACTTGGATATCACAAGCGTCCCCGAACCTGAACGTCCCTTTGAAAGAATTGTTGAAACGAGCATTCTCACTCAAACGAAGCAGCTGAGAGAAACGTCTGCTCTAAGCCAGCTTGCCGTTGAACAGGAAAAAGATGAGATGCTGGCCTGGATTCATGAAGTGAAAACACCGCTGACGGCCATGCATCTGATAATCGACCGGCTACAGGACGAGCAAACCAGATCTCATCTCACTCATGAGTGGCTTCGCATCCATCTGCTGCTAGACCAGCAGCTTCACCAGAAGCGGATTCCGTTCATGGAAAACGATTTATATATTGAATCCATTCACCTTGAAGAACTTATTTTTCTGGAAATTAAAACCCTGCAATCGTGGTGTATGAGAAAGAACATTGGGTTTGACGTTCATTTTGAAGCCCCAGCCGTTCTCAGTGATGCCAAATGGCTTTCCTTTATCATTCGGCAAATTCTTACGAACGCCGTGAAATACAGCAGCGGCCAAGATATTATTTTAAGCAGCAGACAAAAGGAGGACACGGTCACGCTTGAAATAAAAGACTTCGGCTGCGGGATTGACCCGCGGGATCTGCCAAGAATATTTGAAAAAGGGTTTACTTCTACGCGGAACCACCGTGATCAATCGGCTTCAGGAATGGGGCTTTATTTAGCAAAAAAAGCCGCCGCTCCATTGCTGATTTCCATAGAAGCAGATTCAGAACCCGGCATAAGCACATCCTTTACCCTTACCTTTCCCAAGCAAAATGACTTTGTCAGAACAGCTGCCATGTGACAAAAATGTCACATGGTTTTCCGCTTTGTTCGCACAATCGAAGGAAAAAGGAAAAGATCCTTTTTATAATGGATTTATCGAACAAATAAAGGAGTGCCTCATCCATGATCATTCTGGAAGCGAAAAAAGTTCATAAAAGCTATGGCAATAAATTCAACAGACACGAAGTCTTGAAAGGGCTGGATTTCCAATTTGAAAAAGGGGAATTTGTCAGCATCATGGGTGCGTCAGGCTCAGGAAAAACCACCTTGCTTAATGTTCTATCGTCCATAGACCGGATTAACAGCGGTTCCATTTCAATTGAAGGGAAAGAAATGACCGCTATGAAGGAAAAACAGCTGGCTGAATTCCGAAAGCATCATCTCGGTTTCATTTTTCAGGAGTATAACTTGCTTGATACGCTGACTGTCAAAGAAAACATCCTGCTTCCTTTATCTATCACGAATGCCTCTTCAAAGGAAGCCAGTCTGAAATTCCAGGCTGTGGCAGAGGAGCTGGGCATTTTTGAATTAAAAGATAAATATCCAAATGAAATTTCAGGCGGCCAAAAACAGCGGACATCGGCAGCCCGCGCTTTCATTCACGATCCCAGCATTATTTTTGCGGATGAGCCGACCGGTGCTCTTGATTCCAAGTCTGCCACTGATTTATTAAACAAACTGACAGAACTGAACCGAAAGCGAAAGGCCACCATTATTATGGTGACCCATGATCCTGTTGCGGCCAGCTACTGCAGCCGGGTCATCTTTATAAAAGACGGACTGACTTTCACACAGCTGCACAAAGGGGAACAAACAAGACAGGCCTTTTTCCAGGACATTATGAAAACACAGGGTGTGCTGGGCGGTGTTCCGAATGAGCGTTAACCAGCTGATTATCCGCAATTTGAAGAAGAACCTCAAAAACTATTACTTGTACGTATTTGCTTTGATTTTCAGTGCTGCTCTTTATTTCGCCTTTGTCACTCTTCAATACGATCCCTCCATGGATGAAACGAAAGGATCCATTAAAGGGGCTGCGTCGATTGGAACTGCTTCTGTTCTGCTGGTAGCGATAGTCGCCACCTTCCTTCTGTACGCCAACAACTTATTTATTAAACGGCGGAGCAGGGAAATCGGACTTTTCCAGCTTATCGGTATGACTAAATCAAAAATATTCCGGATTCTTAGTGCAGAAAACTTTATTCTATATTTCGGTTCTCTGATCATTGGAATTTTTGTCGGGTTTATGTTTTCAAGGCTGATCATGATGGTTCTCTTTAAGATTACCGGCATTAAGACCGTAGCCGATTTGAATTTTTCTCCGCAGGCCCTTATCCAGACAATCATTGTTTTTAGTACCCTTTATCTGCTGATTATGCTTATGAACTATATTTTTATTAAACGGCAAAGCATCCTTTCCTTGTTCAGGGTTGTTTCATCAGCAGAAGGAAAAGTGAAGAAAATCAGCGCGGCAGAAATCATCATAGGGATCGCCGGCATTGCCCTTATTGGGAGCGGCTACTATGTATCATCCAAACTATTTGATGGTGATTTCAAAGAAATGACGGAATTGATGATGGCCATGCTGCTGATTCTGGCTTCCGTTATTCTCGGCACCTATTTATTTTACAAGGGCACAGTCCGTTTCACTTTAAATGCAGTCCGGAAGAAGAAAAACGGGTACTTATCCATCCATGACGTTCTCTCCCTGTCATCCATTATGTTCCGGATGAAATCCAATGCCCTTCTGCTCACAATTATTACAACCGTATCTGCCCTTTCCATCGGTCTCTTGGCATTAAGCTATATCTCATACTATTCGGCAGAAAAAACATCTGAAGACTATGTGCCGCATCATTTTTCCTTAACCAGTCCCGATGCAGCCGGCCAGTTCAAAGAAGCACTGGAGGACCAAGGGATTGCTTACTCAGAAGTCAGACGTGACGTAATCATTGTTAATGCGAATGTGAAAGATATTATGGAATCAAGCTTTGAGGGAGCAACATTTGATGCCAACTCTATGGTTCTTTCAGTCATCAGCGATGAAAGCCTGAATGGACGTGATATCTCACCAAAAGAGACGTATTTTACCGGTTCCAACGATATTCAGAAAAAATTAATGAGCCTGAAGAATTCCGGACGAATTGAATGGCTTGGAAAGAAGGAAAAAGTTCCGCAAACCTATTTAGGACTGGAGGATCCTTTTCCCGTTTCTCTTAATTTCACAAGCGGAGCACTGCCGACCGCTGTTGTGGATGATACCGTATTTAAAAGACTGCAAAAGGATCTCGATCCCGCTTTGCAAAAAGAATTCTCCACTTATATTGGCATGACCATTCAAGATTCCTCTAAACTCGGCAAAGCAAATGACATATTTAAAGCGATGAAATTTGACGATGATCAAGCTTCCCGCTTAGAAATGACGAAAGACCAAAAAATTATGATGGGGCTCATGATGTTCATTGTCGGATTTTTAGGACTCGCCTTCCTGGTTACATCAGGCTGTATTCTTTACTTTAAGCAAATGGATGAAAGCGAAGATGAGAAGCCTAATTATACGATTTTGAGAAAACTTGGATTCACACAGGAGGATTTGCTGAAAGGTATCCGAGCCAAGCAGCTGTTTAATTTTGGAATTCCGCTGGCATTAGGACTGCTCCACAGTTACTTTGCCGTTCAATCCGGATGGTTTTTCTTCGGAACCGAATTGTGGACACCAATCATCATTGTCATGGTTCTCTATACGGCTCTTTATTCGGTTTTCGGGATCCTATCCGTGTTTTATTACCGGAAAGTGATCAAAGAGGCCCTGTGAGTGCCTGGTCCAGTTCATTTTCTCCGGCGCTGATCCAATCATGACAAAAGAAAACCGGATGCGATGGCAGCTTGCAAAGGAAGAACATTGAGAAGATTGAATCCCAATAAATCCGGGTATTTGGGATTTAAAGGGATGAAATGATCCCAATGACACTGGAGGGATAACCATGGCAATGCTAACGGTAGGCAATGAAAACGATGCTCCAATTGAAATTTACTACGAGGATCACGGAACAGGGAAACCTGTCGTGCTGATTCACGGGTGGCCGCTGAGCGGACGTTCATGGGAAAAGCAGGTTCCCGCTCTTATTGATGCAGGCTACCGGGTGATTACATATGACCGCAGGGGGTTCGGAAAATCATCGCAGCCTTATAGCGGCTATGAATATGATACACTCGCAGCAGATCTGAACAAGTTGCTTGAGCATTTAGACCTTCGCGAAGCTGCACTCGTCGGGTTTTCAATGGGCGGCGGAGAAGTGGCACGCTATATCAGCACATACGGGACAGAACGTGTAAGCAAAGCGGTTTTCGCTGCGGCGGTTCCACCTTATCTGTACAAGGCACCGGATAATCCTGATGGCGGCTTGGATGACGGAGCCATTGAAGAGTTCCAAAATGGGGTAAAAGGAGACCGGATCGCGTTTCTTGATACGTTTACCCAAAACTTCTTTGCAGCCGGCGATCAGACAGACCTTGTCAGCGAACCGTTCCGTCTTTATAACCGGGATATTGCTGCCATGGCGTCGCCAAAAGGCTCTCTTGACTGTATTACAGCGTTCGCCAAAACCGATTTCAGGGGCGACCTGGAGAAAATCACTATTCCAACACTCATCATTCATGGAGATTCAGATGGTACCGTTCCGTTCGAAGTGAGCGGCAAGCGCACCCATGAAATGATTCCGGGAAGCGAACTGGTTGTGGTCAAAGGCGCTCCTCATGGATTCAATGCGACCCATGCTGACGAATTTAACCGCGGTTTGATCAGCTTCCTTCAATCCTAAAACGGAATAGCTGCAAAGAAAAAACCAGTTTGATGTCCAAGCTGGTTTTTTCTTTGCTATTTTCCGTATCCGCACTCCTCTGTTTTAAGCTATAGTCAAAAGAGACAGACTCTAACAAGGAGGAGCAAGATGAACGACACCCCCGTATTGCATATTGAAAATGTCAGTAAACGAATCCGGCATAACCAAATCCTTTCAAGCGTCAGCCTGACTGTAAAGAGCGGAGAGATTCTCGGTTTGCTTGGACCAAACGGTTCCGGTAAAACGACATTGATCCGATCCGTTCTCGGTCTTGTTTCCATCAATACCGGGGTCATATCCATCGGCGGCTATTCCGTAAAAAGAAATTTTGAAAAAGCCGTGAGCCACGCCGGTGCGATTGTAGAGAATCCGGAGTTTTACAATTATATGAGCGGTTATTACAACCTCGTTCATTTTGCGAATATGAGTGACCCCATCGGAAGAGGCCGAATTGCGGAAGTATTTGACTTGGTCGGTTTGGGAGAGCGGATTCACGATCCGGTGCGCACCTATTCCTTAGGCATGCGGCAGCGGCTTGGCATTGCGCAGGCTGTCCTTCACAAGCCCCAGCTTCTGTTACTGGATGAGCCAACGAACGGTCTTGATCCGTCCGGTATACGGGAACTCCGGGAATACTTGAAGAATCTGCGGGATAAAGAGAATGTGGGCATTGTGATTTCCACTCATTTGCTGAAAGAAGTAGAAGACATGTGTGACAGGGTGGCCATTATTAAAAAAGGCAGGATTTTATCCGTTCAACCTGTACATCATGAAGCTGATGATTTGCCAATTCGTGTTCTATTTGAAACAAATCAGCCGCTTGAAGCAGAGGAAGCTGTTAAAATCTACTCTCCGCAGCCTGTTCCCGGCGGTCTGGAATTCCTCGTGAATCGGGAGGACATTCCACACATCAACAGGAAGCTCACAGAAAACGGAATTGATGTCTTCGCCATTTACCCGAAACGCAAAAACCTGGAGGAATCTTTCCTCGAGCTGACAGAGGAGGCACCGGAATGATCCGTCTGTTAAAAAACGAACATATGAAGATTTTTTTACAGAAAGGGACCTGGGCCCTGGCAGTCGGTCTCGCTGTCATCAGCTTCACGATGGCCCTTTTTATGAAGAAAATACTGACCGGCGCAGGCGTAGAAGAAAACGGCCTCGGCTTCCTGTCGTTCAGCACCGGTTTTTTAGGCATGCTGCCTTTCTTCACCGCGGCTATTGCCGGAGCGATTGTAGCAGGCGAATTTGAACGGGGAACGAGTGAACTACCCACCACTTACCACCCTTACAGGTTGCTTGAAGTGGGGGCTTCTTGGGTACTCGCCACTTTTACCAGCTGACGAAATGGACCAAGCTAACCCTCTTGTTCCAAGAGTTTATATATGACTAGGCAATCGCTAATAAGTGAATGCCTTCTTTTTTGATATTGATTGCCGCGTTGACATCTCTGTCAAGATGAAGCCCGCATGAACATGTATATGTTCGAAGGTTCATTGGCATTGATTGCGTGTTTCCGCAACCCGAACAAGTCTTGGTAGATGGAAACCATTTGTCGATTTTGACAAGTTTCTTCCCTTGTTCGTTTAGTTTGTATTTCAAGAAAGAAGTGAACATCCCCCACCCGTTATCCGCAACACTTTTGCCAAACTTCAAGGCTTGCGACATTCCTTTCATATCCAAGTCTTCAATAATGACGGCATCATAAGTTTTCACCATTTCTTTTGACTTATGGTGAAGAAAGTTCTTGCGTTGATTGGCGACTTTTTCTTGAATTTTAGCAACTCGAACACGTTGTTTATTCCAATTCGAAGAGCCTTTCTTCTTGCGAGAAAGTTTACGCTGTTCTTGGGCTAATTTATCAAGCATTTGACGATAGAACTTCGGATAATTGGCTTTCTTACCCTCGCTATCGACATACAATCCATCCATCGCAAAATCCAACCCAACGACGTTTTCAATTTTTTTACTTTCAATTTGCTTCTCGTACTCTGTGAGGATGGAAATGTAGTATTTTTCTGATGCAGTCATTGATAGAGTACAAGATTTGATGACATACTCTGCAGGAATGGCTCGATGTTGTTTGATTTTGACCTTTTTGAGTTTCGGCAATTTAATATGACCACCCAGCAGTTGAATGTTTCCATTCACGACATTGGTTGTATAGCTTTGTTTGTGTCGTTTGTTTTTGAACTTCGGAAACTTGGCGTTTCCTTTGAAAAAGGCTTTATACGCTTTATCCAAGTTTAGTTGAGCGTTCGCTAACGATAACGAGTCTACTTCTTTCAGCCACTCGAACTCACTCTTGTACTTAGCTGGAGTCGGATGTTTTACTTTTTTCAATGCTTCTTTGTCCTCTTTCAACCGTTCATAAGTCGCTTTTCGTTCCGCTAACATTTTGTTGTACACAAAACGAACACAACCGAAGGTTTTGCGGATAACCAGTGCCTGTTCTTCTGTTGGGTACAAGCGGAATTTATACGCTTTGTTTTGTTTAGCCATATCAAATCACCTCATTTCATCCCTTGATTTTCGATATATTTCTTCACGATTTCAAGAGGAGAACCGCCAGTCGTCAACAAACAGAAACTTCTTGACCAAAACATCTCTTTCCACAACTTTTTTCGGACAAGAGGGAACTCTTTTTTTATAAGCCTTGAACTGGCACTTTTGTATGCGTTGATAAACTTAGATAATTCAGTGTTTGGGTGAGCTTTGAACAGGATATGAACGTGGTCGATGTCGTGATTCCACTCGACCAATGTAATATTGTAGTTTTCACCCAATGAGACAAATTTATCTTTGGCATAGTCTGAAATAGTGTCGTCAATGACATTTCTTCTATATTTTACAACTAAGACAAGATGGTAATGCATCAAGAATACTGAATGGTTATTACTATCTAATTTCATTGATAAATCAATCCTTATTTGTTATAAGACTGATTATACCAAATGGCAGTTGAAAACAAAAGCCTTTGGGCTGTCGCCCAACCAAAATTCATCTCCCCCTTACCGTTGGTGCTGTCTCACCTTCACACGCTTGAAGAGGGAGACTTCTTTCGAAAGTTCGTTAAATTTTTATTGATCAGAAAAGCGACCCGCACGAAAGTTCTCCTTTCCAAATACATCACAGCCGTTCTTTTCAGTGTTTATTTCGTTCTATTGTATTTAGTTCTATCCGTTCTTCTCGGAATGCTCCTTTTCGGATTTCAAAACACAGCAGAAAGCGGTCCGCTTTTAACAACGGCTCTAATCGATTACGCTGACTGCCTGGTCGAAACCATCATGACGGCGACGTTTGCCTTTATGCTCTCTGCCGTTTTCAGAAGCACGGTTCTTTCTGTCGGACTGACTTTCGTGATCATTCTTGGTGCCAAAGGGGCAGTCCAGCTTCTTGCCCATTATGATGTGGCATGGGGCAGGTTCTTGCTGTTTTCCAATACAGGGTTCGGTCAGTACGCAAGAGGGAATATGCCGCTGTTTGAAGGCATGAGCCCCTCATTCACTTTCTTGGTCCTGCTGTTTCATCTCCTGTCTTTTCTTGGACTGGCATGGGCTTTCTTTGTAAAAAGAGACGTGGCCCATTAAAAACCATGGTAACCCTTTCAAAAAAACCACCAGGCGGTTTACGAATGAAGAGAATTAGAGTAAACTAGGTTCAGATGTTAATTGATAATGAGTATCATTATTATGAGGTGGACCACAATGAACCTAAACCAAATTCAGCAGAATGAAACATTTCAAATACAGGATTTAACCGATCTCCATCCATTTGTTAAACGCCGTCTCAAGGATCTCGGTGTATACGAAGGAAAAGAGGTCAAAGTCATCCGCTATTGCCCGCTTGGAGGCCCGTGCCTATTAGAATGCTCTGGACAAAGAGTAGGGATTCGCAGAAAAGACACGTTCTGCATTAAAGGGGCTCGTCTTTCATGAATACAGCCCTGTTTGGCAATCCGAATACAGGAAAAACCTCTCTATTTAATCAAATTACCGGTTCTTATGAATATGTAGGGAACTGGAGCGGGGTAACGGTTGATAAAAAGATTGGGAAGATTAAAGATTCCATGCAGTCTTTGATTGACTTGCCCGGTGTCTATTCCCTTAATCCGCTTTCCAATGATGAACGGGTCGCGTCCATTGCACTTCTTCAGGAAGAAGCCCAGCAGATTCTGAATATTGTTAACGCCAACCAGCTTGAGAGAAGCCTCTATTTAACGATTGAGCTGCTGGAAACGAATCTCCCTCAAATCGTTGTGCTGAATATGATGGATCTCGCTGAGAAGCGCGGCATCTCCATTGATTTAGAGCGTCTCGGTGAATTGCTTGGGGTGAAGAGCTATTCTGCTGTTGCCCGCAAAGGCCATGGCTGTGAAGAGATTACCCAGCTGTTTAAAAGCGAGCCGGTTTATTCTTCTGCCCCATTTGTCATTTCCTATCATCCAATCATTGAGGCATCTATTTCACGCATGCTCACTGAAATAGGGGAAGAAGGAAACATGAAAAAGCGCTGGGTGGCGGTTCAATATTTGATGAACAATGAACTCATCCAGCTGGAAATGAACAAGAAGTTTCCGGGACTCATCCGAATAAAGGAAGAAGCCGAGGAACAGCTTTTCGAGGCAGCCGGCCATTCTGCTGAAGATGATATGTACCAAACAAGAAATGCCTTTATTACGAATCTGTTTGAGCAGGTGACAGAACAGCAGGGTCAGCGCGAAAGCCTTCCTTTGACCGCCTGGATAGACAAAATTGCAATCCATCCGGTTTTGGGCATTCCCTTTTTCCTTCTCATCCTGTTTGCGGTTTTCCAGCTGACGTTTGATTGGCTTGGAACCCCCATTTCCGATATGCTGGACTCCTTTTTCACAGGGCCTTTAACCAGTGGAGCCGAGCTGCTATTGAACAGCATCGGTGCCACACCGTTCATACAGGCTGTTGTCCTTGATGGAATTATTGCGGGTGTAGGCGGGGTTCTCGTGTTTGTCCCGCAAATCTTTATTCTGTTCTTCTTTATCTCCCTATTGGAGGATTCCGGATATATGGCCCGCGTGGCTGTTGTGATGGACCGCCTGATGGAATACATCGGACTGAATGGAAAAGCATTCATCCCTCTTGTCATCGGGTTTGGATGCAACGTGCCGTCCATTATGGCAGCGAGAACGATTGAACAGCCTAGGGAACGTTTGCTGACTATTCTCGTGTCGCCTTTCATGTCCTGTTCGGCAAGACTTTCCGTATACGCTCTTTTTGCGGCAGCCTTTTTTGAGAAAAACCAGGCACTGATCGTTCTTTCCCTGTACGTTCTTGGGGTCGTAGTCGCGATGATTGTCGCAAAAATTCTTTCGCTTTTCCTGAAAAATGAAAAATCCTATTTTGTCATGGAGCTGCCTCCATATAACGCTCCGCAAATGCGGCAGCTGCTGAAAAGTACGTGGGACAAAGGAAAAGGCTTTGTGCGAAAAGCAGGAACCTTTATTTTGGGAGGAACGGTCTTCATTTGGCTGCTATCATACCTTGGACCGGGCGGTGCAGACGTTCCAATCGACGAAAGCTTTATGGCGATTGCGAGCGGCGCGATTGCTCCAATCTTCGCTCCGCTTGGATTTGCGACCTGGCAGGCCGTTTCTGCACTCATTACCGGCTTCCTTGCGAAGGAAGTGGTCGTGGCAACCATGAATATCCTGTATCACGTACCGGATGGACAAACGATGGCAGGGCTTTTGCCAAACTATTTCACACCGCTCTCAGCCTATACGTTCCTTGTATTTATCCTATTGTACACACCATGCCTGGCTACGGTTGCCATCATGAAAAAAGAAACAGGCAGCACAAAAATCACACTGTTCTCAATTGGCTATTCGTTTGTGATCGCCTATATCGTAGCCCTTGCGGTTTATAAAGTAGGGCAATTTATCGTATAAGAGGAGGTTTCCGATATGATCGCAAGCATCATCTTAGGACTGCTCATTTTTGGATACGCCACATGGATGGTTGTCTCCTTTTTCAAAAAAAGCCGCCAGGGAAAATGCGGCACATGCGCTTTAAATAAATCCTGCAAATCCGGCTGCTCGATTGTGACGGCAGAGGAACGCGGAGATCTGCTGAAGCATTCCACCAGGTAATAAATAGCAAGGCCAGGCTTTCAGAGCCTGGCCTTTTCTAGTATGCTTGAATAAAAACGGAGGTAAGAATCATGGAAACAAAACGATTGCAGATCCAGGAAATACCAGGATGGGGAACGTATCTGCGCGGTCAGTGGGAAGCCCGGTTTGCAGGGCATCTCTCTGCTGAGGAAAAAAAAGAGATCCATCTAGACTCCTTTTTATGGCATGTGTGCAGCTATAAAAAGATAGACTGCCTGGAAAAGCAGGAAGCCATCCACGCATTTCAAAAGCAGCAAAAGGAGAAGTGCACCTTCTTTTATCAGTTTGTGGATGATGCCTTTTTAATCAATCATCCCGCTTCCTTAAGCATGGAAGACCTGCCTTATGAACGGCTGCATATGGATTTTGGGGATTTATATGTAATGGACTGGGAACAGAAGTGGACATTTGTGATGACGCATGAGTCAAGCTGCGGTCCTTATTTTATCCAATTGTAAAGGATTGCAAATCCCTTGCGATTGCTCTTCCCAATTCGTTCAGCGCTGCCTTTGTCCCGTATTTCCCATGGCTCTGGCCGTTTTTATCCTGTCCCCCGCCTAACCCCAGAAATTGCTCGGACGGCTTAAAATGAAGGCCGAGCAGCGGAATCCGAAGCCTTTGATGAAAACCAGTCTGATAAGCTGCGCCCGGGTAGGGTTCAAGCGCTTTGGGCGGGTCGAATTTAATCCCCGGTTCGGCCTTTTCAAACAGAGCGCAGTGCTCTCTTCCTAGAAGAATGACCATGCTGGGTCTTAAAAACTCGAGCTTTTCCTGCAAAAATTCCCGCGAAAAATCAGAACCGAGCAATTTAAGTTTCTCTTTAATCCTTCCCATGTGAGTGCGTGTGGCAAAAGGAAAGAAATCGGAATGAATGACGTTTTTGAAGCCCGGCGAACCGTAAAAGGAACCGCCAAGTCCGTTTAAAAATCCTTCCAGTTTTGCCCCATCAGGTTTGCCGAACCAAGTGCGGTACGCTTTTCCTGCTTTAAAATACGTTTGATAGTACTCAATCGCCGATTCTAACTGAGCCTCGTCCTTTGCATACTCCGCTAATGATTGTCCATTTTCCCGGATATGAAATCTTGCCTGCTCTCCAAGCAGAAGCTGATTGTTTTGATTGATAAATTCCTTCGGAGACGGATTCGTGGCCATCGTGACCCAGCTGCCCGGAACCGCCTCGCCCAGCCACACAACCGGTGTGGCTCCTTCGATAAATTCACGAGAAATCGGTGTCCCGAGCAGCTCCTCCTGATGCCGGGAAGCACTGGCTATTAATGATTTAGCCTTGGCTAAACGTTCTTCACCAAGAGAGAATGAGCTCATAGCGATTCGCCTCCTTAGTGTATAAACCATCTCCTTTAAGAAGGATTTTTAAACCTATGAACACTCACCCAATCTTTATATAAAAATGAATGGCTAGAGACACACTAATAAGCACGGATTGCATGCAAAGGATGTGTCATGTATGGATTTTTATCTCGCCCAGGAAACACTCTCCATTATGGAATGGGTTCTGCGGTCGGTGATCGGCTTTGTCTTTTTGGTGATTGTCGCAAAAGTATTGGGTCAGCGAACCATTTCCCAGCTGCGGCTGCTCGATTTCGTGATTGCCTTAGTCATCGGCAATATTATCGCCCATCCTTTATCGGACCATCATCTGGGAATGAAGGGATCGATCGTATCAACGATTGTACTGGTAGTCTTGTACAGCCTTGGTATTCAATTGACCCTGAAATCGCCTGGTTTTAGAAGATTCATTAGTCATAAATCCGTCACCGTTGTAGAAAATGGGGACATTCTCGTTCAGGGATTAAAAAAAGCAAGAATCTCGATGGATGTTCTCCTGGAAGAATTGCGGGAAGAGAAAGTAGACGACGTAAAAAAAGTAGCATTAGCTATTTGGGAAGCAGATGGAAAAATGTCCGTATTTCTGCATCCTGAATACGAACCGGTCACACCCGTTTCCCTTCAGCTAAAAACGGAGCCCTTTAACTTCCCGCGAACCATTATTATGGAGGGCAGGGTACTATCCGAAGTACTAAATCAGCTGCACAAAGAGGAAAGCTGGGTCGTCAGCCGGCTGGAAAGCCTATACCACACAGAGGTTCAGCACGTGCTGCTGGGCACTCTGGATGGGAAGGATCAGCTGAAGGTCTTTTTGTATAAATAACCCTTTTTAAACCCTCAGCAAATCCCGTATATCCTCTTCCGTCAGGGTAAACGGCGTTTTTTCATCCATGTCCACAATCTCTTTAATGAGCTGCCGTTTTTTATCCTGCAGCTCGTTCATTTTTTCCTCAATGGTCCCACGGGTGATGAGCTTGATCACGTTCACTTTGTTGACCTGGCCCATCCGGTGCGCCCGGTCAGCTGCCTGCTCCTCTACCGCCGGATTCCACCATGTATCAAAGTGAATGACGGTATCCGCGCCCGTCAAATTCAAACCCGTACCGCCTGCTTTCAATGATATGAGGAAAAGATTCCGCTCGCCGGCATTAAACCGGCTGCACAGTTCCACCCTTTCCGCCATGGCGGTTTGGCCATCGAGATAAAAGTACGCCTTGCCCTGTACCGCTAATGCTCGCCCGATCAGATCAAGCATGGAGGTGAACTGGGAGAAGATCAGCACCCTTCTTCCTGAGAGCCTGGCCTCCTCCAGAATGTTCATGAGCTGATCAAATTTCGCCGACCCTCCGCTGTATCCGTCTACGAACAGGGATGGATGACAGCAGATTTGCCGCAGCCGTGTAATTCCGGCTAAAATCTTAATCTTGTTTTTTTGAATGGTCTCTTTATCCAAGTGCTTCAGGGTATCGTGGCGAAGCTTTGCAAGGTAGGCTGCGTAAAGCTTTTTCTGCTCGGGAAGCAGCTCGACGATCTCCAGCGACTCGATTTTTTCAGGAAGCTCGGAAAGCACGTCCTCCTTCATGCGGCGGAGCATAAATGGACGGATCCGCCTTGCGACCTTTTTCCTTGTGAGCGTGCTGTATTCCTTTAACCCCATGAACAGCTCAGGAAAAACCACATGAAAGATCGACCACAGTTCTTCCCTCGAATTCTCCACAGGTGTGCCGGTCAGTGCAAACCGGTGGCCGGCCTGGATCCTTTTTACCGCTCTTGCCGTCTGGGTGACTGGATTTTTAAAGGCTTGGGCCTCATCAAAAAAGACTGTATGAAATACCCGTTTTTCGTACTCTTGTATATCCCGTCTCACAAGCGGATAGGACGTGATCAGAACATCTGCAGCTGCATCATCCCGGAAGCGGCCCGCTCTCTCTTTCCGGCTTCCGTCCATGATGATGGCCTCGATTTCCGGTGCAAACTTTTCAATTTCGTTTTTCCAGTTATACAAAAGGGATGACGGACAAACAATCAGGACCGGCCTTTTAAACCGGCGGATCTCAGGAAGAACAGACACGATATACGTGATGCTCTGCAGCGTTTTCCCAAGCCCCATATCATCCGCCAGTATTCCTCCGAACCCGTTCCCGGCAAGAGATTTCATCCAGCGATATCCGTTCTTTTGATAATCCCTCAGCACAGATTCAAGCTTCTCGGGAACAGCAATTTCCAGTTCATCGGGGTGGAGCAGATTATTCAGCAGATGCTGAACCGAATCCTCGAGAGTCCCGGAGACAGGGATGGAATCCAGAAGCTGAAGTCCTTTGATCAGAGGAACTTCAAGCTCTTTTTCCCAGTCCTCCGCCTGAACCGGCGCCGCTGTTAAGAACCGGTAAATCTCCTCGTATTCCCGTGTTTCAAGGGAAAGCAGAGCCCCGCTTCTCAGCCGGTAATACTTCCTTTTTTCATCCAGTGCCGCAAGTACATCACGAATTTCCTTTTCCGGAATACCGTCCATTTCGAATTTAAATTCCAGCCAGTTCGTGCGCTCCCGTTTAGCCTCCACCTTAATTCTCGGTGCTGACGTTTCTTTAAAAATCCGGCTTCGGACGGCGGTCGTTGCATGCACCTGGGCAAATTTCTCAAGCTTCGGCAAGACGTGATACAGGAACTCGTACTCCAACAGCTCATTTTGAAGATAATAGCCGCTGTCCGTCCGGGCAAACGAGCTTTCCTCCATCATTTTCAGGATCAGATCCTCCCTTTCTGTATCACGGATGACCCTGGACAGAGCGAGCACTTCTTGTTCGTCCAGCGGATTAAACGCCATATTTCCGTAATGAAATTCAAGACCCGCAAGAAGCCGGTTCTTCACCCGGTCCAAATAGAGCTTGGCTGTAAGGGATGCTTCGGCCATCCGTTTGGAAATCGTCCCGGATATGCTAACCTCCCCGAGTCTCCGAAGCCCCGGGACCACCTTTTCCAGATAAAGATTGACCTGCTGCGGAGGAATAGGAATCGTGTTTTTGCCTGAAGCATCGACGACCCGCTTCAGTTCGGTGAGCCGCTCAAAATTTTCCGTACCCAGTCGGAACAACACTCCTGAGGATATAACGGATTGGTAGGGCTTCAAGAAAATCAGGTCTTGCAGGCCCCCCGCTTTCAGCTCATATCCTCTGCCTTCTTCATAGAAATCAAATTGAAGCGGCAAAATGCCTTCCGATAGCTGCATGCCGGAATAGATGTCCCCATTGACCTCAATCTCTGCATAAGGCGCCCGCAAAAGGGAGGGGAGAAGCAGATTCCATGAAAAAGGAGAAAGGAGGAGCTGATGGCTGTCCTGTTCAGCCCTCTCATTTTGTACAATCGCAAAAAGCTGCTGGATCACAGCGTCTGATTCTTTCGTGAAACAATGAGATATCGGATTAAACTCGAATTGGGCCGTAAGGTTGAAGGGCTGTCCGCTTATAATGTTTTCCAGAAAGGTCCTGATCTTCCGGATTTTAACGGATTCAACCGTGAGTTCCAGTGCAAGCAGAAGCTCGCCGTCTTCCCTCGGAACCGGCTTGCACGTAAACGCCGCCTGAAGTACGGTTCGATTTTCAAAATAGTTCTGCTCCCCTGTTTTGCGGGTTTGCCGGTCCTTGAAGGCCGTCAGCAATTCCTCCGTCAGGGCATAGTCAGGAACGGCTGGTGTCTCTCCCTCCGCTTGGACCTCAGGAACCGTCCCTTGTTTCTGATGTTCGTCCAACGTCAGCAAGACGGCCGCGATGTGCTGGCATTCCTGTTTAAAGGAAACAAGCTTCGGACAGCTGCATGCTGCCCGGAACCCTCCCAAGGAGTCTACCGTGACCGATACACGGAACTCCTCTGTACTCTGAACGATTGCCTCACAGCCATCCTCCCGGTACTCCTGGAACTTAACCTTATTGGAACGGCGCAAGGAATCTCCGCTCTTCAAAGAGACACGGCCGCACCGTTTTTCAATGATTTTTCTGTTCAGCTCTATATTCAAAGCAAAGGCCCCTTAAAGAAAGATTTCATTCGTACATGCTATACTTTACCTACCATTTTAACAGAGGGGGAACGAAAAATGAGGATGGGAATCATTGGCCTTGGCGACATCGCCAAAAAAGCGTACCTGCCTGTTCTGTCCGAAAGGAAGGATCTGGAGCTTGTTCTTTGCACAAGAAATCAGGATACGCTCAAGCATCTTGCCCAGGTCTACAGACTGGCGGAAACGGCTCAGACGGTGGATGAATTAATCACTAGAAATATCGATGCCGCTATTATCAGTACAGCGACAGAAGCACACGCTGAAATCGCGGAAAAGCTCCTGCAAAACGGAATCAGCGTCTACATAGACAAGCCCGTCTCCCTGAATTTCAGCGAAACCAAAAGAATTGCTGAGCTTGCGGAAAAAAGCGGCAAAGTAGCGATGACCGGCTTCAACAGAAGATTCATCCCCCGTGTCAAAGAGCTGAAGGAACACGGCAAGGCAAGCCTGATTTTAATGCAGAAAAACCGGTTTGCCTCTCCTGATCATGTCCGGCGGTTTGTCGTTGAGGACTTTATCCACGTGGTCGACACCCTCCGGTTCCTGATGGGGACAGAGGTGAAGGATGTAAAAACGGAGTTCCTGAAAAATGGGGATATGCTGGATCACATCGTAGTTCAGCTGATTGGAGACGGCTGCACAGCCATCGGAATCATGAACCGGAACGGTGGAGTAACGGAGGAAATCATTGAATACTCCGCCGGCCATCATAAATATACGGTAAATAGTCTTGTCGAAACGACTCATTTTCATCATAAAGACATCAGCGTGACGCAATTTGGGGATTGGGAACCGACTTTGTTCAAAAGGGGATTTTATCAAATCATGGATCACTTCATCGATTGTGTGCGGGAAAACCGGGTCCCCGATCCGTCCTTTGAGGATTCCCTCATCACTCATGAGATTTGCGAGAGGATTGTAAATCAGATTGATCCGCAAGCCTGAATGAAACTATTTAAAAGAAGCAGGCCAATAAAGACTGGCCTGCTTCTTTTGCTTACAAACTTAAATCAACATAAAATGGCGGTTCCACTCCGAGAATCCGGGCATACAGGATCAATTGTCCTTTATGATGCGCCTCGTGGCCAATAAGGCGGTAGAGCATTTCTTCAGTCGGTTCCGTCAGTTTAAAGAGATCAATGGTTGTTTCGCTCTTTAAATCTTCATCTGTAAGCGACGCGATGATCTCTTCATGGACGTTCGTGAGCTCTTCTAACAGCTTGCGGGCTTCCGGTAAGGTTTCCGGAACAGGAGGGATATTCATTTCCCGTCCCTCGATCGGAGCGAGGAAGAACTCCGGGGTCCAGGCAAGGTGATGGACAAGTTCAATTACCGTCATTCCTTTCTCCCAAGGACGCCATGACCCCTTTGATTCAGGGAATACAGCGGCCAGTTCAATTAATGCGTTTCGATGCATTTTCCAGCGTTTCATTGCTTTCTGGCCTTGTGTTCGTTCTTCAGACATCATCATTCCTGCCTTTCATGCCGTCTAGGCATTCAATTTGTTTTTATTTCTTACGGTTCTGCCTACCCGCTAAATTTACCACATTCCCTTGCGATTTACCCTTCCTGCACATGTCCGGCAAAAATAAAGCGCTTGCAAAAATGAAAGTTACACGTATACTTGTATACAAGTATACTAGAATGGTAAAGAGGGTTGGGGTATGACGAACAGCAAGGAACACTTATACCCTGCAAAATGGCTTTCCAAAGCTTCGGCTGGTGAAAGAATCGCTTGCGAACTAAGAATATCCATTGTTTCAGGCAAAATTGAAAGCGGTACCAAATTATCCGAAAACAAACTTGCGGCAGACTTTTCTGTCAGCCGGTCACCCGTCCGTGAAGCGTTAAAAATACTGGCCTCTGAAAATATGATTCAGGCAGAAAGAATGGGTGCCGTTGTCACGGGCTTAACAGACAAACACATAGAAGAAATTTACGACGTCCGGCTTATGATTGAATCCTTTGTATTTGAACGGATTGTAAAAACGGACACCGAAGGTTTGGTAAAAGAGCTGAATAAGATCTTCGAAATGATGAAAATCGCCATCAAATATGGCGATGCCGATGAATTTTCCTTCCAGGATGTCCTGTTTCATGAAACGATTATCCGGGCGATTGATCATTCGTACATGCTGATGATCTGGAATAATTTAAAGCCCGTCATGGAGAGTTTAATTCTGTTATCCATGCGCGTCCGTTTCAGGGAAAAATACGAGGATTTCCAGAGAATTCTCGACAACCACGAGCTTTATATTCAAGCGATCAGCACCAAAGACCGAACCTTAATGATCCAGTCGCTGCATCAGAACTTTGATGATGTGCAAGGGAAAGTAGAAGACCTCTGGATGTCCCAGCAGCTGCTGGCTAAAGGGGCCGAACAGTCCAATCCATAAGATTCGACCTAATATCAAAAGGAGAGATCATCATGCCATTAGTTATCGTTGCAGTTGGAATTCTCGTATTGCTGCTGCTTATTATGGGTTTAAAGCTGAATACGTTTGTTTCACTGCTCATTGTATCGTTTCTTGTCGCTTTAGCTCTCGGGATGCCGCTTGAAACCATCGCTAAAACGATTGAAACAGGAATCGGCGCCACACTTGGACATTTAGCCCTCATTTTTGGACTTGGAGCCATGCTCGGCAAGCTGATTGCTGACTCCGGCGGCGCCCAGCGCATCGCCATGACACTCGTTACTAAATTTGGAGAAAAAAATATCCAGTGGGCCGTAGTCGCTGCTTCTTTCATTATCGGCGTTGCGCTATTTTTCGAGGTAGGATTGGTTCTATTAATTCCAATCGTATTTGCGATTTCAAGAGAATTGAAGATTTCCATCCTGTTTCTTGGGATCCCGATGGCAGCAGCCCTATCGGTTACACACGGATTCCTGCCCCCCCATCCCGGCCCGACGGTCATCGCCGGCGAATATGGTGCAAACCTTGGAGAGGTTCTTCTTTACGGATTTATAATTGCCATTCCTACCGTGATTATCGCCGGCCCCATCTTCACGAAGCTTGCGAAACGACTGGTACCTGCATCCTTTAAGAAAACCGGAAACATCGCTTCACTCGGGGAACAAAAAGTATTCAAGCTTGAAGACACACCAGGCTTTGGAATCAGCGTATTTACCGCGTTGCTTCCAGTTATTTTAATGTCCATTGCCACCATTATTACATTGCTTCAAAAAACAATAGGATTTGAAGACAACGCCGTGCTTGCCTCCATCCGCTTTATCGGTGATGCATCAACGGCGATGCTGATTTCTCTATTAGTTGCCATCTATACGATGGGACTTGCAAGAAAAATTCCGATCAGCACAGTGATGGCATCCTGCACAACCGCCATCACGCAAATCGGAATGATGCTCTTAATCATCGGAGGCGGCGGTGCCTTTAAACAGGTATTAATCGACGGCGGTGTAGGGGAATACGTAGCGGACCTATTTAAAGGATCCTCTCTGTCCCCGATTCTTCTCGCCTGGATCATCGCAGCCATCCTTCGCATCTCACTCGGATCCGCAACCGTTGCCGCTCTTTCAACAGCAGGATTAGTCATTCCGCTGCTAGGCCAATCTGACGTGAACCTGGCTCTGGTCGTTCTTGCAACAGGAGCGGGAAGCCTGATTGCTTCCCATGTGAATGATGCCGGATTCTGGATGTTCAAAGAATACTTCGGATTAACGATGAAAGAGACATTTGCAACATGGACACTCCTTGAAACCATTATCTCTGTCTCAGGACTGGTGTTTATCCTGCTGCTGAGTTTGGTGGTTTGACTTTGTGTTCTTGAATCAATAGGAAAAAGAGGCTTGAACAAAAGGTTTCCGTCTAATAAAAAAACCGAACGATTATTTGAACCTCTGTTATAGAGGTTCTTAATCGTTCGGTTTTTTTGTGTTTCATGCTTTCTTTAAAAGCGCTGTTAAACTTGGCTGTTGATTGCAGCTAGCAGTCGTTCGCTTTCCGCGGGGCGGGCGGTGAGCCTCCTCCTGGCTTCGCCACTGCGGGGTCTCACCTGTCCCGCTGCTCCCGCAGGAGTCTCACGCCTTCCGCTCCAATCAACAGGTGTTTATTATCAAAAACATGCTTTAACATAGCCTTTTCAAAAGAAATATTCGGCTTTAGGACAACAATTTTAGTTATGTCCCAACCTTTTTTTTAGTTCCTCAATCTTTCGTTTTGTACGGTGTCACGAACTTCGATCTTATAACGAATAGCTTGAGGTGGTTGATGGCGGCTCCAGGCTGCACGCCCTTCTATTAAATGTTGCAAAATGAAACTTAATGACTGGAAATTCGTATACTTACTGGACAAACAAAAGAAATAGAGGAGGTACTTTGGTGGAATCCATAACGAAAAAACGAACAAAAGCGTTTCTAATCGATTTGGCCATTTCAAGCGCTGTAACGGCTGGTGTTGAGTATTTACTGCGGAAAAAAGTGAAAAGTGAAGCCGTACATACTTTGATAACACCGACCATAGTAATGTGGACCCTTGAGTACGCACAGATGCGCCAGAGAGGCCAAACCATTGGCTATAAAAAAATGGGACTGGTCCTTGAGAATGAGGATGGTTCAGAACTGACATCCCGTCAAATCATTAAGCGGATGGGATATAGGGATACAGTGAGTACTTTAGATTACTTAAAAAGCCGTGATACGTTCGAAGACAAAGAAGGAGCGATCCTTCCACATGACCGCTTTTCAGGTACAGTAGTAAAAGAGCGTTAGGCGAAAAGCTTGCCGTTATGGCTAATGAAGGGGCCAGTCCCGTCATGCTTCACCGTATCAGGGGACAGAGGCTTGATGTTCTGATCCCTTATGTATCACCGGTTCACACGGTTGGTGCCAGAGCTTTCACACGGTAAAATTTCAGGGGACTGGCACCGTGCCAGTCCCCTTATTCTTCACCGCACCGGGGGACAGAGGCTCATAGCTCTGAGCCCTTACCCATCAAGGGTTCACAATATCGGTGCCAGAGCTTTACTACGGTAAAATCCTGGGGGACTGGCACCTCACTCAGCCCCACGGCCAAAATCCAGCCTTTTAGCTTATTCCAGCCCAGCATTCTCCGAAGCAATCCGCGTTAGTGCCGTCCAATCCTGGTTTTCCCTGCCCTTTGCTGCGGATGCGAGCAAGGAATCATGCAGCAGGCTGGCAAGCGGCATCGGAGCCTTAGCAGCATTTGCTTCCTGCAGAACTAAATTGCAATCCTTGAGCCCAAGTGCGAGCTGAAAGCCTGCAGGCTCGAACTGCCTTTTGGCAATCATCGAACCGTATCCGTTATAAACGGTACAATCAAATAATGTAGAGCTATAAACCTCAGCAGCCAATTCCCGGTCAATCCCATTCTTTTCAGCAAGGTTAAATGATTCGGCCATCGCTTCCATCGCGGCCATAATCATGAAATTCCCGCCAAGTTTAATGACATTGGCATTCCCCGGCTCATCGCCAAGATCAAAAATACGCTGTCCAACGGCTTCCTGTATTGGCTTAATCCGCTCTCTGGCTTCAATTGGTCCTGACGACAGCACAAACAATTTTTGAGCGGCAGCCGCATCCGGACGGCCAAACACAGGAGATGCGACATACGCGCTGTTATGCTTTGCATGAACCTCTGAAAGCTTCCGCGAAGTTTCAGGGGAAACCGTGCTCATAGAAAGATGGATCCCTCCTTCTCCAAGCTTCCGGCCAATTCCATCCTCACCCAATACGATGTCCTCTAACGCCTTGTCGTTTGCAACCATTGTAATGACAATCCCATCAGCACTTACCGTATCCGCAGCTTTCTCCACCTGCTCCGCGCCAGCTTCCACAACGGCCTTCGCCTTTTCCGGTGTGCGATTGTAAACCTTCACTCTGAAACCCGCTTTTAATAGATTCATTACCATCGGTTCTCCCATATTTCCAAGACCGATAAATCCAATTTCTTTTGTCATGTGTAAACTGCCTCCCTTTTTACGTTTTGCTTTTATTTTCTTATACCCTAAATTGATTTTTTCAATAGGGAGGATCGAAACAATCCGGCAGCTGGATAACTTTACTGGGAGCCCTTGAAAACATCTTGAAATTTGAGTTATCCTTAGACATACAATTCCAACTTAAGGCTGTGATAAACATGCGTATTAATAAATTTATCAGTGAGTCCGGCAAGGCGTCCAGACGGGGTGCAGACAAGCTGATTGAAGAAGGCCGGGTCATGATCAATGGCAAAAAGGCGAAAATTGGGGACAGGGTTGAGCCCGGGGACGATGTCCGGGTAAGCGGAGATCAGATTCAAATGTCCAGAAACAATGTGTATCTCGCTTTAAATAAACCAATCGGCATCACCAGCACCACTGAAAAAAATGTAAAGGGCAACATTGTGGATTTGGTCAATCACCCTTTAAGAATTTATAATATCGGACGTCTGGATAAGGAATCCGAGGGCCTGATTCTTTTGACAAACGACGGGGATATCGTGAACGAAATTCTGCGGGCTGAAAATGAGCATGAGAAGGAATACATTGTTTCCGTGGACAAGCCGATTACACCGGAGTTTATAGAAAAAATGGCAAGCGGTGTGAAAATTTTAGGAACGAAAACACTTCCGTGTGAAGTGGAGCAGCTTTCTAAATTCGATTTCAAAATCATCCTGAAGCAGGGATTGAACCGTCAAATCCGCCGGATGTGCGAAGTGCTCGGCTACGAGGTTTTCAGGCTGCAGAGGGTCCGGATCATGAATATCCATTTAGGAAACCTTCCCCCTGGGCAATGGAGAGATCTATCGAAAAAGGAAAAGAATCAGTTATTCAGTGAATTAAATTACTACCCGAAAGAATGGTAAACAAAAAGGATGAGCCAAGCTTAAAACAGCTTGTGCTCATCCTTTTGTTTTAAACCGTCATTTTCCAGCTGGACCGCGCAAGCCATGCTTCATCTTCCTTATAATCCGGAATCATTTTTCCGACAAGGCGCCAGAAGGAGCGGTCGTGATTCAGATGGACCATGTGGCACATTTCGTGAACCACCACATAGTCAATCACCCTCGGCGGCGCCATCGCTAGCCGCCAGTTAAAGGTTAGCCGCAGCCCCGAATCACACGTTCCCCACGTTGTTTTGCTGTCCGTAATGCGGACGGAACGCGGCTTTGTTTTAAAATGTTTTTGATGGGCGGAGATTCTTTTTTCCACCAAACCCTTGCACTGCTGATAATAAAACCGCTTCAGCGCCTGCCTGATTTTTTCTTCCTCCAGCTTGCTTACCACTACATGCAGCTCTTCCCCTTTAAAGGAGACATGATCCTGCTCCGCATGTAAATCTTGATGGATTTTTATGGAATAGGATTTCCCTAAATAAAGAAAGCTCTCTCCCTCTTCATACACCTTTACTTGAGGACCAAGCAGACGCTCCTTATTCTCTTTTACTTTTTGCTGAATCAGATTCCATTTTTCCTCTATTACAGCCAGCACAGCAGCATCCAGAGTGCCTTTTGGAGCCTGGACTTCCACATTTCCATATACATCCACATAGATGCCGATGGAAGAGCGCTTTTTATATTGGATATCAAAGCTGATCGTTTCACCTGAATACGTATGAATCATGATTTCCGCCGTTCCTATTCTCTAAATTTGATCGCTAATCCTTTTAAGAAATTACGGGCATATTTGTCCCCGCATTCTTTATAATTTTTGTGGCCTTCTTTTCTCAGCAAGGCACCCAGCTCACCCTTTGTGACGGTGACACCGGCAAGCTCCAATACCTCAAGCATATCCTCTGCCGTGAAGGATAAGGCGATTTTCACTTTCTTTAACAGCACATTATTTGGATGTCCGAGTGTCATTTCAGGTCTTCCAGGCTGGCCCTCCTGCTTCCCTCTTTTAAATACAATAAGGCCGTTTAAAAATGACTCGAACATGAACGGACTGCACGGGATATGGTCTTCGTTTTCTTCATAAACATCATCCTCATTGGATTTTGTGAGGATTTTTCTTACATCTTCTCTGGAAACCTCAACGCCGCCGTATCCAAAAATCTCTTCCACCTCGGAATTTCTCAAATCAAGTGCATATCGTAATCGTATTAGACGATCATTATTATCCATATTCATGGCTATCTCCTGTTTGCGGACTTTAAGCAGAACCGTCCATCGTTTATTTTTATTCTTTAAATCATTAGTCTAACACGATAAGAATAAGTTTTATAGAGACCCTTACGAAACAGGATTGACATTTTCTTCAATTTGGATATACTAATACAAAATATAATGATATTCCAGGACTGGGAGAGTATCTGTTAACTGATGTCAAAGCGAGCCGGGGCGGTGTAAGCCGGTACAGGGGTTAACAGGGAAACGGACCCACGAGAATGGCTTCTGAACTCATACAGTAGGAGGCCACGGCTAAAAACCGTTATTTTATTGAGTGGTTAAACAGATGTTTAACAACAAGAGTGGTACCGCGAATGCTTAAGCCTTCGTCTCTTATACAGAGACGGAGGCTTTTTTATTTTGGAGGAGGGATGAAATGATCAGTAAAGTATTTGAAAGCCGAATCGAGAACACCGTTCAAAGCCTTTTTAAAAAGCTTGGCCTCGTATATAACGGGGAAATCAAGATTCATATTGAGCAGCCAGCCCACTTGGAGCATGGAGATTATTCCACCAATATTGCCATGCAGCTTGGCAAATCTCTGCGCAAGGCGCCTATTGAAATTGCCGGCATGCTGAAAACGCAGCTGGAAGAGGAAAGCAGCACGGATCAGCTGATTAGCAAAATTGACATTGCTCCACCCGGGTTTATCAATTTGTATATAGATTGGAACCATTGGGCTAACAACGACTTCGCCCTGCCTGTGATGACAGGTCAAAAAGCCGTGATTGAGCATACATCGATCAATCCGAATAAGTCCGCACATATCGGTCACCTCCGTAATTCATGTATCGGCGATGTCCTCGTCCGCCTGCTGAAAAGAAAGGGCTTTGAGGTCGAGGTGCACAACTATATTGATGATTTAGGGAATCAGCTGGCAGATACAGTTGTAGGCATTTTGAACATCCCTGAGAAAAAGGAACACTCCCGATTTGGAGACTTTTGCTGGGACATTTACTCAAAGGTCAATGAAGAGTATGAGGAGAATCCGCCCCTTCTGGAGGAGCGGACGACCGTCCTCCATGCCATTGAAGAAGGCAAAGATAATCTAGCGTGGATCGGTTCTCTTGTTGCGGAGCGGATTGTGCGTGAGCATCTTGAAGAAATGAATGAGTTTGGCATATGCTATGACCTGCTCGTATGGGAAAGCCATATTGTAAGGCAGGGATTTTGGGCTTCCGCATTTCATTTACTGAAACAAACGGAGCTATTTCACCTTGAAACGTCCGGGAAGCTTAAAGGATGCTGGGTATTGAAGCAGCCCTCGGCTGAAAATGAAGAAAATGATTTGGAGCATAACCAGGATAAGGTTTTGGTTCGTTCCAACGGAATTTTAACGTATACCGCTAAGGATATCGCCTATCATCTATGGAAATTCGGATTGCTTGAGAACGATTTTTTGTATAAGCGCTTTACTGAAGACCTTTGGACGACAAGCACCACTGGCAACCGTTTATCATACGGGAAGGCCGACCTTGTCATCAATGTCATCGACTACCGCCAGGCATATCCGCAGGCTATGGTGAAGCAAGCGCTCGAAGTTCTTGGGTTTACAAAACAAGCCGAAGAGCTCCGTCATGTAAGTTACGGAGTGGTGTCCCTCAGTCCCCGTGCTGCTAAGGAACTCGGTATCGACATCTCAAGCGGCAAAGCGTCATATGCGATGTCAGGCAGACAGGGAATCGGCATTAAAATTGCGGAACTGCTGGACAGCATGGAGAGTATTATTGAACAGACCCGTTCAGAGAAAAACGGGCTCTCGAGCAGAGCGATTGCCGCGGCCTCCATCCGCTACTATCTGCTTCGATTCAGCCTTTTGACCGAGGTCATCTTTGATATTCAGCAGGCCACAGAAGTCACCGGAAATACAGGTGTCTACCTAATGTATTCCCACGCCCGGGCAGCAAGTGTTTTAACGAAAGCCGGCACAGGGTTCAAAAAGCCAAATGAAATCAGCCATCTGGAAAAAGCAGAATATGCCTTAATCCGCCACATTGCAGCCTGGCCGGACACCCTGGAAGCTGCCTGCAGCGAGCTCTCGCCCAGCACAATCTGCACCTATGCCCATGAACTTGCCACCCTTTTCAATAACTTTTACGCGGCCTGCCCAATCATGAGAGCGGACAATGATCAAAAAGCCTTAAGATTATGGCTTACCTCTCAATTTAAAGTGACCATGGGAGATGCCCTCGGTGTTCTCGGGCTGCCGGCACCTGAGCGGATGTAGGGGTTTGAAGGCAAGTAGGTGTTTAAAGTCAACGATCCATTCTATATTTAACCCGCTTCGAACTCTTAGGGCGGGTTTTTATTTTTTTGATTAGAGCAAGAGATTGTTTTAAGAAAAATCACGAATCTTCAAAAATTTATAGAGATATAAGTCCGTCTTGATGATAAACTCATATCAATAAGTCGTTTTTTCATAGTTAAAACGCTACACCCTTTTGAAAACGCTTTCCTATTGTTAAAATTCTGCTCTAAAGAGGTTGATGAACAATGACAATGCTGATAAAGGAACCATCGATTTTTAATCATAGCGGGAAAAAGATTGTGACGGAGGACCGGGAGATTTCCATCATTGCGAGGATTGAGGAGCCAATGATCGCCATTCTCGGAAATGTATTGAGTAGTGAGGAATGCGAAGAACTCATTGATTTATCAAAGGAACACATGAACCGTTCCAAGATTGGATCAGGGAGAGATGTAAGCGGGATTCGGACGAGCAGCGGCACGTTCCTGCCGGAATCAGAACACGGTGTGACGGCGCGGATTGAAAGACGGGTGGCCCAGATTATGAATATTCCCTCAAGTCATGGAGAAGGGCTTCATATATTAAATTATAAACCGGGAGAAGAGTACAAAGCTCACCACGACTATTTTAAGACGGCCGCGAACCCAAGAATCAGCACACTGGTCATGTACTTGAATGATGTGGAGGAAGGCGGGGAAACGTACTTCCCTCATCTGAAGCTCTCCATTCCCCCTCAAAAAGGGATGGCTGTCTACTTTGAATACTTCTATCAGGATTCTTCTCTCAATGAATTAACCCTGCACGGAGGCGCCCCTGTCCAAAGAGGAGAAAAATGGGCCGCAACGGTATGGGCAAGGAGAAAGCAGGTTCGTTGAATACGAAATAAGCCGGATAAGGCACCACTCGCAATGGGGCCTATCCGGCTTTTTCCTTTAGCATTCTCTTTGTCTTTCGATTCTAAGCTTTAACTTAGGACCAGTTTTTTTTTACTCAGACCAAGCGTTTCCGCTGTTGAAGTGAAAATCTCCTGGAAAAGAGCAGGATTTTCGGTTAAGGACCGGCCGTAAGAAGGAATCATTTCCTTTATTTTCGGTTCCCATTCATTCATATGCTGCGGGAAGCATTGATTCAGTACTTCAAGCATGACTTGAACGGCCGTGGAAGCGCCTGGAGAAGCACCGAGCAAGGCAGCAATCGAGCCGTCAGCCGCGCTGACCACTTCTGTACCGAATTGAAGAGTCCCTTTTCCTCCAGCCTCCGTATCCTTAATGACTTGGACACGCTGACCGGCAATGACAACACTCCAATCCTCGCTTTTTGCATTTGGAATGAACTCACGCAGTTCATCCATGCGCTTCTCATTTGACAGGAGGACTTGCTGGATCAAATACTTCGTCAAACCCATCTCCTTTACGCCGGCCGCAAGCATCGTGAATAAATTGTTCGGTTTGACGGAGCCGATCAGATCCAAATTGGATCCCGTTTTTAAGAACTTCGGCGAAAAGCCGGCGAACGGTCCGAACAGCAAGGATTTTTTGTTGTCGATGTACCGTGTATCCAGATGCGGGACTGACATAGGCGGCGCCCCCACCTTTGCTTTCCCGTATACTTTCGCATGATGCTGTTCCACCACTTCCGGATTGCTGCACACTAAGAATAGTCCGCTTACCGGGAAGCCTCCAATTTGCTTCGACTCAGGAATACCGGTTTTTTGCAGCAATGGCAGACTGCCTCCTCCGCCGCCGATGAAGACGAATTTCGCTGTATGGTATTCCGTTTTACCGCTTTCATTATTATGCACTTTCAGTTCCCACGATCCGTCGCCCGCGCGTTTTAAATCCTTCACACTATGACCGTAATGAATCTCAACGTTCTGCTGCTGCAGGTGTTCAAACAGCAGGCGGGTCAGCGCGCCGAAGTTTACATCCGTTCCGGAATCGATCTTTGTGGCAGCAAGCCGTTCATTCGCCGGGCGGCCCTCCATAATCAGCGGCATCCATTCCTTCAGCTGTTCAGGATCCTCTGAAAATTCCATTCCCTGGAACAGAGGATTTTCTGAGAGCGCTTTAAATCGTTTTTTCAGAAAAGCAATATCCTTCTCGCCCTGCACCATACTCATATGCGGAATCGGCATGATAAAATCCTGCGGCTGGCGAATCAGATTGCGGTCTACCAGATACGACCAGAATTGTCTTGAAACCTGGAACTGTTCATTAATGGCAACGGCCTTGCGGATATCAATCGATCCATCCGGCTTTTCCGTTGTATAGTTAAGCTCACAAAGGGCAGAGTGTCCCGTCCCGGCATTGTTCCATTCATTTGAGCTCTCTTCTCCGGCGCTTGAAAGCTTCTCAAACACCTTGATTTCCCATTCAGGTGCCAATTCTTTCAATATGGATCCCAGCGTTGCGCTCATGACTCCAGCACCAATTAAAATAACGTCTGTTTTCTTCTGCATGCTGTTCATTATGACCTTCCTCATCCCCTAAAGTTGTAAAAAAGAGCCGTTCCCCCTAATTTAAAGGCGAACCGCTTAAATTTAAGTTAAAACACACTCTTTCTATCCCATAATGATGGTGTATGAACATTACCTTTATCTGATAATTATAAACTATTTAAAACTAATAAAAAAGTTGGAATTTAGGAATAATGGGCTGAGAATATGCAAAAGTGATCCTTATGAGGGTGTATTTGTTCCGCTTGGAAGCCATACCTTAGCAAAAGTATTATTACACTCATAATAATCTTATAAACACATTGGGTTCAAAAGGCCTTTCATCACGAAGAATCCGGCCGGGAGCTAAGCTATAAATGAATATTGGAATAATACCAATTTAAGTTTTTCAGAAAAAATAGCTGTATAGCAAACGTTCCCGATTTTTGTATTTTTAACTGCCCCATTAATGGGATCGATCTCTGTTCCGGATGAAAGAATCGACAAGCGCAGATTGACTATTTTCTTACCTTTCCCAGTCAAACTTCCGACTTCATCGTTTCTTTTTTCAGAAGGTGTCCGTCAACCTTCAATGAAATGTCCCTATTTATCTTTGATCGAGATAATCAATTACTCTTCCCTATCATCATTTCCCTCACCAATTGGCGGTTTCGTTTTTGAAAGACTTCATTGTGGGAGGATACCATAGCAAATTTCTGAGCGGTTGGCTCGATATATTGCTTTGCTTTGTTCACAGCATTTGCTGCATCCTGGAAACAGCCGGCGATTAAATTTACTTTTCCTTCATAGCTGATGATATCTCCAGCGGCATAAATTCCCTCAACGGACGTTTCGCTCGTTGAGTTCCCGGCAATGTAGAAGTCATCGGCCATTTCTATTTGCAGCCCGCTGTTTTTAAGCAGGCTCGTATCCTGTTCATAACCATGATTGATGATCACGTCATCCACGTTTAAATCAGCAGTCTCCCCGGTTTCCAAATTCTTTAGGACAACGGTTTTAATTTTTTCATGCTGCTCACAGGCGACCAATTTCATAATCGCTGTATTCGGAAGACATGTCACAGAGCTGTTCAGCAGCTGCATTACCTGTGCCTCATGACCTGAGAGATTTTCCTTCCGGTATGTGATGTACACTTTTTTTGCGAAGGGCTCTAATTCGTGCGCCCAATCAATGGCTGAATTTCCCCCGCCGGAAATCACCACGGTTTTATCTTTAAATCTCATTAAGGAAGGAATCGTGTAGTGGATATTCGCTACTTCGAACTTCTCTGCTCCTTCAATCTCCAGCTTTTTCGGCTTTAGAATGCCGCTTCCGACTGCAATGATCACTGTCTTCGACCTATGGACGCTGCCTGACGAGCCTCTCAATGTGTAGGATCGATCCGGCTCCTGGGTAATGGCTTCAATTTTTTCGTTCAGAACAATCTCCGGATCGAAGGTTAACCCCTGCTGAATGAGCTGGTCCATTAATTCGGCACCTGCAGTCGGGGTGATTCCTCCCACATCCCAGATCATCTTCTCAGGGTACACTTGAATTTTCCCGCCCAGCGCTGGCTGAAATTCCACAATCTTTGTCTTCATGCCTCTTAACCCGCTGTAAAAAGCCGAATACAAACCAGCCGGCCCGCCTCCGATGATCGTCACATCAAATAAATCCTCTACAGCCATTTCCGTCCACTCCCAGTCAATCGTAATTGATTATCATTATCAATAAGAATAAGGGATTTTCATCGTATTTACAATCGAAAATCCTGAAAACAGCTACTGTGACGCACATCCCTGTTAAAAATCCTGTTGACACTATGCTGAGGCGGAAGATATAGTAAGTTCATACTGATAATGATTATCATTATTATTGCTGTGCTTGTAAAAAAGGAGGGGGATAGGATGGCACGGGTCTCTGCAAACGATTTGACCATCGGCTACGGCGAAGATCTCATTGTCAAAAATCTGAACGTACAGATACCGGATAAACGGGTAACGGCCATCATCGGCTCCAACGGCTGCGGAAAATCCACACTGCTTAAAGCGATGACGAGAATTATTTCCCACCGTTCCGGATCGGTCCTTTTAGACGGAAAAGAAATATCAAAGGAAAATACGAAAATCCTGGCGAAGAAAATGGCCATCCTTCCTCAAACCCCTGAAGCCGCAGCAGGTTTGACGGTCGGCGAACTCGTATCCTATGGCCGGTTTCCTTATCAAAAGGGATTTGGGAGATTGACCTCTAAGGATCTGGATGTCATAGAATGGGCGTGTGAAGTAACCGGGATTGCGGATTACAAATACCGTCCTGTGGATTCCTTATCCGGCGGACAGCGCCAGCGGGTTTGGATTGCCATGGCTCTCGCACAGGAAACTGAAATCATCTTTTTAGATGAACCAACGACCTACCTTGATATGGCCCACCAGCTCGAGGTGCTGGAGCTGCTCCAATCGCTCAACCGCGAACAGGGAAGGACCATTGTCATGGTACTTCATGACTTGAACCAGGCGGCGAGGTTCGCTGATTATATGATTGCCATGAAAAACGGAAAGCTTGTGAAAGCAGGCACTCCGGAGGATATGATGACTCCGGATACTTTAAGAGACGTTTTTCAGATTGATGCCGTAATTGGACGCGATCCGAATACACATAAACCCATGTGCATGACCTACAACTTAATAAAAGGAGAAAAGATACATGAAGAAACGATTCGTTCCGATTATGCTGGCACTGGTTCTGCTTATTAGTGCCTGCGGTAAACAAGAAGAAACAGGAGAAAAAAGGGGCGCCTCAAAGGAATCAGGAACCTTTACATATGAATCAGAAACAGGACCGGTGAAGGTTCCGGCAAATCCGAAGCGCGTAGTCATGCTCTCAGGGTTTACAGGAAATGTCCTGCAGCTGGGAGTGAATGTGGTTGGAGCAGATGTCTGGTCCAAAAACAATCCAACGTTTTCAAAAGAAATGAAAGATGTTGCGGAAGTTTCGGATGAAAACCTGGAGAAAATTATTGAACTGGAACCCGACTTGATTATCGGTTTATCCAATATTAAAAACATCGATAAACTAAAAGAGATTGCCCCTACGGTTACCTATACGTGGGGGAAACTCGATTATTTAAATCAGCATATTGAAATTGGCAAGCTATTGAACAAAGAAAAGGAAGCAAAAGCTTGGGTGGATGACTTTAAAAAGCGGACGGCGGCAGCCGGGGACGAAATCCGCGGAAAAATCGGAGAAGATGCAACGGTATCCGTCATCGAAGCCTTCGGAAAGGACCTTTATGTGTACGGGAATAACTGGGCTCGCGGAACAGAGATTCTCTATCAGGGAATGAAACTGAAAATGCCTGCGAAAGTGGAAGAAGTTGCGCTGAAGTCCGGATACTATACCCTTTCAGCTGAAGTATTGCCTGACTATGCCGGAGACTATGTCATTTTAAGCAAATATTCCGATGCTGACACAGCTTTTGAAGAAACCCAAACCTTCAAGAATATTCCTGCTGTTAAAAACGGGCGTCTGTTTGAAATGAAGGGAGAGGGTGCTTCATTCAGCGACCCAATTACACTGGAAAAACAACTGGAGTTCATCAAGAAGTCCTTTTTGAATACCTGATATCCATCAGAGCCGGTTTCGCTGCAGGGCTTCCCGTTCCGCAGCGAAATTGTCTTCCAGCTGCTATCCCCTTTTTTATTTGAGGAAAGGAATCCTTTAGAATCCATGGCAAAATACTCGTTTCATTCCATTTCATTTGCATATAAAATAGCTGCCGCAATGCTTTTGCTTGCGGCTATGTTTGCCATCGCGATGATTTTCGGTGCAGCAGATGTGACACTGAAGGATCTTTGGCTTGCCCTGACAACCAGTTCAGCGGAAAAAAAATTAACCGTCATCCGTGAAATCCGGCTGCCGCGGGAAATAGGAGCCGCCTTTGTGGGAGCGGCTCTTGCCGTTTCCGGCGCGGTCATGCAGGGGTTAACAAGAAATCCGCTTGCCGATCCAGGATTATTGGGATTGTCCGCAGGGGCCTATGCGGCATTGGCTGTCACTCTGGCCCTATTTGAATCAGCCAATTACTTTGTAACGATGGCCGCCTGCTTTATAGGAGCCGGGACAGGTGCTATGTTGGTCTTTGGAATCAGCTCAATCAGGAGGGGAGGATTCTCTCCGCTTCGCATCGTCCTCGGAGGGGCGGCTATCTCTGCTTTTCTCTATGCCATCGCGGATGGAGTCAAACTTTATTTTAAGGTTTCTAAAAGCGTCACCACATGGACATCCGGGGGATTAATCGGTACGAACTGGAGTCAGCTGCAAGTCATTGCGCCGCTTATTTTGATCGGGCTGCTTGCAGCATTCCTTCTTTCCAGACAGCTCACGATTTTATCTTTAAGTGAAGAAATTTCGGTTGGTTTAGGCCAGAAAACGAGATACATGAAAGGCATTTTATTTCTGGCCGTTATCATTCTGACAGGGTCATCGGTTGCGCTGGCGGGGAATTTGGTGTTCATCGGACTTATGGTCCCGCACTTTGTCCGGATGTTTACAGGAACGGACTACCGGTTTGTCCTGCCGATGTCAGCGATTGCCGGAGCTTTATTTATGCTTTTTGCCGATACCACCGGCCGGACGCTGAATGCTCCGTTTGAGACCCCTGTCGCCGCCATTGTGGCCATGCTTGGGCTTCCCTTTTTCCTTCTCATTGTCCGGAGAGGAGGGACATCCATCCGATGATTCATCCGGCGCTCAAGAAAAAACAACGCATCGCTGTCCTTGCTTCTCTGTTACTGATTGTCGCTACGATTGCTGTCAGCCTTGGAATGGGGGCCGCTTCTGTTTCGTTTGACAGGATCATCCCCGCGCTGCTTGGCCAGGGAACGTTCAAAGAAGAATTTGTTTTATTCGACATCCGGCTGCCCAGAATCCTCATTACTCTGCTTGCCGGCATGGCTCTCTCTTTATCAGGTGCTATTCTGCAGGGAATGACAAGAAATGATCTCGTTGATCCGGGATTTATGGGCATCAACTCCGGCGCGGGGCTTGCCATTACCGTTTTCTTTTTATTTTTCCCTGTAGAGGCAGGTTCCTTTATCTATGCGCTTCCGCTTATCGCCTTTATAGGAGCTCTCCTGACGGCTATGACCATCTACTTTTTTGCCGTCGGCAAGAATACAGGATTGCAGCCGGTCACACTCGTGCTCATCGGGGTCGGATTCTCCATGGCCCTCTCAGGGGCAATGATTGTCCTGATATCCTCTGCCGATCAAATGAAGGTCGATTTTATCGCCAGATGGCTAGCCGGGAATATATGGGGAACGGACTGGCCGTTTATCTGGGCTCTGCTCCCATGGCTCATTGTCCTCATTCCTTTTGCTCTTTATAAAGCGAACACGCTGAATTTACTCAGCTTAAGTGAACCCGTATCCATTGGGGCGGGAGTTGCATTGCACAAAGAGCGGCTGATTCTTCTTCTGACCGCTGTCGCACTTGCTGCCTCCACTGTATCCGTAACCGGGGGCATCTCATTTATCGGACTGATGGCCCCGCACATAGCAAAAGCCATCACCGGCCCGAGAAGCCAGCTGTATATTCCTGTGGCCATCCTCCTCGGCGGCTGGCTGCTGCTATTCGCCGACACAATCGGGCGAAATATTCTTGAGCCTGGCGGGGTACCCGCAGGTATCATGGTGTCACTGATTGGGGCTCCTTATTTCATCTATTTGCTCCTGAAGAAATGAATGACGAAAAAAAGTATTGGGAAATGGTCCCCAATACTTTTTTGCTGTTTCCTTGTTACTTACTGGATACAGGCTCCCCTGAAAAACTGCTTACCCGGTTTCGTCCGGCTTCCTTCGAAGCATACAGCGCCTTATCCGCTTCATGTAACACCTGATAAAGAGTCTTCGCATGCCCATACGTATCTTTGTTTTTTTTAAAAAACAATATCCGCCAATATGGCTGCAAAGGCAGCCTCATGCTTCTGTGCTGCCTCAAACGCCGCTCCGCCATAACGAAAAAAAGGCACGCCGGTTATAGATGCCTGTCAGCTCATCGTAATAGGCATAGTGCTCGAGCTTATTTTGCAGCCGTTTCAGTTCCAACTCCCTGAGATGCCAAATGAACATGCTCCCGGCATCTGCAATTTAAATCAATAAAACTTATAACAGGGCTGTTTCATTCAGCTCTCTTTTTTATGAACTGTTTGATAAAGCAGGAAGATAAATCTTCACCGTCGTTCCTTCGCCTTCTTCACTTTGAATTTCCATTCTCCCCTGATGGTTTTCGATGATGTTCAAACTGGTCATGAGTCCGAGTCCTGTGCCCTTTTCTTTGGTTGAATAGAAGGGTTCGCCTATTTTAGCGAGCCGCTCTTGCGGGATTCCGCACCCATTGTCCTGAATCTGAATGCAGGCCAATCCTCCTTCAGTGAAAGTGGAAATGGAAACCGTGCCTTGTGCGGCAAGGGATTCCAGAGCGTTCCGAAGGACATTAAGGAATACTTGCTTGAGCGAATTTTCATCTCCGGATACGGGCGGTGTGGCTTCAAGGTGAAGAGTGATCTGCTTGTTTTCCATTAGTGCTTCCGTTTGAATAAGATGGACGACCTGCTTCACGAGATCATTCACTTGTATGTGATTCATTTTCCGATTATTAGGCTTAGCCATCGCTAAAAATTCTGTAATAATCGTTTCAATCCTCTTGATTTCGTTTAAGATGACATCGATAAATACCGGATTGTATTCTTTTGTCTTGGACAGCAAGGTAATAAACCCTTTAATCGGAGTAAGAGGGTTACGGATTTCATGGGCCACCGCTGCGGCCATTTGCCCGACAATGGCAAGTCTTTCTGATTTTCGCAAGAGCTCATACGTATCAATTCTCTGCTGCACATCTCTGGAAATTGAAATCAATTCCGTCAGTTCGCCTGTTTTTTCATCAACCACCGGTTTTATATCCGTTTCCACCCAAATATACGAGCCATCCAATTTTCTTACCCGGTATGAAACCAAGGGCATCATTATTTTCTTCTCTGCTAATTGGAGATGATGTTTCCTTACTATGGGTATATCTTCTGAATGGATATAGTCATACGGGCTGCAGCCAATAAGCTGTGAGGGTTCATAGCCTAATAGCGTTTTGAAAGAAGGCGATAGATATTGGTACGTTCCATCAGGATCGTGAAGCATGACCAAGTCTGAAGAATGCTCTGCCAGTAATCTATATTTTTTCTCACTGCTCCTTAATGACTCGTTCATTCTAAGTTTTTCAGTGGTATCCAATACTTGAGCAAAGATATATTGTTTTTCCGTTTCCGGGTCAGATATAAGCGAAACGTTCAGTGTTCCGTACAATAGCCTGCCAGACTTATGATAATAGCGTTTTTCCAACTGGTAATAGGATCGTTTTCCGCTGATCAGCTCCTGCATAAAAATCGAATCCGTTTCATAATCTTCACGCGGTGAAATATCCTTAATGGCCATATGGGCCCATTCTTCCCTTGTATATCCCAAATAATCGAAAAATGCCTGGTTCTGGAGCATTGCTGATAAATCAAGGGATATTAGGACTTGCGGAATATGTGACTGCTCAAATACTTCTCTAAATAATTCAGACCGTACCATAATAGCCCCCTAAAAAGTGACAGTCTACCAAGAATAGATTACCAAACCTTAAGATGCCGTACAAAACAAATTCCCAGTATTCCATCTCCCATAACCTCTTTCCTATCAAAATTCCCATGGTCTGCTGAACAAAATAGCAGCACAGACGGTTCTGGCTTTAAATTACCGTTTTTGTCCCCTATAATAGAGAGCAAGAGTTGTCTTAATTATCAAACGATTCATTTTCATCATGATTTTACTGTCTATAGGAACTGTTTCAAAACAGGGAGGAGAATGGTAAGTGGAAATGAACAATAAGCCTGATCAAAAAGAACATACGTCTGCAGGACAATGTCCTGTCACCCATCACAAGGATAGTGCGATTACGACGACGACTGCTCCCCGGGGAACGACGAATAAAGAATGGTGGCCTAACCAGCTGAATTTAAACGTTCTCCGCCAGCATGACCGAAAATCCAATCCAATGGGGGAAGACTTTCATTACCGTGAAGAATTCGAAAAACTTGATTACGATGCGCTGAAAAAAGATCTTCATACGCTGATGACTGACAGCCAGGATTGGTGGCCGGCGGACTATGGCCATTACGGTCCTTTCTTTATCCGCATGTCCTGGCATGCAGCAGGTACATACCGTACGGCGGACGGACGGGGCGGCGGCGGTTCGGGATCGCAGCGCTTTGCCCCTCTGAACAGCTGGCCGGATAACGTCAATCTTGATAAAGCCCGCCGTCTGCTGTGGCCGATTAAGCAAAAGTACGGAAACAAGATTTCCTGGGCGGACTTGCTTGTCTTAACCGGAAACGTGGCGCTTGAATCCATGGGGTTGAAGACATTCGGTTTTGCCGGGGGCCGCGAAGACATCTGGCATCCGGAGGAAGACGTGTATTGGGGAACGGAAAAGGAATGGCTGGCGGACAACCGTTATTCGGGTGACCGCGAGCTTGAGGACCCTCTTGCTGCTGTGCAGATGGGACTTATCTATGTAAATCCGGAAGGCCCAAACGGAAAACCGGATCCGCTCGCCAGTGCCCGTGATATTCGCGATACGTTCGGACGGATGGCGATGAATGATGAAGAAACGGTTGCTCTGATTGCCGGCGGCCACACATTCGGGAAAGGACACGGCGCGGGCGATCCTTCTCTTGTCGGAGACAATCCGGAAGCCGCCGAGCTTGAGACACAAGGCTTCGGCTGGATAAGCTCATACGGAAGCGGAAAAGGACGCGATACGATTTCAAGCGGTGTCGAGGGTGCCTGGACGACAAATCCGACTCAATGGGATAACGGCTATTTCGATCTGCTTTTCGGCTATGAGTGGGAACTGACAAAAAGTCCTGCCGGAGCCCATCAATGGACACCTGTCGACATGGCGGAGGAGCATATGGCGCCGGATGCAGAGGACCCATCCATCCGTGTGAAGACGTTCATGACTACGGCTGACATGGCCCTGCGCGTCGATCCTGATTACGAAAAGATTTCCCGCCGCTATTACGAAAATCCGGAAGAGTTTGCGGACGCATTCGCGCGGGCATGGTTCAAACTGCTTCACCGCGACATGGGTCCTAAAGTAAGATATCTCGGCCCTGAGGTTCCTTCAGAAGAATTGATCTGGCAGGATCCCGTCCCGGCGGTTGATTATGAACTGTCTCATGATGAGATTACAGAACTAAAAAAGGAAATCCTGAACTCCGGACTATCCGTGAGCGAGCTTGTGAAAACCGGCTGGGCTTCAGCAAGCACATACCGCCATACGGATATGCGCGGAGGGGCAAACGGGGCACGGATCCGTCTTGCTCCCCAAAAAGACTGGGAAGCGAATGAACCGGAGCAGCTGGCTAAAGTACTCGGGGTATACGAAGACATCCAAAGCAAGCGATCCACGAAAGTCAGCCTGGCTGATCTTATCGTTCTCGGCGGAAGCGCAGCGATTGAAAAAGCGGCTAAAGACGCGGGCTTTGATGTACCCGTTCCATTCACTCAAGGGCGCGGCGACGCCACCGAAGAACAAACCGATGCCGAAACCTTTGATGTACTGGAACCTGTATCAGACGGATTCCGCAACTACCAGAAGAAAGAATACTCCATCAGCCCGGAAGAAATGCTCGTGGACAAAGCCCAGCTATTAGGCTTAACCGCCCCTGAAATGACCGTCCTTCTCGGCGGCATGCGCGTTCTCGGAACGAATCACGGCAGCACAAAACACGGCGTGTTCACGGAGCGGCCGGGAACTCTGACAAACGACTTCTTCGTCAACCTGCTCGACATGAGCACGGAGTGGAAACCGGCAGGCTTCAACCAATACGAAGGACGCGACCGCAAAACCGGCGAAGTCCTCCGTACGGCAACCCGCTTTGACCTGCTCTTCGGCTCCAACTCCGAGCTTCGCGCGCTCGCTGAAGTGTATGCGCAGGATGATAATCAAGAGAAATTTGTCCGCGACTTTATCGCGGCATGGGTGAAGGTCATGGACGCGGACCGGTTTGATGTGAGAAATAACTAGCTTTAAGCAAAAAGCACGTTATCCATTCGGGTAACGTGCTTTTTCTATTGAGATTTATTTTACATATCCGTTTCGTTCATGGACATGATATAGACCGAATGTTTAAAAACAGGAGGGAACCCGATGCAAAACCAAAACATGAATCCAAATGGCCAGCAGCAGATGCCAAATATGCAGATGAACCCTGCCCATTCCAATGACCATGGAGGCCATGAACTATTTGACGCCCATGAAGTGATTGCCGGGATCATCTCGATGCTCGATCAATACCAGATGTACGAGCAGCATATGAAGGATCCGGAGCTGAAAGACATCGCCCGGCGCCAATGTGCCTTCGTTACCCAGCTGTACAATACCATTGTGGATGCCTTCTCAACCGGACAAAAACCCGCTGTTTCAACACAGGTGTATAAAATGGCGCAGAACAACGACACGGCTTACGGCATCAAGCCAGGTCAGCCAAAAAAGCCCAACCAATCCATCGCTGAGCTTTCCGATCAGGGGCTTTCCGCTTATATGCTTGGAAACACCAAATCACTGGCCACCCTGCTCTCCATGACCGCTCTCGAAATGACCAATCCCGTGCTGCGCCGTGTCATTGCCGACAGCGTTCCGAACTTTATTGAATTAAGCTACGAAATTTTCCTTTATCAGAACAAGCACGGCTACTATCAGGTTCCGCAGCTTATGCCGCAGGACATGAACGCCATGCTGAACAGCTATGCGAAAGTACCGGGGAAATTGATGCATTAATGGGGAGGGCTGGGACATCTTATGGTCCAGCCTTTTTATTACTAATCCCTCTTGAGGCAGTTTCGTATAAGAAAACGGTCTCCTTAGATATAATGGACTTAAATCACTACTTCTTCCCTTACATATGAACTCAATTGATGAAAGGAGAGCATTCACTTGAAAGCAATTCAAGTAACCGGCTACGGCGGTGTAGATAAGCTGAAGCTAGCTGAACTGCTTGTCCCAGAGCCGAAAGACCATGAAGTATTGGTTCAGGTGAAAGCCTGTGCCATTAACAATACGGAAATTTGGATGAGAGAAGGAGCATACGGAACCGAATCAAAATCAGGCTGGAAGCCGGAAGGTGTCGACTTTCCCCGGATACCGGGTTCTGATATAGCAGGCAGAATCGTGAAAGTGGGACATGCGGTGAATGAGACAATGATCGGAAAAGACGTGGTCCTCTTTCCTTTCACCTCCAGCGGAGAACCTGGCCATGAGCATATTTCAGAAGATATGTCCTTCCTCGGTTCTGAATACGATGGCGGCTATGCAGAATATGTCGTGTGGCCTGCAGACCTTTGCTACGAAATGCCCCTTCCTGAATATACAAAAAGTGCGGTTTTTTCCGTCAGTGGCTTAACAGCCTGGCATATGAACGAGCAAATCCAGATTCAGCAAGGGGATACTGTGATGGTCACAGGGGCAAACGGCGGAGTAGGCTCCTTAAACGTCCAAATCGCCTCCCGCGTATTCGGAGCCACTGTCATCGCCATTGTCGGCGATCTGGCACTGGAAGAAAGAATGAAAGAACTAGGTGCCTCACATGTGCTATCCTACAAATCCGGAATGCTTGCTGAAGAAATCCAAGCAGTGAATGGCGGTCCGGTTGATGCTGTCCTAGACGTGGTCGGAGATCCCCTGTTCTCTACCTCCCTGAAAGTTTTAAAGAATGGAGGGAAGTTCTGCACCTCAGGATCCGCCGGCGGCCAAAAGACAGAGCTTGATTTAAGAACGCTCTACTTAAAACATATCACCCTCTATGGCTCCGTCTTGGGAACCAGAGCGGAATTCCAGCAACTGCTCCTTGCAATCTCTGCAGGAAAAATCAAGCCGGTTATAGACCGAACCTTTCCTCTGGAGGAGGCAAAGGAAGCACAGGTTTATTTTAAAAATTCCGGAAAATCCGGGAAGATTGTGCTGCTTCCAGAGAATTGATTTTTCCAGCAAAAAAACTCGTCATCCATTGACGAGTTTTTCTGTCTCTATCAAGTCCCTTATACTAAACCTTCCGGCACCTTAAGAGCGTTTAACACATGCTCAATGGCGTGCGCCACGCCATTTTCATCGTTGGTTAATGTAACAAAGTCGCTCTTTCCTTTGATTTCTTCCACCGCGTTGCCCATGGCGACAGAGAATCCAGCGGCTTCGAACATTGGCACGTCATTGAACTGATCGCCGATGGCAATGGTATCTTCAAGAGGAATATTGAAATACCGGGCCATAATCTTCAGGCCATTTCCCTTATTTCCGTTGATGTTCATCACTTCAATGTTAAAAGAAGATGATGACGTGACATAGCCGCCCTCAATAGCTTTCGTGGCCGTCAATAACCGGCTCTTTTGAACCGGATCCAAGACGAGCATAAAAAACTTCTGGATTTTTAAATCCTCATCCATCAGCAGGCTCCGGATATCATCAAAGGTCTGTGATTCATCCGGCATATTCGTCATCTTGCCGAAGTTCTCATCCACATAATATTCCTCCGGTACCGCTCCAGAGGACAAAACGGTTTTCAGGCGTTCCGGCCACTCCCGGTGAAAATAAATGCCTTTATTTGTATAGATTTTAAAAGGAATGCCTTCCTTCTCCGCTTCTTCCGCAATGACTTGATTCTGGCTATCCGTTAAGGAGGTCAGCTCCAAAAGCTTTCCATCCGCAAACACAGCCGTTCCGTTGCTCCCGCCGATCGGAAGCGTCAAGCCATATCGCCCCAGTACCTCATGAATGGACTCTGGGGCCCTTCCGGACAGCACCATCACTTTATGTCCAAGGCTTTGGGCTTTTTTAATCGCTTCGATATTTTCAGGACTGATCTCATTTCTGGATGATAACGTCGTCCCATCCATATCAAGTGCAAATAATTTCATTTTACATTTCTCCTTTCAGAGCAAACTGCCTACTAAATTATAACGCTTTTGAACAGGGAACTAAATGGAATTGCTTAGCATTCTATTTTATTGGAAAAATAAAATTGGAGGGAAGGTGAGTTCGGAAATTTCCTGAAAACAGGATTTTATGGTGTGACAGGCTAAAAAAGATGCAGCGGCAAAAAACCGCTGCACTTTTTATGTATAACGACTTACTGATAATTAATAAATGCCGGTGCCGGATCGAGCGCCAATACTTCCTTAGGCGTCATGAGCGGCTTATCATTTTTAAAGAACAGCTTAAATCCGCCGTATTGAATGGGCTGTTTTTGCACAAGCAGATGATAGCCGGATGTTTTCAGCGATGGCGCTCCAAATCCATCACTGTTTAATACAACCTCCACATTTTTGGCCGCATGAATGGCACTCTTGCTGCTGATAATTTTTTCTGCAAATTGATGGACAACGACGACTTTGTCCGGAAGTCCGTTCTCATCCGCAAGTCGGGATACATATTCAATCGCTTCCTGAATGTCTTTCCCATCGACATGGCCTAAATTCTCTCCCGGAACCTGCCCCTGTTTCACGTGAAACTCCGTGTCAATCGCTAAATGAATATTTGGTCTTTTTAAATATTTTTCCAGTGCTTTCACTTGGTTCATCACAGAGTCACGGCCAAGCTGAACATCCAAGAAAATAAGGGCATGATTTTCTTCTGCCAGCTTCGCATACTTCTCGATATCGGCGGCTGGAGTGGAGTTCACATAAAGCCCCTTATCCCCCGGGGTTCGCTGGGCTATGGTCGTAATCAGTTCAATTGCAGGAATCGCAGGTCTTTTAGGATCCAGCTCAGAATATGCCCGGGTCTGCTCCATCAGCTTATCCATGAAATCCTCTGGACTATGTTCTCCTAGGATCCCCATGTGAACGGAATGAGGATTTCCATAATACGCAACGATTCGATGGTCTTGGAGCGGTCCCTCTGTCTGGTCCGCTACACCTTTTTGAAGCGTTTGACCGAACGGCACGCTTCTTTCCCTGCTGCCTCCATGCGCTTCTGCTGTAGTAATTTGGGCCAGCTGCTCTCTTTTATAATTCGTTTCCAGCGGCTTGGCCTTTTCAGAAGGCTCGATCGCCTTATAATTCGCACTCATGGCAAATCTCGGAGAATCCGCAATCTTTTCTGTATCATAGAACGGGTCATCAGAGGTCCATTTCAACTCCTCGCTAAGATCCGATAGCGGCTCCCCGGAAGTGACCTCCTGAGAACAGCCCGCTAAAAATAAAAACGGCATCACGCCTAAACAAACTCCAGCCCTTATTCTTTTTCTCAAATTATCCCACCTACTATTTCCTATTTCACCAGATGAACGCGACTTTTAGACAACATTCTACAAGTCTATGATAACTGAAAATAAGATAAGTTTCAGGAGTCCTTGTTCTTACTTGGCAGCTTGCTTGGTCCAGTAAAAATAAAAAACGCAGAAAGGATATTAAACTCCTTCTGCGTTTTTACCATTAGAATCCATCCTTTGCCCCCGCAATGAATTCATGTGTACCTCTCCCAATCTTCTTATTTATTATTCAAAATAAAAAGGGCATTCCTGCAGCCAGCAATGCCCCCCATTTTTAATCTCTTCCTCTGGCTACCTGTGTATCCCGGATGTTTTTCTGAATCGTAATGGCCGCAAATAAACTAAGAACAAAGGCCATTCCGTAAAATCCTTTTTCACTTAAAACAATACTTCCCGCGTTATAAAGTCCGATGGCCATTAACGCAACCGCTACAATCACGGCAAACCAGCTGAGTCCATAATAAATACCCGAAACCGGGATATCCTCTTCCTTATCTCGGACCGCTTTTTGAAGGGAGACCGCTGCGTACAGCCCGAAGATTAGCACGGCAAAATAATACCCTTTTTCATTCAGCTGCATTCCGGCATTGAACAAACCGATCAAATAAGCCGCCACTCCGACTACCAGCGCGGCCCAGCTCGCCCCTTTAAAAGCAGCCGTCGGTTCGCCTTCTTTTCTTTCCGCCTTTACCTTTGGCGGTCGTTCATCGCCCATCAATAACGGGTTTTCATTCAAGTCAGCCATCGTTCGCTCCCCTTTACAATCATTCATCATATAAATACCACATTCTGTTAATACAAAACTCATTATAGCAATTATTTACATATGTATGTTGCGATTGTTTTCTCCAAATGGAAATATTTTAGAACCCTGCCTGATTAATTACCAACATGTTTTATGGTATGATAGGTGAATTGTTTATCCATAATCCATTCATCCAAGAAAAGAGGTACGTATGCACACCAAAGAATTGACCAGGCGGCATTGGCTGCTCATCTTAACCCTCGCTTTATTAACGTTTGTTCTTGGCACGAGTGAATTTGTGATCGTCGGCATTCTGACCGATATTTCCTCAAGCCTTCATATATCCAATTCAGAAGCAGGCACACTGGTTTCTGCTTTTGCGATAACATTTGCGGTTGCGACCCCGATCGTCATGTCCGCAACGAGCCATTTTCCAAAGCGTAAATGGATGCTCGGTTTAATTGGAGCTTTTATCATCCTGAATGCTCTGTGCGTCCTTTCGTCAAGCTATCTTCTGCTCCTTGTTCTTCGAATGGGGACGGCGATTGTGACAGGCGTTTTAATCTCCCTTGCTATGATGGTGGCAAGTGAAACGATGCCGGCTGCCAAACGCGGCCTTGCCATCTCCTTTGTTTTTGGCGGATTTACTCTCGCAAATGTCGTCGGCGTTCCTATCGGGACGGTGATTGCAGACTGGTTTAACTGGAATGCAACCTTCCTGCTAACCACGTTCCTTGGGGGAATCGCCTTTATAGCGTCCTTTTTCATCCTGCCCGAGCTGCAAAATCAAGCCCGAAGCTCTATAAGGGACCAATTTTCTTTGCTGACACACCCGCGAATCCTAATGGCCTTCTTCATTCCTTCTCTTGGATTTGGCGCTACGTATGTGGTATTCACATACCTCGTTCCCATCCTAAACGAAATGGCCGCACCGAGCAGCTCCATCAGCCTCATCCTGTTCGGCTACGGATTCATCTCAATTTTCAGCAACATCCTCGCAGGAAAAATTGCGAGCCATAATGCGATTGGAAGACTCCGGTTCGTGTTTCTCGTCCAGGCCATTGTTCTGATTGCTTTATACTGGACGACAAACGATCTCATAAGCGGATTGGTGAACATCGGGCTGATGTCCCTGATGGCCATCCTGCTAACCACATCCACCCAGCTGTACCTAATTGACCTGGCCGGAATCTATCAGCCAAAAGCGACAGGCCTCGCCGCTTCACTCATGCCCGTCGCAAGCAACGTCGGCATCGCGTTCGGTTCCGCATTAGGCGGAATCGTTTACCATCAGGGAAGCTTGATGAATGTGACGTGGGTTGGGGGACTGGTGGCGGTTGCCGCGAGTGTGCTGACTTTTGTGAGTTATCGTCTGGATCAGAAAGACACCAAGAGGACGGAGAAGCTGCGGGTCTCTTGATGTAATTTTTAAAGAAGTACCGAGGGCCATTGGTTGGTTCTTCGGTGCTTCTTTTTTAAGGTGTTCGTTTTCGCTCCGTAAAGAACTCCATGCTTTCGATTTTTTTGTAAATGTGTGTAAACCCCCAAAAAAGCCGCATATGCGGCTTATTCAAGACCTCTTACATCCCTGCTCCGTTTATCAGCGGGATCCTTTTGCAAATACATCTACTAGTGATTCAGTATTATAATCATTCGAATCAACCATCCACTTGCCATCCTTCTTCATCATTTTGATTTCCAGCGGATCCCTTCCTGGCTGGACATCCAATGAATTCAGCACAGCAGGAAACTTCGACATGGCATAACTCTGACCTTTCTTCGTATCATAGTCATTGGTTTTTTCCCTATATTCGTCCTCTAAATCCGACATTTTGTCATATGAATCTCTTAAAGGCACAGTGGAATATTCAAGTTTAACGACCGCCCTGTCATTGGCAAATGCCTTTGGCTCAGCTTTAAGTTCAGCCTTTTGAGCCAATACAGATTTGTAGCTGGTATAGTGTTTGACCAATTCCTGCTCTGGAAGCGAATTATAGACAATGAGTTTCAAGCCGTCTTTGAATCCTGTTTTTGCTTCTTCCTGAAGTGCCTGTTTATCAGCGGAGACAAGCTTTTCAAAATCCGGATTTTCCTTATCCAAATAAATAGTCTCAATATAGGCTGTTAAAGCTTTCGCCGGCTCCTCCATCTGATCCAGACTCTCTGCATATTTTTCGGTATCCAGTTTCAGGGTAACTTCCTTTGTCTTTTTATAATCCTCCGTGCGCGCTGAAATGCCTATTTCATATTTCTCTCCCTTTTCCACATCAAAAAAAACAGGGATGGTCTTTTCTTTATTGGCTCCGATACTCCCTGACATGTCTGCCTCCAACCCCAAATCAGTAGAATAGACAGACTTTTTCGGGCTCATTTCCTCTTCCCCTTTGTAAAGCTTGATTCCATCCATTGAAGAGATAGTAAGAGATTTGTCTGAGGTGTTCTTTACCTTGAAATTGACCATGAGGACACCCGTATCCTTTTCCGATACACCGTCATCTTCCCCAGTCAGTATGTACGAACCGTTTGCCACTGACACTTCTAACTGCTTGCCTTTACCTTCGCCTGCGTTTGCCTTTTCCCCTAATCCGCCCAGGCTGCATCCTGCTGGAACTGCCATCAGTATAGCCGTTAAAACTAGAAAACTTCCTTTTTTCATCATTCAAAAATCCTCCCAGTTCTTTCGATTGTATCCGCCGTGTTTCGATATCCCATTTCCCCCTAATTTGGAAACATAAACCATAAAAACGTGACTATTGATTGGTTTTTTAATTGCATACAGGAAAGCACCGGGACGGTTCGTCCTCGTGCTTCTGGGGAGAATCGTTTTTCCATTTCACGTCAGAATCGTTTTCGTAGAATTATTTTACTATCAAGAGATTTCGGGGACTGGCTGTAATTGCTGCAAATATGCTGACTTTTGTGAGTGAACGGCTGAACAGTAAAAATAGACACCCGCAGCAGCGGGGAGCTGCGGGTGTCTTGATGGAACTTCATCACAAATTGACATAATGAGCAAAAAGAACATGGATTGGTCCTTTTTGAATCTGGTGCTATGAAACACGCTGATGGGGTTTACTGAGGTTTTCGTTTATAGCAATTAGTATAAACATGTAGAAAGCCCAAAAGTTAAGTATAATAATAAGCGCTGGAATACCCCCAACAAGCAGGTAGAAAGCTATTAGTTGGGATAGGAGGAAACGATGATCTCACTTCACAGGATTTTAAAATTGCGTGATTTGGAAATATTCCATGTATTACAGAACGGAAATATGTTAGCTTACGCCGTAATTGAGGATACTAGACATCCTCTTACAGAAGAGGATAAAAAAATCGACCCTTTGTGTTATATGGATGATGAAGACCTTCATGCGATTTTAAACGTGTTTAAGATCTCATTCGTTCATGACAAAGCTCTTACAAAGCAAGACTCCGTAACCTTGAGAACGTACTTCGCGGATTTTGTAAACACTACAAATATGACGAATTTCTTGATGAAAGAATACATCCAAGAAGACCTTTATGATCACGATGACCAAATAGAATCGTTCAATAGGATTTTGCAAAATATAGGTTCAAGCTACAGGATTAATGAATTTGACGAAAAAAATTGGATTTATTTATCTCAGGATTGATACTCTAAATAGAACGCTGCTAAGTTGAAATGAAACCGCCAATCCGCAAAGGATAGGGCGGTTTCGTTCGCGGATGGACTCTCACATGGATCCCGGTAAGTCTTTTTTAGATACCGGGGCATTTTTCCCGATAAAAACAGATAGAACGACAAGGATGGCCGTAATGATTGTGATCAGGCTGACGGATTCCCCTAAAAAAACCGCAGCAAACAAAATCATCAGAAACGGCTGCAGGTATTGCAGCTGGCTGATGCGGGAAATGCCGCCTAATGCCATTCCGCCGTACCAGGCGACATACGCTAAAAACTGGCTGACCAGCGCTAAATAAAGCAAGCTCGCCCAGGCTTGTATGGGAGCATGCAGCATTTCCGCTGATAGATTCATCGCTACAGGAATCAGAAAAAAGGGAGCCCCTATTAGAATCGCCCATGCGATTACCTGCCAGCTGCCCATTTCTTTTGAGAGCTTTCCTCCTTCCGCATAACTAAGCCCTAACAAAAGGACGGACGCTAAGAGCCCTGCATCCTCTATTTGAAACGTTCCAAGATTTAAACTTATCGCATAGAAAAGGACCGCTCCTGTACCCATTAAGCCTGCAATCCAAAACCGCAAAGAAGGCCTTTCTCCTGCTCTGAACGCTGCAATCCCCGCAGTTGCTAAAGGCAGAAGGGCTAATTCCACTGCTCCGTGTGAAACCGGCAATGTGTTCATGACCCATGAAGTCAGGAGTGGAAAGCCCAGGACCGCTCCTGCTGCGACAATGAAGAGACTCTTTAACTGGTTCCGGTTAGGTGCTTTTTCTTTGCGGATCATTAGGATTCCCGCAACTAATATGGCTGCAATGACGGTTCTGCCCAACCCTACTACCGTTGTGCCGAAATACTGAACCGCCATACCGGTAGCAGGCAGCGTCAAACTGAAGCAGACCACCCCCAAGAAACCCAACAATAATCCCTTTTTTTCTTTTTCCATATCCGATTCCCCCAAAGCGATATTAAATTTGTCCTAAAAATTAGGAACACTTTTGATATAATCACATCATATTAGAAACAGATATGGGATTCGATGGCTGTTTTCTGCATCTGTCAGGGTACAGTTAAGGAGGCTGGAACAAATTTGAGTCCAAAATACATGATGCTCGCAGAAAAGATTAAGCAGCAGATTATAAACGGGGATGCAGACGCCGGCCAAAAGCTTCCCTCGATCCGGCAAATGGCTGAAACATTGAGCTGCAGTAAAAATACGGTGATCAAAGCATACAGTGAATTAGAAAAAGAGCATTTGATTTTCTCCATCCCTCAAAGCGGCTATTATATTGTCCGGGATTTTAAACGCCCCCGAAACCCGCCTGGCACAGTAGACTTCTTATCGGCCGGACCGGATAAGCATCTCTTGCCCTATATTGAATTTCAGCATTGCTTAAATCAGGCTATTGAAGTGTATAAGGAGGAAATTTTCACATACACCGACCAGCAAGGCCTTTATTCCCTGCGGACAGAAATCGTGAAAAACCTTCAACATTCCCAGGTGTTTACCGAAACGGACCGGGTAGTCATCGTTTCAGGCTCTCAGCAAGCGCTTCATTTGTTAACTGCCTTTCCTTTTCCCAACAACAAGAAAAATATTTTGATTGAGCAGCCCACCTATTTCGGGATGATTGAATCCCTGAAAATCCATCAGGTTACAGCCTGCGGGATTGAAGTTTCCATGAATGGAATCGATTTGGAACTTCTTGAATGGATGTTCAAAAACAACGATATTAAGTTTTTCTACGTCATTCCAAGATTTCATAACCCTCTTGGCCACTCGTATACAAACAGCGAGAAGAAAAAAATTGTGGAGCTGGCTAATAAATACGATGTGTATATCGTAGAAGATGATTTTCTGGGTGAATTAGAGCGCGATAAAAAAGCAGACCCGTTTTTCGCCTTTGATCCGTCCGGAAGAGTCATTTATATCCAGAGCTTTTCAAAAGTATTTCTCCCCGGGCTCCGGATTGCCAGTGCAGTATTGCCAGATAAGATGATGAAAACCTTTTTACGCTATAAATTCAGCACTGATTTCAACAGCCCCGTTCTTTCCCAAGGCGCGCTGGATATTTATTTAAAAAGCGGAATGTATCACAGCCACCTAAAAAAAATAAAAGACGTATACTTTAATAAAATGAACAGGCTGAAAAGTGCCTGTGAACAATACTTGCCCGAAGGCACATCCTATACGAAGCCGGATTCAGGATTTTACCTCTCGATCTGCCTGCCCCATCACCTGTCAGCCAGAAAACTGGCCCTGCATTTAGCCGAACAGCAAATCTTACTGGATGATACGAGCAGAATGTTCTTACCCGATTTCAATAAAGACCGCCTTATCCGGTTATGCAGTTCCCAAGTGCAAGACCATCAGATCGCGTACGGGCTAGAAAAGATCGCTCAGGCGATCTCTGAATTGGATCATAAGAGGAGAATGCAGACTCAATAAAAATAGCACCCTCCCCTATTTTGGGCTGGTGCTTCATTATATTTGTGGTACGGGCATCACCCTAAAAGTCAAACTGACATTGCAGGATCGTCTTTCGTGCCTTCACCCAATTTATAAATGATGGTTTCATACCGATCCACCCATACTGCAGAACCATCCTTCACCGTACGGGAATCATCCCTTCCCGTACGATAGAGCACATTATTAAATTCGTCTGCCCGGGTTTCCTGATCAAATTGAACAACGGCAGGAACCTCTGACAAATTAACGACAATCAAAAACTTGACTCCTTCGTGCTGCCTTATATAGGATAACACCCTGTCATTGGAGCTGCGGACGAATTTCAATTCACCAGCCCAAAATGCCGGCTCATTTGTCCGAAGGTGAATCAGGAATTTATAGTGCTCGAACAGCCTTTTATCAAACGAATCCCAGCTGAGCTTATACTCATCAAATAAAGACGTCCACGTTTCCAACTTGTTCTCATTAAATTCCTGTCCCATCATTATGAGGGGGACGCCTTCGATCGTCAGCAAGACCGAAGCTGCAGGTCCTGCATACTCCACGCCTACATACTCGCAAATTCTGGACTGCTCTTTGTCCTCAAGCCAGTTCATCCTCAAGGAGTTTTTAGGAAAACTATACTTATAGGAGTGATAAATCGCTATAAAATCATCCTGGGTAATCGATCTGTCAATCATCTGACGAATAAGTACCCGCGGGTTTCCGCTGTAGGTTAGATCACAGGCTTCAATGTGGTGATATTCATCGTATGATTGTGAGATGAGGACGAGATCACTTTTTACTTCCTGCAGGGCTTGCTTCATCTCAGTAAGGAAATCATAGGGGGTAATGTCCGAATCATCCAGCCGGATTCCATCAAAATCAAACTCAGTAATCCAGTATTTCATAGCCTCAATTACATACTTCCTCATATCGCGATTGCTAAATTGTAAACCGGCAAAATACTCTCGGAGAGGAACATCATAGTAGAGCTCCTGCTGTTCATTATGAGTAAAATAGTCCGTGTGGCTCTTTGTAAGAATATGATCCACACTGGTGCGGTTTAAGGTCCAATCCAAAATGACCCTGAGCCCGCTGTCATGAGCTTTTTGCATAAAAAACAGCAGGTCATCCCTCGTTCCGAATTGTGAATCAATCGAATAAAAATCCCTCACTGCATAGGGGTCACCGTATTGACCAATCCTCCGCTCATGACCCACTTCGTGAAACGGCATGAGCCAAAGCGTATTAATGCCCATTTCTTTAAAATAGTCTATTTTATCAGCCAGCCCACGAAAATCACCGGAGTCCGTGTACGCACGAAGGTGAAGCTCATAGATGACCGATTTTTTGATCCATTCAGGACTGGAAAGGGCGGTGAAATTCTCATACATATATCCCGGGTGTTTTTCTGAAATCTCATTTGTCCGGATTAGCACATCACCATGTTCCGTTACGGTAATGGAAGAGTTATTTTGCCCGTCTTCCGATACATTTGGATTCAATGGGTCTAAAATCCACGCTTCCCCATTTACCACAAATTTGTACAGATGTCTCCCCATCGAAATCGGGAGTTCAATCTCCCAGCCTGTCGAATCTTCCATTCTGTTCATGTAGTTTCTGTCGCCATTCCAGTGATTAAAGGTGCCTGCCAGAGCAACACTTTCAACAGGAGTTTCCGAATAATAAACAAATCGTACACCGTTAGATCCCCTTGCAGGAAATTCAGTCTGCATGGTTTGCCCCCCTCAAAATAGATTCTCAGGAATTCCCTTCTTCCATCGTATCTGTATGGAAACAGGCTGACAATATCCTATACTGCTTCATCATGGTGCTATTCTGCTGTCATTCTCTCATCAGCGGTTCTGGATAAGATGTTCTGTTTGAAGCTTTTAGGGGAACAGTGGTGGACTCGTTTAAATAATTTGTAGAAATGGGATAGGTTCGGAAAGCCTGCCTGTTCAGCAATCTGGGCAATGCTTAGATCATCCGTCAGGAGCAGTCGTTCGGCATACTTGATTTTGCGGTGAATGACATAGTCAGTGAACGTAATGCCCACGTTCTGTTTAAAATATTTAAGGAAATACGTATAGCTGAAATTGACAAGACGACAAGCCTGCTGAACCGTGATTTTATCGGATAAATGAGCTTCCACATAATCGAAGACTAATTTTAGCTTCTCATAGCTCATCGACCGGCTGTGATCGAACAGCCCCATATTGTCGTGGCGCAACAATAAAAAGAGACATTTCTTAACCAGATAATTAATAGCCAACTCATAGCCTCTCTGCCTCTGTTCATGTTCCCTGTGCAATTCTATTATTGTTGCGTAGAATTGCTTCCGCAAATCTGAGTTCCCATCAAACAATGCGTTTAGCTTGACCAACGGCACGAATGATTCCTGATACAAATAAAGGAACGGAAGCATGTTCGAATCTAAAAACGCCTCCAGATCAAATTGAATCACCACATAATCAACCAGCTGGTCCGGTTTTCTCAAATCAAGATGAGGCTGGCCAGAACCTAAAATGAACACATCACCCGCCCGCAAGTGATGCCTGTCATCGGGAGTATGGATTTCCATTTCCCCAGACCGAACCGCTATTATTTCAATCTGCGGATGAAAATGCCACCCATGCTGACATATCTCCGTACTGTGAAAACTGAGCACTTGAATACGAAGCAGCGGGCTGCTGTATAGAATTGGCTCTTTAATTAATTCCAAAGTTCAGAAACCCCCAGGTTAGATTTAATGTATAGGTGCTGTTAAACTTGGCTGTTGATTGCAGCTGGCAGTCGTTCGCTTTCCGTTCCAATCAACAGGTGTTAAAATCGGCAGATCGAATTTCATTTAAAGGACTAACAATCTTGTATGCCATATTAATTCAATAACATATGCCTATATACCTTTGTCTCTATATGGAGGCAGGGGGAAGAATCCGACTTGCTTTTAAAAGGGGGTGAACCTATGTACGATCACCAGGTCATGACAAACTACATAAAACGCGCTAACCAATCATTTCTTGAAGGAATGAAAACGACAGCAAAAGCCCTGTCACATTAAGAACAACAGGCAACTACTTTTTTCATATCTTTCTCTCTGACCCAAATTTCCCCATTTTTTATTTCGTATTTTATATTGGCATCATTTAATCGCTGGATTTGATTGTTTGTTTTATCTGTCCAATAAGTGTACGTTTCACCTGTACTGCAAGCTGTTAGCACTATAAAAGGAATCAATAATATTTTTTTCATTTTAGCCTTCCTTTATTTTGATAAAGTTGTATGTTCTTAAGTTTAAAAACCGCATCTTAAATAAGAAAACCGCGAACACCTCTCTATTTGCTTAGTATAGAATTTTTCAACTTCTATTTCACACTATTTACCAAAAGAATTGAATGACTCACTTTACAGGGCTGGTGGGTTACAGGGGTTTTCTCATTAAAACTTTTGAATCGATGTCACATCTCTTCACCCTTCGTCGTCTTGAGTGATGAAGTAACTTTTAGGAGGTTATCTTATGACTCAAAAATGGGATGTTGTAATAGTTGGCGGCGGATTAGCCGGTTATGTTGCAGCGAACTGCTTAGCAGACACCAATTTATCGGTGTTAATAATAGAAAAAGGAAAAAAAGCTGGCGGCAGGGCTAGAACCAGCAAGATGAATCGGCAATATTTAAACCTAGGTCCGCATGCCCTTTTTAAAAAAGGAAAAGCCAAGTCCATTCTCGAAGAATTAGGTATTAGTCTTACTGGAAAATCACCCAAATTAGGCGGTATAGTAGTTGAAAACAATACCGACTATGCTGCCCCGCTTTCACCTCTGGAACTTTTTACAACAAAGTTTTTGAACGGGAAGGAACGTATGGAATGGATTGCGGTTTTATTGAAAGTAATGAAGATTGATCCAGAAAATTTAGCAGAGCAAACATTTCAGCAGTGGGTCATGCAGACCAGTAAGTCTGAAAAAGTTCAGTCATTACTCTATATGCTTGGCAGACTTTCCACCTATTGTCATGCTCCTGAAATGGTGAGCGCCAAACTAGCCGTTTCCTATATCAAAACTTCTATGGGGGGCGTCCTGTATGTGGACGGGGGCTGGCAAACAATTATCGACCAGCTGCACAATAAGGCAATCATCTCGGGGGTTCAGCTTCAATCTCATACTTTTGTTAAACAGATCGAACCCGTCCAACGGGATTCATTTACATTAATCCTGTCTAATGAAGAAGAAGTTCACGCGAGGTATGTCATTTGTACAACTGGCCCACATGAACTTAATGACATGTTAAATAATCAAAACAGCTTTCTTTCACAGATAACAGCTGTAAAAGGGGCAACGTTGGATCTAGCTTTAACACAGCTTCCCAACCCGGGGCGGTTATTCGCCATGGGCATGACAGATCCCCTTTATTATTCTGTACACTCAAATTATGCCCGCCTTTCTGATGACACCAAAAGCACCGTTCTTCATGTATTTAAATATCATCACCCTAATGATCACCTTGATAAAACAAGGATTCAAAACGAGCTTGAACAATTCCTGGATAGACTGCAGCCAGGGTGGCAGCAATATGTGATCACAAAACGATTTATTCCCAGCATTACAGTAAACCAGCGCTTACCCAGATTAGGAGATGAGCAAAAGCTACTGCGTTCTAAATCAGAAATTCCGGGATTATATATAGCAGGAGACTGGGCTTCCCCCAGCTGCATCCTGGCAGATGGAGCCGTCAGCAGCGGCAAACAAGCAGCTGAAGATATCCTTTTAAAGGAGAAGGAGAATAATCGTGCAAATAACGAAAGAAGAGTACCAGCTTTTTAAACCCCTGCTGTTTTCAATAGGGTATCGGATGTTAGGTTCAGTCGCGGAAGCAGAGGATATGGTCCAGGAAACGTTTCTAAAATATCACCTATTAAAAGAAGAAAATATAAGAATCAAGAAAGCCTATCTATGCAAAGTCATGACAAACCTCTGTCTTGATGCCTTAAAGTCTGCCAAGCACAGACGGGAACAGTATGTGGGACCATGGAATCCCGAGCCGCTGCTGCTTGAAAAACTGCAAGCCTTTGACCCATCTGAAACGCTTATACAAAAAGAAGGATTAAGTATGGCTTATTTACGAATGATGGAGCATCTGAAACCAGACGAACGGGCCATTCTTCTTTTAAGAGAGGTATTTGATTTCCCCTACTCAGAAATCGCTGACATCATTGAAAAGAAAGAAGAAAACTGCAGAAAAATTCTTAGCAGGGCAAAGCAAAAGATCTCACGTGCAGAAGGCGAAAGCCTGAACTATGAGAAGAATATGCTATTGATTAATCGCTTTATAGAAGCCTTTCAAACGCAAAAGATTGATGTCCTATTAGAGCTTATCTCAGAAAATGTCACGCTGTTTTCCGATGGCGGCGGAAAAGTCACGGCTGCTATCCGCCCAATCGAATCCTTCTCTCATGTTCTATCCTTATTATACGGAATCATAAAAAAAGCGCCCGAGGACTTTTATTTTGAAGTTAAAAATGTCAATTCCCAGCCAGCAATCGTGACCTACATGAATGGCAGGATTCAAAGTATTGTCAGTTTTTATATTCGGAATGAAAAAATAGATGAAATGTATATTACGATGAATCCAGATAAATTACCTGTTCATTAAGAGGTGTAGAGAAGAGAGAGAAAGAAAGACCATACTGACAGGAATTCCGGATTTATTAAATCTAATCTACAACTCAAAGTTGTCAAGGTCGGTATAACTCCATAAAAATGTCCGTATTATAATCCCAAGAAAGTTATCTTTATTCTCAAGGATTTTGTCTAAAGTGGACAAGAAAATTAAAAAACTTACTCCTTCAATCATTAATGCTGGTAACTCACATGATTAAAGAAGCGTTAAAGCATTAACGCTTCTCCTGCAAACAACTTTTTGCTTACTTGTGATACGGTTCCTAGTAATAGTTCTAAGTGGGGTTTATATATATATATGTCTAAAAAGAGAGGAGCACAAAACAGTGTGCACCCATTTTAAACAAAGAGAGTATCAATGAGCCCTGGTCTCCATTTAAATACAAACTTCATATACTTATCCAATAAATAGAACCTCTCAGCCCCATCACCGCCGTTATACCCAAAAACTGGAGGTAAATTTCTTCGAGCTAACAAGCTGGGCAAATACTTTAATCCACTTGTAACTGAATTTTGCTCAATCTCTGTATGACCCATGGCTCTTAATCGTTGTAAAACTTCTGTATTCCTTAAACCTTCTTCAGGTATATCGGTATCTCGAACCATTCTTAAAAACCATTTGTATTTTTCAGTAGTTCCATCTGATCTTCCGCCTGCTGCAACTTCTGCAACAATTTTATTGTAAGCAAATTCATTATCACTAGCAATAGATTGACATGCTCGATCCACAAGACCTAGATCATCGTAATCTTGTTTAATTGAAGCTGTTTTCATGACATCTATTTCAAAACATATTCTTAGACAAATATCTTGCGCTAATGCAGCACTATACATCGATTCGTTTACGATTCTATCAATAAGTTCGTTTGAAAAACTAATATGAAGGAGTTTTGTTCCTCTTTTAATCATTTCAAACAATTCAGGGTAAGAAAATGCTCCTACGGATATACCAATGATTCTGCCCATTAAATCTGAGTTATATAGAACTAAATCTGTGTTTAGTGGTTCTACACTCAACATAACAAATTGTTGGCGTTCATCGGAAAACGCTTTTAAATCTTGAGAAATTTGTTTTTTTACATCTTCATTTGCGTAATGAAAATCCTCAAGGACAATAACTTTTCGACTCGGTTTTAGATACTTTATAACTAGATTTGCTCCGATAACAGGGTTAATTACTGGAGCCTCTTTATCACTTTTTGTACGAGTTGATTGAATAGAGGCTTGCAATTTAGCACTAAAAAGGGCTGATACCTTTGCTTGTAGTTCTCCCAATAAAGCAGCTGTAATACCTGTTGATTGGCCCTTTTCAGTAGTATAGAATGCCTGCAATTCCGATAAAATTTCTGAATATATATCATCTACTGTTTTATTTGAGTTAACGGGAATTTTAATAATATCATCTTCCCCAAAGTGTTTCCTCCAAAGATTACTTTTACCCATTTTGGATCCACCATAAACTAGAATTTGCTTAGCCCTATTAACCTTACCTAGTTTCATTTCACGTTCTATATTTTCGCGGGAAATGTACGTATACTCTGGAAATCCTACAGATACAAACACATCTTCAACATTGTATAATTCCACTGCAACCTCCGACATAAATTAGTTAGTTGATAATTAGTTAATTATACCAAATTCAGGAGAGAAGCATATACAAACTATTCTATTTTTCACATCATGATCCTCGGATAATTAAAAAAATAATATTTTTCTAATCTCCTCCCACTTTGGTTAAACAATAATATCACTTCACATGTCTTTTCAATAAATTATTACATGGTGGCTTAGTTAACGAAAAAACCTCTTACTTATGGTAAGGCTCCCCCCGATTAATCCGAAAAGCCCGATAAACCTGCTCCACTAAAACCAGCCTCATCAGCTGATGCGGAAAAGTCATCTTCGAAAACGACAGCGTATCATTCGCCCGCTTCATCACCGCATCACTTAATCCAAGTGATCCGCCAATCACAAACGCAACCTTACTTTTCCCGTATGTCGCCAGCCTGTCCAAATCCGCAGCAAGCTGCTCCGACGATTTCATTTTTCCTTCAATCGCCAGAGCAATCACATGGGTATCATCTGAAATCTTCGCCAGAATCCGTTCGCCTTCTTTGTCTTTGACGATTTTCATGTCCTGCTCACTCAAATTTTCAGGGGCTTTTTCATCGGCAAGCTCGATGATGTCCATTTTTGCGTACGGTCCGAGCCTCTTCAAATATTCGTCGATTCCTTGTTTTAAGTATTTTTCTTTTAGTTTTCCAACCGTTATGATCGATATATTCACAGGTTATCCCCACTTTAAATTACGATATTCACAAGAGTTATCCACAATTGTGTATTTCCCATCCACATCCGGGGGCGAAAGTTTATTCCCCCACTATATATATGGCTGGGTTTTCGCACAATTCACAGGTTGTGGATAACCTGTTCGTTTCTTCAATTTTTATTATTTCCGGAGCCAATTCGTGCTCGTCAACATACATATCTATTGCTGTTTCGACATGATCTGCGCATGCTTTCATGTTGTTTCCTCCTTATCCACAGGTGAATTCCTTTCTTATTTTACACCAAACCGCCTATTTATCCACACCCCAAATAAAAAAAGGAATGACTGAAGATATCCACAGAGACTTAAAACGATAACAATTATTTTTTTAAATTGTTTGTGGCGAAATGCGTGAGATTCAAAGCGACCGCCCGCAGCGGAAATTAACATCCAAGTTTAACCACTACAAATACAAAAACGAAACCAACGGGACGCATTTTGCATTCCAAGGTTTCGTTTTTATTAGAAACAGTTTTAAGTAAGGCTGATTGTAGCGAAAGATGCGAGACTCCTGCGGGAGCAGCGGGACAGGTGAGACCCCACAGGCGCTTGCGCCGCGGAGGCTCCCCGCCCGCCCCGCTGGTCGCTGAGCATTCTGGAGCGGAAATCAGCCAAAACCAAGCCGCTTTGAAAACTGACTTTCTGGACAGCCTCTTTAGCTTCCTTGTGCTCTTGATTCACCAAGCCTAACATCCACCGACTGTTTTTTCCCTGAGCGGTAGAAGGTGATGGAGATTGTGTCTCCTGGTTTCAGTTCATATAGCACTTTGCGAAGCTGGATGATGTCTTTAATATCCTTGCCATCCATTTGGGTGATGACGTCCATCTGCTTGATGCCTGCTTTGCCGGCAGGGGAGAGGGGCTCTGCTTCAAATACGACGACACCATGTGTGACGCTCTTTGGAAGCTTGAGGGTTTCCTCCTGATGGTAGCTGGATACTTCGTCAAGTGAACGCATGCTTAAACCGAGGAACGGCCTTCTGACTTCTCCGTACTTTTCAAGATCTTCAATGACAGGTTTTGCGATATTGACTGGTATCGCGAGTCCGATTCCCTCAACGGACGACTCGGCGATTTTCATCGAGTTGATGCCAATCACTTTTCCGTCGATGTTGATGAGGGCGCCACCGCTGTTTCCAGGGTTGATCGCGGCATCCGTCTGAATGACCTCCGAGTTCCAGTCGGCCTGGCCGTCGCCGTTCTCGTCAATTGGAATGGCGCGTTCCGTCCCGGAGATGATTCCCTGTGTTACGGAGCCGGCAAACTGAAGCCCGAGCGGATTTCCGATAGCGATGGAAGGCTCGCCCGGTTTTACTTTGTCTGAATCTCCGAATGGAGCGACGTTCTTAATCTTGTCGCTGTTCACCTGCAGGACAGCAAGGTCGGTCAGCTTATCGCTTCCGAGAATCCTTGCTTTCACTCTCGCGCCGTCTGAGAGGCTGATTTCCACCTGTGTGGCGCCTTCGATGACGTGGTGGTTCGTAACGATGAACGCGTTTGGCCCGTCTTTTTTATAAATCACGCCGGATCCGGTTCCCGCTTCGCCTTTGCCCTGTTCTTCATCCCAGAAGTTGGACTGCTGGATATTGATGACTCCAACAACGGAGCTCGATACTTTGCTCACAATGTTCGTGATGTCGGAAGTGACATTAACGGAGACCTGTTTTTGCGGTCCTGCCGGCTCCCTGGCTCCAGGAGAGGTTTCTTCTCCTGTGTTGAAATTTCCGTTCACCAGGTCATTGACGGTCGGCCCGGCAAAAAGGACAATCAGTCCTCCGAGTATGGCTCCTGTTATTCCGGCCAAAAACCATCCGCCGCGGTTCCCTTTTTGCCTGCGAGGCGGCTCCTGATAATCCTGATCATAATACCCCATCGTTCCAGCTCCTTTTTTTCGCATGCTGCTATTTGCTATTATACTCAAGCTTGTGCAAAAAAATAATTATTAGACGGCTGTTAGCGGAGTCGGCTTACTCGGGTCGGTGTCGTACAAAGAAATTTGGTCGCCTAAAACGAATCCTTTGCTCTCCAATGTCTGCTGTACCGACATTCTGGCAAGGTCCTTCATATTGTTGTCCTTGCTTAAGTGGGCAAGGTAGATGCGGGAGGTGCTGTCGCCGATGACATCAGACATTGCAAGGGCGGCGTCTTCGTTCGAGACGTGGCCGACATCGGAAAGAATACGGCGCTTAATGCTCCACGGGTAATGCCCCATCCGGAGCATGCTCACATCATGGTTGCTTTCAAACACGAACGAATTCGCGTCCTTGATGGTCCCCTTCATCCGGTCGCTCACATAGCCGGTATCGGTAATAAGGGCAAGCTTGCGGCCGTTATGGTGAAACACGTAAAACATCGGTTCTGCCGCGTCATGGGAGACACCGAACGACTGGATATCAAGTCCTCCGAACGATTTCACCGTGTCGGTTTCAAAATGAAACTTTTGCTCCGACGGTACTTCACCAATCAGTTTCTCCATCGCCTTCCACGTGTTTCCGTTCGCATAAACCGGCACCTTATGTTTTCGTGCCGCCACTCCTAGACCTTTAATATGGTCACTGTGTTCATGGGTAATGAAAATGCCGCTCAAATCGTCCATGCTTTTGCCAATCTGGCTCATGAGCAGGCCAAGCTGTTTGTTGCTTAAGCCGGCATCCACCAAAAAGGACTGTCCGTCCGCCTCGACATAAATGGCGTTCCCCGTACTCCCGCTCGCAAGTACGCTAAATTGCAAGCTCATCTCTATTCACTCCATTTTTTTCTGCTGATCCGGTCGAATGATCTGGCCGTCATACGCATTGACAAAATAATGATCTCGTTCATTCACTTCAATGTACCAATACGGCTGCAGAGATTGTTTATTTAGTTCCTGGGCGGTGTAATAGCCCAGATCAATTTTTGTAATCGCGTCTTTGCTTTTCAGGTCGTTTTTATTGTAAAGCTGCTGAATGACATTGATGGCAGTCAGGCTGTCCAGCTTTTGCTCTTCCTCGGAACCGGACGTTTTCATGTAGGTCTGTTCATAGCTTTTGACTTCATTTCGGTTGTTCAGATGCAGGATGACCGCTCCCATTGGCTTAACGGATCCCTTTTGATACACAATTTTATTGTTGATACGCTGAATATACGTAATGGTCCCGGCCTTCTGATCAAAGTTCCAAAACACATAATCTCCGCCGAATAGCAACTTGGTCGATACGAAGCTGTCCGCTTTGGTTAAATCCTTTGGGTTGATTTTAACCGGTGTTTTCAGCTCCATTTGCAAATCGATGGTTTTCGTCTCTCCGATCTGCTCCTGGATATCGATCAGCGGCTTCTGATCCTTTAGCGCAGCAATTTCTTCGGACGTAAAAGGGCGCCTTTCCACTGTTAAGATCCCAAGCGCCGGACTGTCTGCCGGTAAGGGGGGATACGTAATGCCTTCCGCTTTCAGCTGCTCCTGGATGGTTTCGCTCTGAATTGAATCGTATTTGCTTGTTGTCACCTTCTGGGAATACTGCCACACCAGGAAGAGGTCGAGGACAAGAAAAGCAAAAATAAAAATGGTTTTTGTTTTACTCCAATCCATTCTGGCTGCCTCCCCCAAGGATTCTCGGATCCTGAATCATCAGGTAATTGCCGCTTTTCGTTTCTGCATACCAGGCAGGCTCTGCCACGACAATCAGGTCCTCTGTGGATCTAGATAGCTCATAGGCTGGAAAGACCCTGAACAGGTTGTCCTTTCTCAGTTCCCCTCTGCTTGCCTCAAGCATTTCAATAAGCTCTGCTCCGCTTTCAATCTTAACCGGTTCCGGATTCGAATCGTAGTTGCGGAAGAAGATCGGATGCTCATAGCTCAGCACATCCGTACTGCCCCAATTCTGAGTAATGGTTGTTTTCAGAAGAGGGGGCTCGAAGCTGGCAAAAATCGGCATGCCATTCAGCGTCATTCTCAATGTTATTTCAAGATCCTTCGTGTGGCTGAAGAAGACATATTCATCTGTATCCGTCCAGCCGCCGCGGGAGTTCAGGTAGTCGATGCTTTGAGTCATGATTTTGGAAAGACCCGTGCCCGCTTCCGTTCGCTTAAGCCCATTATTATCGGTAAACCTCATCGATCCGCGGTCGGAATCGTACACCATCCGGCGCTGGCCGTCTGTATAGACCGTCTGCGAGCCGCTTGCCCCGCTCGTCACATAAGAGGGATTATTGAATAACGCCTGTTTAAATTTATCGGCTGAAAAAGTGCCCATGGAAAAGGACTGGCGGGAAAAAAGCGGATTTTTCTCCGGCAGCATGACGATACAGTCTTTATTGACCTGCCAGGTAAAATACCGGTCATACTCGTTCAGACTGCTGAAATATTTCCCGCTAAGCTGCGTGATGTCGTTATTTAAATTGACTTCCAGAACTTTTTGGTTCTTGTACGAGATAAAATACAGCTTTGGCGTTTTGACGCGGTCAAACGGAACAACAATCCGGTCGAATGCCTGATTTTTTACGGTCTTGGAATTCCAGTCCAAAATGGATTGGAACGTTTCCACCGGAATCGTCTGGCTGAAGATCAGCTCCAGCTTTTTCTGCCCGTCCAGTCCCGAAACAAAGTTCAGGAATTTCGTTTTGCTGCTGAAGGTTTTGGAATTGGACACATCCCTTGAATCCTCAAGCTTCCACTTCGCCAGTGACTCCCAGATGTCATCTGCTTTGCTGTCCGCATTGTAATGGCTGTCTCCTCCATGGTAAAACACCTGCTGGGGTTTTACCACTTCGCCGATTTCCCTCTCTTCTTCCGTCAAAGGCTTGCTTTCGAGGTATTTCATGTTCTCGATCGGATCGAGGGACGGCTGAAACGTCCAGATGTTCCATGTCAGATAAAGACTCACAATGACTAATAAGGCTAGTACGAGCGTTTTCACTGTTTCCCGCTTCATTCCCAATCATCCTCTTGATTCGGATTGTACGGGAGCGTGAAGTAGATGGTTGTCCCCCGTCTTTCCTTACTTTCTGCCCAAATATCGCCGGAGTGGGCCTGTACCATTTCTTTCGCAATCGCAAGGCCGAGTCCGGTTCCGCCGAGCTTTCTCGTTCTTGCTTTATCCACCCGGTAAAAACGGTCAAAAATCTTTTTCACACTGTCCTTCGGAATGCCTACTCCTTCATCTTTGATGCTGATGATGAGTTCTTCTTCCATCACCTTGATTTTGAAGGTGATTTTCCCGCCCTCCGGAGAATACTTCAGGGCATTAGAAATAATGTTATCCAGTACCTGCGTAATTTTATCGGTATCAATGTCCACATAAAGATCTTCTTTCGGGATCTCGCGTTTAAACGTCACGTTTTGTGATTTTGTCATTTCAAACCGGTCGATGATTTTGTTGAAAAAGACGGTGAAATTAATCCAGTCCGGTTTGATCCGGTAATCGCGGCTGTCCATTTTTGATAGATTCAGAAGGTCATTGACAAGCCGGATCATCCGCTCGGTCTCCGTCTGGGTCACCTGCAGAAACTGGGGAGCAATTTCTTTATCCTCCCAAGCCCCTTCGGCCAAAGCATCGAGATAGCTCCGCATCGTCGTAAGCGGTGTGCGAAGCTCATGAGAGACGTTTGCCACAAACTCCCGCCGTTCCTCGTCAATCTTCTCCTGCTCGGTTACATCGTAAATAATGGCGATTAACCCTTCAATAAATCCGCCGTGTTCTTTCACTAAAACAGAAAAGTTGACTCGGAGAATGAGAGGTTTGTCATCTGAACTGAAATCAAGAAGGAGAGGCTCCTGCGACTCGATAAGCTGGTCGAATTCCACTTCTTCTTCAATATCCAGAAGCGACGTAATGGTCATGGAATAGGCTGTTTCACGTGAAACGTTCAGCAGCTGGACAGCCGGATCATTCACGAGAATGATTTCCCCTTTACGGTTCGTCGCAATGACTCCATCCGTCATATTCGCAATAACCGATGCGAGCTTTTTCCGCTCTCCCTCGGTTTGGGAGTGGGCTTCTTCCAGTTCTTCCGTCAGATGGTTAAAGTTTAAGGCAAGCTGCCCGATTTCATCATTGCTGTAAATGCGGACTTTCCGGCCAAAATTCCCTTTCGCAAGTTCAAGCGCCTGTTTTCTCATATCCGAAAGCGGCCTTGTAATGGTCCGGGCGAGGAAAATCCCGACTAATGCGGTGATGATCAAAGCTATGCCTGTGCCTGTCGCCAAAATGCTGTTAATGTTCCGCATTTGAGAGAAGATGTCTTCCATAGAGGCTTCCATATATAGAATACCGAGGATCGTACCGGAATCATCCTTGATCTGGGTAGCAGAAATCCGGACCCGATTTTGGGTTTCCCGGTCATAAACAACCCGATAATCATTTTCTCCAACGATAAGGGACCGTTTCACAAGATTGTTGTTTACTTTCTTATCGACGATGTTATTCCGGTTGCCGATATTAGAGGTGGCGATAACTTTGAAGCTGTTTGGATCAATGACACGGACTTCCTGAATTTCATTTGTCGCATAATCATTCAGGACACTTGTAATATCATTTTGCAGCGTGTCCGGATCATCTTCCGGACGTTTTTTGGCAAATTCTACACCAAGACTGTAGCTGAGGAGCTCAATTTGCTTGTTGATGGAGTTGTTGAAATTTTCCTTCAGTGAATCTTCCAGCTGCTTGACAAAATACACCCCAATAATTTGCATCGCCAGAACAATCAGCAATACAAATATCAGGGCAAATTTAAAATGGATGGAACGGAAAAACCCTATTTTAGTCATTTCGCTTACTCCTGTTCAGGATTCCGCAAATAATACCCTACGCCCCGTCTCGTGACGATCCAGTTCGGATGGCTTGGATTATCTTCGATTTTCTCCCGCAGACGGCGGACCGTTACATCCACTGTGCGGACGTCTCCAAAATAATCGTAGCCCCAAACGGTTTGAAGCAAATGTTCGCGGGTCATGACTTGTCCAATGTGCTTCGCCAAATAATGCAGCAGTTCAAATTCGCGGTGTGTCAGCTCAATCGTTTCCCCGCGTTTGGTCACGACATAGGCATCCGGATGGATAACGAGAGAACCAACGCCGATTTCATTCGTATCTCCGGCCGCTTCTTCCGCTGTTCCAGCCGTCTGCTGTCTGCGGAGGTTGGCTTTTACCCTGGCCAGAAGCTCGCGTGTGCTGAACGGCTTCGTCACATAATCATCGGCACCCAGTTCAAGACCGAGCACCTTGTCGATCTCAGAATCCTTAGCGGTCAGCATAATGATCGGCATATCGTATTTCTTCCGCACTTCGCGGCAAACTTCCATGCCATCCTTACTCGGAAGCATGATGTCGAGAAGAATGAGATCAGGCTGGAATTCCTCCACCTGCACCAGGGCATCGTTCCCATCATAGGCACAATGAACATCGTAGCCTTCTTTTTTTAAGTTAAACTCCAGTATATCTGCAATCGGTTTCTCATCGTCCACCACTAAAATCCTTCTATTATCCATTCATATACCGCCCCTCTTAGCCAAGGTTTCACTTTTTATATCAAGTCATTATTTTTATAGCTCTAAACAGACTAATTATACCGATAGTATGTCCTTTTTTCCACCATATGCATGAAGAAAAGCGCCTCAGCCGGACAAATCTGCTGATCCTTTTTTTCTAATACAAAAGTTCTGTTAAATTCGGCTGCGGATTGCAGCAGGCAGGGGATATTTACAGGAGGATCAATAGGAGCAAGCCTATACAAAAAAACTGACCCGAATGGACGCCCGCTGGCATCTTCAGGTCAGCTTGTTTCTTATTGTTTTACGTAATCAAGCGGGTTTTGCAGATTTCCATTTTTGTATACTTCAAAATGAAGATGCATTCCGGTGGAACGTCCGGTCGAGCCCATCACCGCAATTTTAGAGCCCTTCTGTACCGTTTCACCTTCTGAAACAGAGATGGAATCCAAATGAGCATACACCGTTTTCATGCCATTTTGATGATCGATTTCAATCTTATTCCCGTAAGCCCCGCTGTTTCCGGCAAAAACAACCTTTCCGTTGTCTGCAGCTTTAATCGTCCGGTCCTGCACGCCGGAAATGTCGATTCCTTTATGGGCACGGCCCCAGCGCTGGCCTTTTTTACTCGTAATCTGACCGCCCATCGCAGGCCAGCTCAAGGATCCTTCCCCTTTGGAAAATTCTTTCGTTCCAATTTGAATGATCTGTTTGACGGGATCCTTTCGTTTTTCATCCTTTACCGTGGTTTTGCCTGCCACACTTCCATTTACTTTCGTATAAACGTATTCACGAAGCGCTTCACCCGGTTCTCCTTTTTGAGAAATACTCTCCTCGCCCTTTGGAAGATCACCGTTTTCCTGTTTTTCCTCTTCAAAAGCAATCGGCTCAACGTTTGATGATTCTTCCGTCACTTTCACTTCCATAAAAGGTTTTGACACAAGAACCTTCAATTTATCGCCCGTCTTGATGGAAAGGCGCGGATCCATGCCGCCGTTCAGCTTCAGAAGCTCATCCGCTGACAGACCGAAATCACGCGCGATGGTTTCGAATGTATCCCCCTCTTCAACGCTGTAAAGGGACTCTTCTTTTGTTCCATTCTTAAGTGCATCCAGTCCCTGACCGGTATTCCGAATCTCTTCCGGCTTCACGTTCTGCTCCTTGATTTCAGGGGGAGCGGAATAGGTAATATCCGTGATGCGTGATTCGCCTTCTTGAATCGGTTCAAATTCCTTGCCGCTTCTTTGATGCTCTTCAAAAGCCTTCAGCTGCTCTTCCGGTATGAATCCGGTCAAGTAGGCTCTTAAGCTTTGCTCCGCTTCTTCCTTCGAGTTAAAAGAAGCCGCCGTTTTCCCGCCGATTACGATGGAATAAGCCTTCGCCTCCACTTTCAGCTGTGATTCAAGCTCCTTCTTCGCAGCTTCATTATCCGCGAACGGCCTGAACATTTGCTCCGGTACAATCTCAACGGGACCCGCGGTCAAATTCAGCCCTTTTTTCTGAATTTCGCTTCCTGCCCGTTTGACAGCCTCGGCTTCCGCCTGTTTCAGCACATCCTGGCTGTCAATCGTTCCAATCTTCTTTCCATCTATGTATAAATGATAAACGGTAGAAACCTGCTCTTCAGCGGATGCTGCATGGGATCCAAATACAAGGGACGACACCATCACACTGCATGCAAGCGTATACTTAAACTTTGAAATGTTTGGCTTATTCATAGAAAAAATCCTCCTGAAGGCTATTCAACGCACCCTTCTCAAAAAGGCACCCGTTTAAGATAGCACAGACTTCCTAAACCTCGTCCAATTCTCTTCCAATTGTTATAGGATTGTGGCTGAATTGTTATAAACAGGATGACTTTTGTAACAATGCGGGTATAATTTAACAGCTTTGCCAGTGGGACTTAAGACATTGCAGTTGAACGAAGGGAGGAGAGAGGATGAAGACAAGCATCCCTGTTATCATCCTATTCCTTGTTTGTTTATGGCTTCTATTTGCCTTGCCTTTTAATCAATGGCTGATTTTTACCCTGCTTCTTGTTCCCCTTTTCTTCTTGACTCTTGCCATATCAAAGGGAGCAAAGAATTATTGGATTTCCATCCCTTTCAACACGGGACTTGGGTTTCTGTTTGTTTTTTGGACAAACAAGCTTATTGGGTTATTTTCAAATGGAGCGGCTTATGTTCAACTTTTCTTAACCAGTCTGATTTTGCTCATCAGCAGAATCATGGCGGACAATGGGGAAGATGAGGATGAGAAGCGGAAAAAATAAAAAAGACACATTCCACCGGGAACATGTCTTTGGATGGCTTGGGACGGAATCGAACCGCCGACACATGGATTTTCAGTCCATTGCTCTACCGACTGAGCTACCAAGCCAAACTAAATTCAGTTTTTAATCGCCATTTTATATGTACTGTAAAAAAGTAAATGGCGGTCCGGACGGGACTCGAACCCGCGACCTCCTGCGTGACAGGCAGGCATTCTAACCAACTGAACTACCGGACCAAAAAGGATATGTAAATGGTGACCCGTACGGGATTCGAACCCGTGTTACCGCCGTGAAAGGGCGGTGTCTTAACCGCTTGACCAACGGGCCAATATTTTAGAGATGAGCCATGAAGGACTCGAACCTTCGACCCTCTGATTAAAAGTCAGATGCTCTACCGACTGAGCTAATGGCTCCTTATGTTACCGTGCTGCCACTTTAAACTCAGTATCAGAGCGCCTCAGCGACGTTTTTAATAATAGCATGGAAAGATAGTATAAGACAATAGTTTTTTTACAAAAATGACAAAATAATTTTCGTCATTACATAATTCGATCGCATTCATGTTTTATTATGCTGTTTAACAGCGGGGAAGTCTATATCTTTTTAGGACATTCAACGCTTTTTATCGGGGTTATGGGAGATTCATTTTTTATCGGTCGCCCCGCTGCAGCTGCCAGACACTAATCCCCGCTATTCATCAACCCTGTTGGCTTATATAAAAAAAGAGAAGCCTGCTGGCTCCTCTTTTTCCATCTATTAATTTGCGCGGTATACGCTTCTCAGCACATTTGTTTGAGAACGGTCCGGTCCGACAGAGAAGATGGAAAGCGGAATACCTGTCAGCTGGGATACACGCTCAAGGTAGTGGCGGGCATTCTCCGGAAGATCCTCCAGTGTTTTCGCTCCTGTAATGTCCTCTGTCCAGCCTGGAAGCTCTTCGTAGACTGGCTCACAGTCTGCCAGTTCCTTCAGGCTTGCAGGGAAGTGCTCGATGACTTCGCCTTTGTAGCGGTAGGCAACACAGATTTTCAGGGTTTCGATGCCTGTCAGCACGTCAATGGAGTTCAGGGAAAGATCTGTAATTCCGCTGACACGGCGGGCATGGCGGACAACGACGCTGTCGAACCAGCCTACACGGCGCGGACGGCCTGTTGTTGTCCCGTACTCGCGGCCGACCTCACGGATTTGATGGCCGATTTCATTATCCAATTCAGTAGGGAAAGGACCGTCTCCAACGCGGGTTGTGTACGCTTTGGAAACGCCCACTACATGGTTGATTTTCGTCGGGCCTACGCCTGAACCGATTGTTACGCCTCCCGCTACCGGGTTAGAAGACGTAACAAATGGATACGTACCCTGGTCGATATCGAGCATAACGCCTTGAGCCCCCTCAAACAGCACACGGCGGCCTTCATCCAGTGCATCGTTCAGAACAACGGATGTATCACACACGTACTTTTTGATTTGCTGGCCGTATTCGTAGTATTCATTCAGAATATCCTCGATTTTAAAGCCTTCAACTTCGTACATTTTTTCGAATAGACGATTTTTTTCTTCAAGATTACGGGCAAGCTTCTCTTCAAACGAATCTCGGTCAAGAAGGTCTGCAATCCGGATTCCGATTCGCGCTGCTTTATCCATATAAGCAGGGCCGATTCCTTTTTTCGTCGTACCAATTTTGTTTGCACCTTTCCGGTCTTCTTCCACAGCATCAAGTTTCAGGTGATAAGGAAGAATCACGTGCGCGCGGTTGCTGATTCTCAGGTTGTCTGTGCTGACCCCTTTGTCATGAAGATAGGCAAGCTCTTGAACAAGTGCTTTCGGATCAACAACCATCCCGTTGCCGATGACACAGATTTTATCCTTATAAAAAATACCGGATGGAATTAAGTGAAGCTTATATGTGACTCCGCCAAATTTAATCGTGTGACCTGCATTGTTTCCGCCTTGATAGCGGGCAATTACTTCTGCGTTCTCAGAGAGGAAATCGGTAATTTTCCCTTTTCCTTCATCTCCCCACTGCGTTCCAACTACAACTGCTGAAGACATTTACATGCACCTCCGGATGCTTTTCCATTACGATTTTTCATTCATTATATACACTAAATCCATCCAATATTGTATCAATGGGACGAAGGAAAGTCAATTCATTTCCCGAACATTCTGTATAGTATTGTTGATATTTGTTCGTGAATAGGAGAATGGATGCAGTAGAGTTACAGAGGGGTGTCTTGTTTACATAATATTGTGTCAGTCCCGCTCTCCTTCACCGCATAAGGGGACAGAGACTGCCTCTTTTAAACCATTGAGCCTGTTGGTTTTGTGAAGGATGGTGCCAGAGCTTTAGTCTGCCAGCGAATGACGGGACTGGCACCATGCCAGTCCCCTTATGCTTCACCGCAGTCGGGGACAGAGGCTGGTTGGACTTGAGACCTTGATAAATATGGATTTGAAAGAGGCTGTGCCGGAGGTTTAGTGCTTTAGCAGAGTGCGGGTCAGTCCCCATCCCCTAACAACCTTCCGCTATTTTCAAAAAAATCTTCTTGCTTATTCCAATATCAGGCGATTATAATACAGGTGAACGAAAGCGCTTTCGAAAAAGAGGAGAATAGGATGACCACGATTTACGATGTAGCAAAAAAGGCTGGGGTGTCCAGCACCACCGTTTCAAAGGCCCTGAATAATTACCCCGATGTCAGCGAAAAAACGAAGAAAGTCATTTTATCGGTTGCTGCGGAAATGGGGTATCTGCCTAACTCCCATGCCCAATCACTATCCACTAAAAAAACCTGGTCTTTTGGAGTCATGTTTACAGAGGATAATGGAGTGGGAATGAAGCACCCATTTTTCAATGCTGTGATTGAGAGCTTCCGCAAACACGCTGAAAATGAAGGGTATGACCTGATTTTCCCATCCAGAAATCTGCGCAACAGGAATACATCCTACCTGGAGCATTTTCAGTACCGGGGTGTAGATGGAATCATTATTATTTGTTCTGATCAGCATGATCCGCAGGTGCTTGAAATTCTGGATAGTGAGATTCCCATTGTTGTCATTGATATGAACAATGTGAAAAGCAGTGTGGTCTACTCTGATAATGAAGCAGGCGGAGAGATGGCTGTCGATTATCTGTATTCATTGGGACACAGCAAAATTGCCCATATTTCGGGAATGGCCGATTCGTTCATCGGAAAAGCAAGAATTATGGGATACAAGAAAGCCATGCAAAAGCGCAATCTCTCTATTCCAAGAGGATACATGGTGGACGGCGGATTGTTTTCCATTGAAGAAGGAAAGGCAGCAATGAAGAAATTGCTGAAACTGAAAAATCGCCCTACTGCTGTATTTGCCGCGGGTGACCAAATGGCCATTGGAGCAATGGAAGCCATTAAAGAGAAAGGCTTATCGGTTCCAGAGGACATTTCCATCATCGGTTTTGATGACATTGACATGGCAGGCTATGTTACGCCCAAACTCTCCACGATTAAACAAGATACAGACGCTATTGGGAAACAGGCGGCAGAGCTTCTTGTCCGACAGATTATCCAAAAAAAGAAATCGATTACGGCTGCTATGATTCCTGTATCGCTAATTGAGCGAGAATCCTGCAGATCGGTGACATGATTTTTTTTAACCTTATTTGAAACCGCTTTCTATTAAACTTCTATTTTTTTTACTTAAAACGAAACCGCTTTCGAAACTCGGTTTATTTTTTAACAGCAAAACGAAACCGCTTTCGAAATTGGCTATATGAATGAATCATCCTAAAAAATAAGAAAAGGGGCTTTATGATGAAGAAAACTCTTAGTATTTTCTTATCGCTTGTACTGCTGATTGGAATTCTTGCAGGCTGCTCAGATTCCAAAAGTGCAAGCGGCACAAAAGGCGGAAAAGACGTAGATTTGAGAATTTGGTCTTTTACAGATGAACTAAAAAAACCGATTAAAACATTTGAGGAAAAGAACGGCGTAAAGGTGGAGCTGACCATTGTTCCAATCGCTGACTATCCTACAAAGCTTAAGCCTGTTCTTGAAAGCGGAGTCGGTGCTCCCGATGTATTTACGGGTGAGCTTGCTTTTATTAAACAATGGGTGGATGCAGGATATTGGGAAAACCTTTCTAAATCTCCATATGACGCTGAAAAGCTGTCAGATCAGTACATCCCTTATGTATTTGATATGGGGAAAGACAAAGATGGAAATGTCAGAGCCCTTTCCTGGCAGACGACTCCAGGGGGAATTTATTATAAGCGCAGTATTGCAAAAGAAGTTCTTGGAACAGACGATCCTGCCGAAGTAGGCAAAATGATGTCATCTATGGACAGCGTGTTTGAAACAGCGGAAAAAATGAAAGCAAAAGGGTACCGTATGTTCCCGGATGAAGGCGCAATCCGCTGGTTTGCTCAAGGCGATGCCCCTGAACCGTGGGTGAATGATAAAAAAGAATTGACGCTGACAGACCGGAAAATTGAGTTTATGGATTATGCAAAGGAATTGAAGAAGAACGGCTACACCGCGAATGCTGCAGAGTGGTCTCCATCCTGGTTCGAATCAATGGATAAAGCCGTCAAAGTAAAAGAAAACGGAAAAACCGTTGAAACGAATGTGTTCTCCTATGTCCTTCCTACTTGGGGTCTTCATAGTGTTTTGAAAACCAATGTAAAAAAATCCACTGGTGACTGGGCCGTAACAAGCGGACCAAGCCCATATTTCTGGGGCGGTTCATGGCTTGGTGTGTACAGCAAATCAAAGAATAAGGAACTGGCTTACGATTTTGTCAAAATGATGACGCAGGATAAAGATTTCCTTAAAGGCTGGGCAAAAGAAACAGGAGATGTGCTGTCCTATCTTCCGGTAACCGATGAAATCAAAGGTGATTTCAAAGACGAGTTCCTCGGCGGGCAAAACAACTATCAATTCTTCCTTGACCAGGCTCACAATATTAAGCCTGGAATCGTGACGAAGTACGATCAGCAGCTTGATACCCTTTATGGAAATGCGGTTAAGGAATATACAGATGGCAAAAAATCAAAAGACCAGGCCATTAAAGAGTTTTATATGAAAGCGAAAAATGCGTATCCGGACTTAACGGTTCCAAATAAGTGATAGCAGCAAGCGGCTTAACAGGCTTTAGGCCGCTTGTACTTCTTGAAAGAGAGGGAATAAGGGTGAAAAATTTAAACCGGTATGGGTACTTTTTTATCGCACCGTTCTGGGTGGTCTTCCTGGTTTTCAGTATCTATCCAGTTGCGCTTACCTTTTATTACAGCTTTACGAATTATACCGGCAGCGGGACAGCAGAGGTTGTCGGACTGGCGAATTACACACGTCTATTAACAGACACCTTCTTCGTACAGGCCTTTGTAAATACACTGAAGATTTGGGGCATTAATTTCGCTTTGCAAATCGGGCTTGCACTGATTCTTGCCGCGATTTTTTCCGATATGCGGCTGAAAATGAAGGGCCAGTCGTTTTTCCGGGCGGTTTTTTATCTCCCAAACCTGATCACAGTCAGCTCTGTTGCTCTATTATTCGGAATTCTGCTGGACTGGCAGCATGGCTCGCTGAACGTTGTTCTCATGAACCTCGGACTGATCTCTGATCCAATTAATTGGCTGAATGAACCAGCCACCGCTCAAATTTCCGTTTCCCTGATCTTAACGTGGATGTGGTTCGGACATTCGTTTATTGTCATCATGGCCGGGATTTCGGGAATCTCCACCGACTATTTCGAAGCTGCCCTGATCGATGGGGCAAACCGCTGGCAAACACTTGTCAGCATCACCCTGCCTTTATTAAAGCCGATCCTTTTGTATATTATGATCACCTCTCTCATCGGAGGCCTGCAATTGTTTGACCTTCCTATGCTGATTACCGATGGCATCGGATCACCTGACGGGTCGCTGAATACGATGGTTCTCTATCTGTACAACCAGGCCTTTAAGTACAACAACTACGGATATGCTTCCGCAGTGGCATACGGATTGTTTATCATCACGGTCATCTTCTCTGCCGTTGTCTTCAAATCGATGTACAGCAGTGAACGAAAACAAGCAAAGCAGGTGTAAACAAATGATTGAAACGGAAAAAACCTTAAACCCCGAATTTAAACCGAAACAAGCCGTTCTTCGGCCAAAAGGCAGCAAAGACCGGATTGTAAAAAGCATTCTTTATATCGGAATGACCGTGTTGGCAGTTGTATGCTTTGTCCCTTTTCTCATGATGCTCGTCAATGCCACCCGGTCCAATGAAGCGATTTTGACAGGATTCACTCTTGTTCCCGGGACTTCTCTTATCGAAAACTATCAAACGATGATGGATTACGTCAATGTATGGACCGGCTTTAAAAACAGTCTGTTTATCTCCGTTTTGGTTACGGTTTTGACTGGCTATTTTTCCGCGCTGACTGCGTACGGTTTTGCCTTTTACACCTTTAAGGGCAAAAATTTCTTATTCGTCTTTATGCTCGTCATGATGATGGTGCCAGGACAGCTTGGATTGATCGGTTTCTACGAACTGTCCAAGACGCTTGGAATTCTGGATACGTATATTCCATTAATTGTGCCGGCGATTGCCAGTCCGTTCGTTGTTTTCTTCTTGCGCCAGTATATCCTGACCACCCTGCATCCGAGTTTAATCGAAGCAGCACGAATCGACGGAGCAAATGAATTTAAAATTTTCCACATTGTCGCCCTGCCCATTATGATGCCCGCAATCGCGACCATGTCGATTTTTACCTTCATCGGATCCTGGAATAACTACATCATGCCTTTAGTGCTGATTTTTTCACCGGAAAAGTACACCCTGCCGGTATTAATGGGATTCTTAAAAGGGTCACAGGTTGCTCAAAATCTCGGATCCATGTATCTGGGCATCGCAATTTCCGTCGTACCGATTATGATTGCGTTTCTGTTCTTATCTAAATACATCATCAACAGCATCTCAGCTGGAGCCATCAAAGAATAAGGAGTGAAGTAAAATGAATTTTTCTAAAGAGTTTATTTTCGGCACCGCAACCTCTTCCTATCAGATTGAAGGAGCACATAAT